>JBAWAI010000031.1:0-6657 GCA_049589215.1 Terriglobales bacterium | reverse complement strand
GACTCATGCCCACCACCTTCGGCGTTACGACTTCGCGCCCATGAATGGCGAGCCGCATCGCGGTCAGCGCAGAGACGAGCGCCACGGTCAGCAGGACGAGCGTCAACAGCACGATGCTAAAGAATCGGCGCACTGGTGGCGATTATAAATCGCGGCGTTAAAGGTGGCCTTCGCTGAAACTATGAACTTGCTCCGCTTTGGCTCTCGGGAGAACTGACACTCTCCTCTTCCCACTGGTTGGCGCATGCATGGCATGTCCATGCCTTGTTGTGAACGGGAATTGGAATGCCCAGATAAGCGGAGCCGTAGGAAAGGGCCTTGTTTAGTTCTTGAAAGCTGACATCGAGGGATTGGCACCGCGGACACTTCGGTTGCTCGTACTCGCCGAGGCCTTCAACGTCTAAAAATTCAGGAATGGGCTGGTTCAGAATCTGGTTCGCATCTTCGGCGTCTTTCTCGCGAACCTTCAATTTGATTCCGCCCAGAAGATTGGAATAGAACCAATCGAGGCGGATCATGTTGTCATCGGCGAGAAGCGCTTCAATTCCCGCCGACTCAAGAGTGCTTTTCGCCAGCAGGGCTTCGGGAAGATCGCGGAATTGACGCAGAGTCACGAACTCATCGAATTCCGCGCGATCCTCGCCAGGTGGCGCGACGATCGCCGGTGCGAGGCCGCGCCTCGAGGTCTCGGCCAGGAGCGCTTCCTGAGCCGCGGCGCTAAATTCGTCACCGCTCTCTGCAATTCTGCTGAGCTCTTCGTTGCTCATCGCGGAATACACATCCGCCAGACGGGCGCGCTCGGCGTCATGATCCTGCAACGTCATACCGCCATGATACTCCGCGAGTACGCTCAGTTCTGACTCGGACTGGCCTTCGAACTTCCCCCCGCCGGCGCCAGTTGTGCCTTTTCCTGCGCGACCCATGTGTGGATACGATCCGAGAGAACATCGAGGGGCAGCGCGCCGCCGCTGAGCACCTCATCATGAAATGCACGTATGTCGAAGTTTGAGCCCAACTGATCTTTTGAATATTGCCTTAGCTTCAGGATTTCCAGCTGGCCGATCTTGTAGCCGAGAGCTTGCGCGGGCCACGCCATGTAACGATCGGTCTCGCTCTGTACTTCCGGCTCGTCGATCGCGGAATGTTCGTGGAAGTAATCCACAACCTGCTGCCGCGACCAATGTTTGTAGTGGAAGCCGGTGTCGACCACGAGGCGGATTCCGCGCAGCATGTCATCCTGCAAATGACCGTAAAAGCTGTATGGGTCTTTGTAGAAGCCCACTTCCTCGCCGAGGCGTTCAGAGTAAAGCGCCCATCCCTCGCCGTAGGCTGTATAGAACTCGTGCTGCCGGAACGGTGGTAGCGACGGCAACTCCTGCGCGATGGAGATCTGGAGATGATGGCCAGGGACTCCCTCGTGATAGGCGGTCGTTTCGATGTCGAGCGTCGTCCGGTGCTCAAAATCGCCGGTGTTCACCATGACGTGCGCTTTGCGCGATCCGTCGGGCAAGCCCTCAACGTAATGTGTCGAAGCTTCTTTTTCGCGGAATTCTTCAATCGGCATCACGTCGAGACGGCCTTTGGGCAGATGCCCGAATAAATCCGGCAGCTTGGTGTACATCTCGTCGATGTGTTTGCGATAAAGATCGAGAATCTCTTCGCGCGAGTGCGGATGCAACTTAGGATCGGCTTTGATCGCCGCATAAAAAGTCTTCAAATCCGGATAGCCGAGCTTCTGAGCAACTCCCAGCATGCGGCCCTCGATTTCCTTTACCTGTTCGAGGCCGATCTGGTGGATCTCTTCCGGCGTCAAGTCGGTCGTGGTCGATTCCTTAACTCGAAATGCATAGCGTTCCGGGCCATCGGGAAGCGCCCAGACCCCAGGTTCGGTGCGGCCTTTCGGGGCATATTCATCGCGGACGAAAGCCGTGAAATTTACATACGCGGGAATGATCGAATCGCGAATGGCAGCGATTCCCGCATCATGCAGCCGCTTGCGATCTGCTTCGGGGACAGCATCGGGAAATTGGTCGAAGGGATGCGCAAACGGGCTCTTGTCCGGCACGGTCTTGGCAATTCCGTCAGCCTGCGTCACCACTTGCTCGAGCAGGATCTTCGGCGGCATCAGCCCTTCCGCCATGCCTTTGCGCATCTGGACAATGGTCTGGTCGAAGAGGCGTGGTATTTGCTTCAAGCGCGAGATGTAATCTTCATAATCTTTCACGCTGGCGAACGAGAGCACGCTGACGAGCTGCGGAGCGTCGATGTGAATGCCGTTAAATTGATTGACGGGCATCTCCCAGGGCTTGAAGCGCCCGCCTTCTAGACCCATTTTCAGATCGCGTACCATGAGTTCCTTGTTCAAAACCTCCTGGTCGGGGAATCCGGTCGTGTCGATCGCTTCGAAGCGCGTCAGAAAACGTTGCGTCTGCACGAGATTGTCGTCAATCGCCGCCTGCGAGAAATCGTCGATTTGATCGTTCCAGCGCTTGTCGCCGAGAATCGAAGCGTAGAGCGGGCTGGTGCGCATGGTGTATTCCCACTGCTCAGCCAGCAGGTCATTCAGCGCTTTGCGCCGGCCTTCGAGATCGGCGGGACTCGCGGAAGGTGACGAGGCCGGGGATGAGTTGGCGGCGGACATGGGAGTGGTGAAAACGGTCCCGGCGAGCAGGCCGAGTACGAGTGCACAAATAAGGTATCGCATAACATTGACTCCAGAAATCGTTTCGTTGGGCGAGCAGACCGCTCCCCATCGGATCGTTACTGTTTGACGGATACGCAAGGAAATTGTAATCGGTTCCAGAAGAAAGCCAGCGGCAGGGCAGCATGGGGCGGGGATTCGCCCGTAGCACTGCGCTCTGGCTCAGGCTCTCTTCAACTGGAAGGTCAAATAAATCATCTGCCCCATGTGATAATGCAGGTGCGTCGCGCATTGCAGCACTATTTCGAAGTTTGTCTTCGCATCCACACCTGTTGCCGAGTACGGCGTCGACCAGCCTTTCGCCGACTGGCTGCGAATGGCTTTCAGCACAGTTCGGATCGCCTCGTCGAACTTCTTCAGAACTTCCTCTTTCGGAGGTCGTGACGCCTCTGAAAACTCCCTCGGACGATCTCGAACATAACCGGTCGCCGCGAGCTGAGCCCCGATGTAGTAATTCAAGTTCCCGGTGAGGTGCAAGACGAGATGGCCAAAACTGTTTCCAAATGGAAACGGCTTTGTCCAGAACTGTTCGTCGCTCAGGGGCGCCGCGAGTTCGTGCAGCCAGCTGGCAAGTTTCGTGTATCGCGTCCCCAGGCTCGACGTAACTGTGTCGTTCAAATCAGACATCCATCTTCTCCTTCGAATGAAGTCGTCAGTCTTTTCTTGCCTTACGCTCGGCGATCAAATTAGTTGCTCTCAATCGGCAGCAACTCAATCGCGCACCCCGCAGCATCGCACGTCAGTTCGCCGCGCCGCACGATCTTGATCGACGACGCGTCCGGGAAGCGTACCGGGAAATCCTTGTCGCGCATCGGCTCACCGGCCGCGCGCAGGCTATCGTCGCCTTCGACGAACTCGGCGCGCTCGGGCTGCGGCGAGCTGTCAAACACCAGATTGAATTTTGCCGAAACTTGCTTATTTGTGATAGCACTCAACTTCAGTTGGCCTAATTTTACCGTGCGCGACTGCGGCAACTCTTTCGTCGCGTCGGCAATTTCTCTCTGCGCGGCGGGTGGATCGGTCACCAGCTTCGTCAAACGCGCCCGCGAATCGCCAGCGGTCGCGCCGCCCGCTGCCACGGCGAGCGCGTACATGTGCACTGCTTTGTCGGTTTGGCCTTGCTTTTCATAGACCTGTCCAAGCCGGTTGGCGACGGCTCCCGACTGGCTCAACGACCACGCCGAATTCAGAAACTGCATCGCAGCCAGGTTTTCTCCGCGCAGATACTTCGCCCACCCCATGCGCGCCCAGCCCAGCGCTACCAGTCGCATTGCCGAAAACGCAGATGGACCGAGCCGGTCAAACTCGCCCGAATCGAATTGGCCACCAATATCGTAAAGCACCTGCTGCGCATCATTCTCGGTTTGCGCCGGATCAATGTCATCTTTTAGAGCCGCGGCAAAAATGTCAGCGCCGGTATCACCGCCCGCACTTCCCGTCAGGCCTTTCATCAGTGCCTGCGACTTCGCGGTGTCGCCGAGCCGTCCGTACACTTGCGCGAGCGCCAGTTTGGTTTCAGGATCATCCGGAGGTATCGCCGCGGCCGCCTCGAGTTCGGTGCGCGCGTCAGCATCCTTGCCGATCTGTGCTAAAAGCAGGCCGAGATCCTTGTGCGACTCCTTCTCATAGGGAGCGATCTCAATCTGCTTTCTGTAGGCGCCGAGTGCCTCTGTGGTCTTCCCCATTTGTTGCAGCTCAACGCCCAGCTCAAGATTTGCGAGCTTGTGATTTGGGTCTTCGTCAATCTGCTTGCGAAATGCGCCGATCGCGTCGGTGGGATTGTTTGCGCCTGCATAGGCGCGCCCCAGATCGTACCAGCCATCCTTCAGCTTCGCGTCGCCATCGACCGCCCGTTTCAACAGGTCGATTGCCCCGCGATAATCCTTGCTCTGTAGCGCCGAAACTCCTGCCTTGTGCAACTCGGCGGGCGTGCCCTCCATCTTCGAGGCCTCCGCTGTTTGTCCAGAGGGTGCCGCAATCGTGCAAGAGAGCAGTTGATCGTCATTGCTGCGGGTTATGTTGTAAAACGAATCGTAATCCGCGCGGCGCGCCGCCGGCAGCTCGTTCACCTTGACCGTTAGCTTGCGCTCGCCCTCCAGCACGACCGAACTCGCTGCGGAGCCATTCATCTTCATCGCAGAAGGGCCTAACGTATAGGACGATGAGTACTCGCCATAATCGCGCGACATTTGAACCGCCAGCGGCGTGTGGACCTCGTAATTCGCAGGGAATTCCAGTCGTACCTTGTAATCCATGTCACCGGCGGGACCGATGTCAATCGGGTCGGTCCCCTTCGCAGAGACGCGCGGCGCCGGAACTCCGAGCGGCGGGATCGGGCGGAAATCCACGCTCGCCGACGGCACCACAAAATACTGGTCTTGCTTCAAGTGATATTTCAGGTGAAAGGGTTTCGAGGTATCTTCGATCGGATCGATTTGCACGTCGTCCACGTCTCCGGGCAAACCCCAACTCGCTGAAACGGCTTTCGTGAACTCTTTCCACTGCGCCTGCGGCACATCGCGATAGCCAGCGCGCATCGGCCAATCGCGATCGCCCTGCGCAGTGAATTCGAGCGTCGCATCCAGCGCGCCATACTCGCTCAATTTGCCATTCAAAACAAAATGGACAAAAGTCTTGATCGGCGAGTCGGCCGGCGTTCGCCGCACGCCGCCTTCCGCATCGTCTGAAGCGACGACCGCCTCTTTGTTTCGCAATTGATAAAGCAGCAAACCGTATGGCGTTACCTCTTGCGTGGTATCGAGCCACGTCAACTTGTCGCCCACGCGCGCGAGTGTGATGACGTGATCGAACTGGGCCGGCGATGGCTCGTCGCTATCGAGCTTGCGCGAGCTGTCAATCAGCACCGGATAGCTCTGGATTCCCACCGCTTTCAGCATTGCGGCGAGCAGCGTGTGTTTATCCTTGCAGTCGCCGTAGCCACTTGCGAGAACGTCGGCGGCCGCATGCGGCTGGTATCGTCCAACGCCGAGCGAGATGCTCACGTAGCGGATGTTGAGCGCGACAAAGTCATACAAGCGCCGCGCTTTCTGTTCCTGGGTCGTCGAGCCCTTCGTGATTTCTATCGCCTGCTTGCTTACACGGTCGTCTACGGTCATGCGCTGGCCCTGAAGTTTGGCGTACCATTCAGCGAGCTGCTTCCAGTCGATGAAGGTCGTCAGTTGTACGTCCGGAGTACTCGCCTCATCTGACTCGTCGCTCCGCTCCTTGTCGCGCTCCGGCTCAATATCCTTCAACACCCATGTGTAGATGCGCCGGTCCCCGCTCTCTTGAATCTCTGGGCTGTGCGTCGGCGTCTTCAGCTTGATCTCGCGCGCTTTGGGAACGTCAATTTCCAGTCGATCTTCATTCACTACCACAGTCTTTGGGAAGGTATGCTCGTACCAGAAATTGCCCGCCGCGAGTGGAGTGGTGGTGCGCGTCACGGTGCGATATTCCAGCGTGTCTCCCGGGCGTAGCGCCGCGACGGAGATGTGGCGCTGCCGGTAGTCGGTGTACATCGGCGCGTCTTTTAAAACGTCAGGCGCAAAATCCTGGGCGGTTGACTCGGGCGTTACGATCACCTGCCCGTCCGGCTTGCGCACGCGTACATACTCAATCTCCAACTTCTCGGTTGCCGAGGAATAGCCGAACACCAACTGGCCAAATTCCCGGACGCCCGCCTCGCTCTGGATCAGAACCACGACCTCGCTCTCTTCCACGCTGGTGCCGTCATTCTCAAAGCGCGCGCGATTGAAAATCCGCTGGAAGATCGCCGCTTCGCCCGCATGGTCATTTTTTTTCGGGGAAGAAACCTGAGCGACAGCGTTCGTACTCAAAGGGACGGCACAAAGCGAAGCAAAGAGGAGACAGACGGAGATGGACCAACGACGAGGCATATTGAGGTTCTTTTACGCTGTGGACGACGTAAAATCAACAGAGGGTGCCCTGATGAAGAT
>JBAWAI010000030.1:0-26155 GCA_049589215.1 Terriglobales bacterium | reverse complement strand
CTTATTGGCAGCGGCCGCGGCGGGCTGCGCTTTTACCTGGGCGTTTTCGGGCATTTTTTCCTGCGCGTTTTCTGACACTCTTCCCTGCACACTATCCTTAACTTTTCCTTGAACCTCGGGCATGTCTCTCTCCTCATTAGATGATGGCGAAATGAAATCGATACTGGTCGTACGGTGTTGCACTGCGATGTTGCACCAACCATGTTGCAGCCCATTTTGGAGCGAATGGGTCCATACGGCGTGAACCTGTAGGCTCACGCTTCCAGCGGCGTACGGCCCAGCCTAGGTGGCGAGGCCGGCGTCTGGCTTCTTGCGATAGCTGTGTTCGGGGAGCGCGGCAGGTTCAATCGGCGACGTCGCGTTTGGGATGGCCGCAACGGGCGTTGCCTGGCCTACCGACGTTGAATCGGCAGCGGGACATTCGATGCCATGGCGTACAAAGGAAGCGGCAACGATTTCGATCAATTCATCCATGGGGGCTCCTCGACTGCACAAAATCGTGCGAACAAACCACGTCAAGCTGACAGCTTCGTCCGCAAACTTTTTATGAATTCCCCCGGGGGGATTGCCTGGACGGGGCCAACCGGCCTCACCAGTCCAAGGGGGAAGTCATCGTGAAACTCCATCCGTCAGGGGGATGGTCCCGTAAAAGAGGAACGCCAAGTCACCGCAACTTTGAGCGCGCCCCTGAGTTTTTGAGCTGCCTCCTTAACGTGGAGGTCTATTGAAAATGCCCTTGGGATGCCTAACGTACAACCACCCGTAGTGCGTGTCAAGAGGAAATCGCAATATATAGTGGCTCTACCGTGCTATGTGTACCCATTTTAAGACTGCCGACAAATTGGCGGATTAAAGCCCGCCAAACTCAGGCCTTCCGGATCCAACCCTGCCGGATCTAAGCCATGGCTCGTGGCCGGTCTTCGCCGCTTCGGTTGCCGGATCCAACGCCCACGCCTAGCGGCTCCCCGCGGCGCAAGTCCCCCTCAGCCAGCTCCGGGCCAGCGGCTGCCGAGAGCGGCAGGTAGACATCTTCAAAAAAAGCCCGCGTCGCGATGCGGCGAATTCCGTTGGAGGTTTCAACAAGATAATCGCCCGGCCGCCCAACGTGTTCGTGGCCGAAGGGATCGGTGAACGCCATCGGCTCGGTGAGCCGCCGGGCGCGCACCAGAAAACGCGTGCAGTAAACATTCCAACCATTCTTGCTGATCATTTCTTTCTCGCTGACGATTGCGTACTTTCTCACCGACGACTGCGGTTGAAGTTTCCGCGCCGGTTTTGCCGGCCAGTTTTTTAGTGAAGTGGTGTGACTCTACGCGCAGAATCGAGCGGGGTCAATTACACATGAATGGTGCAACGGTGGAATTCCGGGAATGAAATATTGGTGAAGAGTAGCGGCGGAGCGTTGGCCAAAAAGGGGCGTGAATCGCGGGTGCGCGGCGGATATTGCGTGAGCCGGATCGCCGCGCTGGCTCCAGATGTTTAGCGGCAATCCTGATTTGCACATCGGTGCACAGGAAAGTCAGAAAAGGCCAAGCCAGCCCCACTCATAAGCTCGAAATGAGCGGGGCTGACTCGCTCTTGGTTACTCGAGGAACATGTTGAACTTGCTGGTGATGGTCGAGGTGCCGACCGTGGTGGTCACGGTGACGCTGGCCACGCCTTTTACTGGATTCACGCAGGTTTCCGTGCTGCCGGCGCAGAATCCGTTGCCCGGTCCGGTTTCTCCCATGGTCCCGAAGGCCGTGTCATCGGAAATAATGATGACGGAACCGGCTGGGAATGGATTGGCACCGAAGTTGAACGGACCCGAGTCGAGGACGAAGTTCTTTCCCTGTTTCACCACGATGGAGACGACGAGATCGTCGGTCGTATCGCCTGTGTCGTCTTCATAGAACCAGAAGACCTGGCCGCAATTTGTCGCGCTACCGCTGTTGCCATCGCACGCGGAAAGCGACTGGCTATAAGCCGGCTGCCCGATCACCACGCCGCCGGTTGCGATCGTTGAGCAATCCGCGCCGTTGGCGTTCGCGTTGGGGAAGCAGGGCCACTCGTCGTCGCCGCTGCCATCGATCGGCGGCAGCACGCCGAAACCGGAAGACAACTCTTCGAGCGCCTTCTTTTCGGTTTTGGCCTGCGCGTGCGCGCCGCTGGCATTGACGACGCGAGCCTGAAGGTGATGGACATTTTCTGCGAACGCTTGCTGGCCGCAAATAAAGAACGCAACCAGTGCGCAGCATGCTAAAGCATGGAACAGATGAGACTTTCTCATAGCGAGTATCTCCTTTTGACCTCTGGCTTTTGAACTCCGGGTAGGACGATTCCAAGAGCCCTTGAGGGCCGAAAGTATGCGGTAGGCCCGGGGCCTTGTCAACGCCTGCCAGATAGCAGTCTTAGTGCAACAAAGTGCACATTGACGCCTGGTTAACGGACGTTCCCGTCTGGCAGATCGGTACGGAACGAAGTTCGGAAAAGCGAAGAGAAAAACAAAGCTCCCGGAGCAATGGTGCCCCCGGGAGCTTTAGCTTCTGCAATCTGACTTCTAACTTCTAACTTCGGACATCAGCTGCTACTTCTTGGCGCATCCTTGCCCGTTCGTAATGCTGGTGAGGATGTTGCCGACGGCCGTCAGCGACTTGCTATAGCAATAGCCGGCATTGTTGTAGGTGTAGTAGCTCTGCGCGCTCGACTGATTCTCATTGCCGGTGAGCTGGCCGCTGGAATTGAATTCGAGTGTGTCCGTGGGCGTCACTCCGTTGTGCACGTTGCTGAACGATACGACGTTGCCGTTGAGCGTCGCCTCATCCTCCACCGCGTAGTTCTGGTCGACGGTCGTCGTCTGCGTTCCAGAGCCATCGGGGTTAAACGCGAGCACGATGTCCATGCTCATCGGCCAGCCGGTGCTGACGGTGTCGACATAAGTTCCGGCCGAGTCGACGACCGTCGTGGTTGCATTGATGGTCGTGTTCTGGGTGATGTCCTGCACATAAGCCGAGTTGTTGATCGTGAACTTTTGCAGGTTGGAGAAATCAATACTCTGCGCGAGCGTGGTCGTGACCGTGCCCGCCGAAGTGTTCACGTATCCGGAGATCGTGAAGTCGTGAGTGTTTACGGTGTTGACGGATCCGCCGATGCCGTTCTTCGACGAGCTGATGCTTTCGGTAATCACCGGCGACGGCGCGGTCAGCGTGTTCTGCGTCACCGCACCGGTCACCTGCGTCGAACCGTGATCGAGATAAAGCAGCAGCGATGCAGTCGCCGAGAAATAATCGTCGGCATTGAAGACGCTCATGGCAATCGTGTGCTGATTGCCGTCGTCGAGCAAGCTGGCGAATGGCGACAGGTCCACGCGATAGGGAATGAAGTTGAGCGTCTGAACTCCCGGAATCGGGAACCAGAGATAAGGGTCGATACCGCCGGTGAAAATCCACGGATAGACCGGCGCGACGCCGGCAGCATTGCCATCAATCGTAATCTCAGATTCGCGGAAGGAAGTGTTGGGGCAGCTGTCGAGCTCTGAGGCAACATTGTTCGGCACGCAGGTGTACCAGAATTCATCGTCATTCTGGCTTTGCGCGAACACGTCGAGATACGCCTTCTGAATATTCGTCGGCAGCGTGAGAGTCTGCGAGAGCGATGGCTGGCAGCATTGTCCGGTGGAGTCGAGAGCCACCGTCCCGCCCGTCGGTCCGCCGGAGAACGCGATGACCTGGTCGGCCGTAACCGGCGCGGACGCCTTGGCCGACGGGGGATAGAAGTACATCGTGACCGTCCCGTAGATGACGCCCGTGTAAGTCTTGTTCACAAGATTGCCGATATCAGCCGCGCCTTGCTGCGCCGTGGTAAAAATCGAGCTGTAGTCGGTCAGGTCGCGCTGAATCGTCCAGTGGCGCGAGTTATTCGGGTCGGGCTCGGAAGTCGTGCCGAAATAAATATTGGTCGGCCCAAGCCAGATGTTGGCCGTGCGGTCATATTGAATGCCTTCGCTGACCGAGAAATCTCCCACCAGAATTGCTTTCGCCCAGGGCGCGGGGCAAGCGGCGGGCGGCGTATATGAAAAAGGCTGCGCGTTGAAGTCGGCAAAACGCACATGCGTGAACAGAACAACCTTGCAAGGCGTCGTGTTCGGATGCGGCACCGGCGGATCGGCAGTGGCCGTGTTCGAAGATCCAACCCCGGCGAAAGCGAGGGAAGAAAGCGCAAAGAATGTCACAAGCCAAGCGAATTTCGAAAAGCGGGAGATCATCATCGGAGCCTCCTGGAAGTGTGCAGCCAGATGCTGGTTGGGGAGTGCGTCACCACGAAAAGCCGCAGTGGGAGAGGAGTTTAGTCGCTTGAAGGCGCGGGCGTCAAGAGGGAAGCGGCCCATAAATTCATCTTGAACGATAAGACTCGAACGACAAGGTTAAAGATAAGAAAAACGGGAACAGGAGCCGGTCGGCAGTGCGTCGAACAGAAATCTTATATGCTTTTCGCTGGCACGGAGGAATGCTCGGAAGACGGAGGGAGCGCGTGCGAGACAAGACGATCTGGAGCGTTGGCATCATCGCGGCTTTTGTGATGAGCTGCGCCTCGGCTGGAGCGGCGGCTGGAGCGGCGACTGGAGCGGCGACCAGAGCGGCGACTGGAGCGGACGGTCAACAGAATGGGCCTCCGCGCGAGAGCCGAACCCAGGTCGTGATGCTGGGTTCAGGTACGCCAGTTCCCGATCCTGAGCGCTCCGGTCCGGCGGTCGCCGTGGTGGTGAATGGCCGCGCCTATCTCGTCGATTGCGGGCCAGGAGTTGTCAGGCAGGCGGCCAAAGCTGCGAAGGAAGATGGCATCCCGGCGCTCTTGTCGCCGAAGTTGGATATCGTGTTCATCACGCATCTGCATTCCGACCACACCCTCGGATATCCCGACCTGATTTTTTCTCCGTGGGTGTTGGACCGGTCAGTGCCGCTCCTGGCCTACGGTCCGCACGGCCTGAAAAACATGACATCGCACATTGAACAGGCATGGGCGGAGGACATTCACATTCGCCGAGAAGGATTGGAGCAGGCGAACGCGACCGGCTACAAAGTCAACGTGCATGAGATTTCGCCGGGTGTCATTTATAGCGATGAGAACGTCAAGGTGACGGCATTCCTCGTGAGGCATGGAAGCTGGAAAGAAGCCTACGGCTACAAATTCGAAACCAGGGATCGCAAAATCGTTATCTCCGGCGACACCGCTCCGACCGACGAAGTCGTGAAGGCCTGCGACGGATGCGACCTTCTGCTGCACGAGGTTTACAACCCGAACGGGAAGCAGATGCAAATCCCGCACTGGAATGAATATTTCAAGACGTTCCACACTTCGCCCGCGCAACTCGCAGACATCGCCCGCCGCGCGCATCCCAGGCTGCTCGTGGTATATCACGAGGTCCTGCTCAAATTGCCGGAGGAAGATCTCGCCGATCAGATCAGGAGCAATTACTCAGGGCAGTGGGTCTCGGCAAAAGATATGGCAGTGTATTGAATCGGGACGTTATTGCTTCCCCCAGGATTGGAATGATGTTCAGAACCCGATTCGCGCGCGACATTGTGACGGAATTCCTGCCGCCGGCCCGCCGCGTTCGAATGGAGCGCGTGATTATTTTGTGCGATGGTATGCCGTCGATTCCCCGCAAGCAGGCGCTGTCCGAATTCTTGGCGGCTAAGGGATATTGGGTGTTTTATCCGCGCTATCGCGGTGCCTGGGAGAGCCGCGGAGAATTTTTGCAGCGCTCGCCGCATCTGGACATTCTCGATGTGATCGACGGGTTACAGCGCGAATTTCGCGAGTCGGCATTTGGACGGCGGTTTCGGGTGCGCGCCGGCGAAATTTTTGTGATCGGCGGAAGTTTCGGCGGATCGGCTGCTCTCCTTTGCTCGCTCGACGCGCGAGTAAAGAAAGTCATTGCCAATTGTCCGGTGGTCGATTGGTCAATCCTGCCGCGCGAGCAAAAAAAAGAGACTTCAAACCCGAGTTACGCCGCATACATCAGGGAAGCATTTGGCGAGGCCTACCGGCTTTCGGATCGCAATTGGAAAAAGCTAAGCGGCGGAAAATTCTTCAGTCCCATCCATCATGCGCCGGAGATGACTGCCACGAAGATCATGATCTTTCATGCCCAGGATGATCCATATGTGCCGTATCGGTCCGTCGTAAAATTTGCGACGCTCACCGGGGCAGAGCTGAAACTATTTCGCCGCGGCGGGCATTTGAGTACAGACATGATTGTGCGGAAGTATTGGCCGCAAATCGGAGAATTCTTCAAAAGCTAAAGTCCGCCGCGGCGCCAATCAAAGTCCGCGCACAGAAGTTCCCGCGCCACATGAACGCGCCACAGGGTCAGAGTTTGTTCAAGCCGTCCAGCGCCGCCACTTTATACGCTTCGGCCAGAGTTGGATAGTTGAAGATGGTGTCGCGGAAATATTCGATCGATCCGCCCATGGCAAGCACCGCCTGGCCGATGTGAACAATTTCGGCGGCCCGGTCTCCGATGATGTGTACGCCGAGCAGCTTGAGCGTGTTCGGGTCGAAGAGAATCTTTACCAGGCCCTGATCGTCGCCCAGCATCTGGCCTTTCGCCAGCTCCGAGTAGCGCGCGAGCCCGCTCTCGTACGGCGCTTTTTTCTTGGTCAGCTCTTCTTCCGTCTCGCCCACCATCGAGATTTCCGGGATCGCGTAAATTCCGTAGGGAATCAGGTTCGAAATCATCTTGCTGGGTTTGCCAAACATGTGGCAACTCGCCAGCCGGCCCTGCTCCATGGAAGTCGAGGCAAGCGCCGGGAAGCCAATGACATCTCCAGCCGCATAGATGTGCGGAACATTGGTCTGATAGTACTCATTGACCAGCAGTTTTCCGCGGCCGTCGGGTACAACGCCGGCGGCGTCGATATTCATCTTGTCGCTGTTGGCCTGGCGGCCCACGGAATAAAGCAGCGCCTGCCCTCGAACCACCTTGCCACTTTCCAGTCTCGCGCAAACCTGCGAGCGCTCGTCGTCGAAGCTGACCGAAACAACTTTTTCTCCCAGGCGAAAAACTGTGCCCAGCTGGCGCAGCTGGAAGCAAAGGCTCTCGATGATCTCGCGATCGACGAAATCGAGCAGCGTGGGCCGCAGGTCGAGCAAGGTGACTTTGACGCCGAGCGCGGCGAACATCGAGGCATATTCGAGTCCGATGATGCCCGCGCCGACCACAATCAGCTCGCGCGGAATCTCGTCGAGGCAATGGATCTGGTCGGAATCGAAAATCCTTTTGTTGTCGATCGGAATTTCGTCGTCATGCGCCGGGCGCGTGCCGCAGGCGATCAGAATTTTTCCCCCGCGAACCTGTTGGGTGCCATCGGAGTTGTTGATCTCGATGGTGTGCGGGTCGACGAAGTGCGCGTCGCCGGAGAGTGAGGTTATGTAGTTGCGCCGCAGCTGCGCCTTGATCACTTCGACCTCGCGCGACATGACCGACTGCGCGCGGAAGATCAGGTCCGCCATCTCGATTCGATCTTTGAGAACATAACCGCGTCCGTAAAAAGTGCGTTGGCGAAAGCCGCTGAGGTAGAGCACCGCCTCGCGAAACATTTTGCTGGGGATGGTTCCGGTGTGCACGCAGACGCCGCCGATGGTGCGCTCGCGATCGATGATCGCGACCTTTTTGCGCATCTTGGCCGCGCAGATCGCGCCCTTTTGACCGGCCGGGCCGCTGCCGATCACTACCAGATCGTATTCGTTGTTGGACATGGGAGAGGACAAGGCGATTCGCAGTTATTATCGGCGGGAAAGGCAAAGTGGTCCAGCGGCGAAGGTCGGGGAGCTTTGGTTCGTCGGGAAAATTAATCTCTTCTTAATGTGGAATAATCAATAGCATGGCCGGAGAAGTGACAGACAGAAAAAGCCGGGCTTTTGGCCCGGCTGGCTTAATCTTTTCGGCGTCACGGGGGCAGAAATGTCCGCGCTACCCGCCTCGAGTTACTTCTTCATCAGCGATTGATACCGCTTGTTGATTTCTTCCCAGTTGATGACGTTCCACCACGCAGACAGATATTCCGGCCGGCGGTTGTTGTACTTCAGGTAGTAGGCATGCTCCCAAACGTCATTGCCGAAAATCGGGATCAATCCCTGCGAGATCGGATTGTCCTGATTCGGGGTTGACATAACCTTGATCTCGCCCTTGCTGTCGCCGGCAAGCCAAGCCCATCCGCTGCCGAACTGGCCTGCGCCGGCGGCGTTGAATTTTTCCTGGAAAGCCTTGAAGTCGCCGAAGGTTTTCTTGATCGCGTCGCCGATTGGGCCGGTCGGCTCGCCGCCGCCGTTCGGCTTCATGATGGTCCAGAACATGGAATGATTCACGTGGCCGCCGCCGTTATTGCGCACCGCGCCGCGAATGTCTTCCGGAATCGCGTTCAAGTCGCGCAGCAGATCCTCAACCTTCTTCGCGTGCAGTTCGGGATGCTTGTCGAGCGCCGCATTCAGGTTTTTCACGTAGGCGGCGTGATGCATGTCGTGATGCAAATGCATCGTCTTTTCATCGATGGTGGGTTCGAGAGCGTTATACGCATAGGGCAGCGGGGGCAGTTCATGCGCCATTTTTACTTCCTCCAAGGCTTGTGCCATTTCGTTTTCCTCCAAAGCGTTAAAGATGACGGGGTGTGCTTGGAAGATTCACGCGAACCGCGCGTGGTTGTCCGCCGCGGCCCATATATTTGTAACACTTTGGCGGGGAACGCGGCGGCTCGCTAGCGCCTGCGCGGCCGCAACCCACCCCTGGGGTTCTTACTCAGCCGAATTTTCTCGGGAATAAATCCGGCGCCGGCCAGTTCTGCACACCAGCAAGCGAAATGCGAACTGGAGGCAGCGATGGCAGACGAAACAAACAACAGCTTTCTTTTTGATCACAATCATGACGGCGTCGACCGCCGTGGATTTTTGAAATGCATGGCATGGGCGGGGACGGGCGCGTTGTGCGTCGTCCAGGGAGGCGTGCTCAAATCATTCGCGCTGAATGACCCCGCCGCGAAGCACGCCAAAGGGCAGCTTAGTTTCGTGCAGATCAGCGACAGCCACATGGGATTCAACAAGCCGGCGAATCCGGATGTGATCGCTACGCTCAAAGCCGCGATTAACAAGATCAACGCGCTGCCGGTTGCGCCCGAGTTCATGCTGCACACCGGCGACATCAGCCATCTCTCAAAGCCTTCGGAGTTCGACAACGTCGATCAGATTCTGAAATCGGCGCATCCACAGGAAGTATTTTTCGTTCCCGGCGAGCACGACGTGCTGGAAGACAATGGCGCGCAATATCGAGACCGCTACGGCAAGAACACGAGCGGCGCGGGTTGGTACAGTTTCGACAAAAACGGCGTGCACTTCATCGGCCTCGTGAATGTGATGAACCTCAAGGCCGGCGGACTTGGATCGCTTGGCGCCGAGCAGCTCGAGTGGCTCCAGCGCGACGTGAAACATCTGAAGCACAGCACGCCGGTGATCATCTTCGCCCACATTCCGCTGTGGACGGTCTATCCCGAGTGGGGCTGGGGCACCGACGACAGCGCCCAGGCTCTTTCGTATCTAAAAAAATTCGGCTCGGTCACCGTGCTGAACGGCCACATTCATCAGACCATGCAGAAGGTGGAAGGCAATGTGACTTTCCACACGGCATGTTCCACCGCGTTTCCGCAGCCGAGACCCGGTGCCGCGCCGTCGCCCGGACCGATGAAAGTGCCGGAAGACCAGTTGCGTTCACTGCTTGGCCTCACCAGCGTGCAGTCATTTCATGGCAAGCATGCTCTGGCCGTGACCGATTCAACCCTGGCGTAATTCAATTTCGCAAAAATTTCGCAGTCAAGTAAGGAGAGGGAATCACTATGCGTACACGACAATTTTCCGCCGCGCTGTTTGCAATTCTGATGCTGCTCGGCGCTTCGATCTCGGGCACGGCGGCAGCTGTGGACACGGCAACCGTCGCAGTCCAGATCGATAATTTCAGCTTCACGCCGCAGGAGATCAAGGTGAAAGCCGGCACAACCATCACCTGGACCAACCACGACGACATTCCGCACACCGTAGTAAGCACGGACGAGGCGTTCAAATCGAGGGCGCTCGACACCGATGACAAGTTCACGGCCACTCTTACGAAGCCCGGCACCTACGCGTATTTTTGCTCGATTCATCCAAAGATGACCGGGAAGATCGTTGTTGAGTAAGCGCGAAATAAAAGCAATCGAAATTCCATCGAGGGGAGTGACGAAGTGTCCGTACACCCGTTTGATCCGAAATCCGTGCTGCTGGCCAGGCATGCGCAGCATGTCGTGCTCGTGCACTTCCCCATCGCGCTCTTTATTACAGGAGTGTTCTGCGATGTGCTTGCGCACTGGCGCGGCCGGCGCGCGCTCAAAATCGTAGCCCAGTTCAATTTGTGGGCGGCGGCGATTATGGTCGTGCCGGTGGTGGCGACCGGTTTAGCAGCGTGGCAATGGCAACTCGAAGGGCAGCGGCTGAAAGGTGTGTTGCGCATGCATCTTTTATTTGGCTGCGCGGCTGCGGCCCTTCTTTGGCTTGTGATTTTGTTGCGCCGGCGCAATTGGAGTAGCGCCGATTCGTCACTCCCCCCGCTGCATGCGGCATTCGAGCTGCTCGCGGTCGCTGCTATTGCCGTCACCGCCCATCTCGGAGGATTCGTCAGCGGCGTGAATTTGCCGGGCTGAGCCTGGGCACAAAAAAAATCAATGCCGAAAAATTGGGCGATTGAACCCGAGCTCCAACTCTACAGCTCCAGTTCCATATACAGCGTTCCCGCCATCGGATTCTCGCGATAAGCTGCGATCTCCTTGAACCCGAGTTTCCGATACATCGCCACCGCATCTTTCATGACGGGTCCGACCGTATCGAGCCGCATGCGCTTGTAGCCGATCGAGCGCGCCTCGCCTATCAACCGCTCCGCTATCGTCTGGCCGATTCCCTTGCCGCGAAGCTGCGGCCGCAGGTAAAGCCGCTTCATCTCGCATACGTCGGCCGTCAATCTGTGCAGCGCGCCGCAGCCCGCCAGTTGGCCATCATATTTCGCCAGCAGCAGGCGGCCATCGGGAGCCGCGTAATCCCCCGGCAATCCCGCCAGCTCCGCGTCGAAATTCTGAAAGCACAGGCTGAAGCCCAGCGACGCCGCATATTCCAGAAACAATTCGCGCGCCTGAGCGATCTCTTCGGGAGACGACGCCGCGATGATAGTTACGCCCGTCACATCGACATTATCCGAGCCATCAACGAAGATCGCAAATAACCGCGCCCACCACGACGCCTTATAATCGACCCTTATCCCTCATCCGGGAGGATTCTTGAAGGTTTTACTGCTGGAAAACATCAGCGGCGTTGCCGCCTCGCAGTTTGAGGAAGCCGGCTTCGAAGTCGAGTCGCTGCATGGCGCGCTCGGCGAAGCCGAACTCGTTCAAAAAATTCGTGGCGCCTCGATTCTCGGCGCACGCTCCAAGACGCGCATATCGGCCGCCGTCTTCGAGGCCGCGCCGGAGCTGGTCGCCGTCGGAGCCTTCTGCATCGGCGTCGACAAGATCGATCGCGCCGCCGCGGGCGAACGTGGCATTGCCGTCTTCAATGATCCGCATTCGAACAGCCGCTCGGTCGCCGAACTCGCCATGGGCGAAATTATTCTGCTGATGCGGCGCACATTCGAGGCCAGCACGCGGCTGCACAATGGCGAGTGGAACAAATCGTCGGCGGGTTCGCACGAAGTGCGCGGGCTGACCCTCGGAATCGTCGGCTACGGCAAAATCGGCTCGCAAATTTCGGACCTCGCCGAGGCCCTCGGCATGCGCGTCGTGTTTCACGATGTCGCGCACGTGCTCGCCCGCGGCAATGCGCGTGCCGTCAGCTTTCGCGAACTGCTCGAAACCTCCGACGTCATCACACTGCACGTCGACGGCAAGCAGCAGAACCAGAATTTAATCGGCGAACAGGAACTGTCCGCCATGAAAGACGGCGCGTGCCTTATCAACCTCAGCCGCGGATTCGTTATTGATCACGAGGCATTGGCTCGCCATCTGAGGTCCGGCAAGCTTTCGGGCGCTGCCGTCGACGTCTTTCCCCAGGAGCCCGAGAGCGGCGGCCCGTTCTCCAGCCCGTTGCGGGGCCTGCCGAACGTCATCCTCACGCCGCACATTGGCGGCAGCACCGAAGAGGCGCAGCAGAATATCGGGCAGTTCGTCTCCGCCAAAATGGTCGACTATTTTCATAGCGGCAATTCGCTGATGAGCGTCAACCTCCCGCAGTGCCATCTCGATTACGAGCCGGGATCGCACCGCCTCATGCACATCCACCACAATGTGCCCGGAATTTTGCGCGCCATCAATGACATTCTTGCCGATCGCGGCATCAACATCGAGCGCCAGGTGCTCGACACGCGCGGAAATCTCGGCTACGCGATCTACGATATCAACCGCGACTGTGACCCGGAGTTGCTTGAAAAACTGCGCGGCATTCCCCACACGGTTCGCGTCCGCGTGCCCGGCAAAATCGAAAAGAAGAGTTGACGAAGCGGGCCGCCCAGACCGGCTCTCAACCGCAAACCGCCTTCGGAACAAATTCCTCGTGCAGACTCTCGCCTTGAAGATGCAATCTCTTTCACCTGCGGTTAACATCGAATTTGACTGTCCACCCATTCCTGCACTATCGTTCTCGCAGCGTAGTTCGCTCGTCAAAGCAAGCCCTTGTCGCTGGCCGCCGTGGGCAAGCCCCAGTTGAACTCCATCAAGTAAACAATTTTCGGGAGAAAGCCGATGAAGATCTTGTGGCTTCGCGCACGTACTCTGCTCATCGTGCTCTCATTCGCAACCGCCGGCACGCTCATTCGCGCGCAATCGCCGGTCACGACCTGGCATTATGACAACCTGCACTCCGGCGCAAATACCAACGAAACCATTCTGACTCCACAGAATGTGAATCCTCCTTCCTTCGGCAAGCTGTTCACGCAGGCGGTCGATGGCGCGATCGTCGGCCAGGCGCTCTATCTCCCCAATGTGACGATCCCGGGCGCGGGTGTTCACAATGTGGTTTACGTCGCCACCATGAATGACAGCGTGTATGCATTCGACGCCGACAGCAATACCGGCGCGAACGCCAACCCGCTCTGGCACACCAGTTTTCTCTCCAAGAACGTCACGCCCGTGCCCGTCACCCTTCAAGGCTGCGCCGGAACCAGCGGCTGGACCGAGGTTGGTGTGCTTTCGACGCCGGTCATCGACCCCAGCGCCGGAACGATTTTCGTCGTGGCGAAGACCTACGAGAATGGAACGACCTTCGTTCACCGTCTCCACGCTCTCAACGTGACGAACGGTCTCGAACAATCGGGCAGCCCGGTTGTCATCACGGCCAGCTACGAATACAACGGCCAGAACGATGTCTTCGTCGACAGGATGCAGGTGAACCGTCCCGCTCTGTTGCTGAACGATGGCACCATCTACATCGGCTTCGGATCGAACGGATGCCGCAGTGGAAAAGAAGAAGGTTGGGTCATTGCCTATAACGAGTCGACGCTCCAGCAGGCCGGCGCATTTGACGTTGAGCCCGAAGCTTCAGCCGCCGCGGTTTGGCAAAGAGGCGGCGGCCTCTCGGCTGACAGCGAAGGCTACATCTACGGAGCCACCGCCGATGGTCCGTTCACCGCGGGCATCGACCTCGGGCAATCCGTTTTCAAACTTGCTCTGGGCGATGGCACGCTTCAACTCGCGGACTGGTTCACCCCCTGGAACGAGGTTTATCTTAACGATCACGACCTTGATTTAAGTGAGCCCGTGCTCGTCCTGCCCGATCAATCCGGTTCCTACCCGCATCTTGCCGCGGCCGTCGGCAAAGAAGGAACCATCTATCTTCTCGACCGTGACGACATGGGGCAGTTCTGCAGCACGTGCCAATCCGGCGACACTCAGATCGTGCAGGAGTTGCAGGATTTTGCGCCCAATACCGGCGCGCTCGTCTACTGGAATAACGCGATCTACACGTCCGCGAACAGCTCGCCCATCACCGCGCTCTCTTTCACCAACGGCGTCATCAACACCACGCCGCTCGCGCAGTCGAAGAAAGTTGCCGCCGGGCATTCGCCGGTCATCAGCTCCAACGGAACCTCGGCCGGCCTCGTGTGGCAGCTCAACGGCAATACGCTGGAGACTTTCAACGCGACCACGCTCGCCGAACTTTACAAGAGTTCGAAGGCCCGCGCCGGGCGAGACGTGCTCCCCAAACTCCCGCACTACGCCAACTTCATGGTCAACAACGGCAAACTGTACGTCGGCACGCTGACCAGTCTCGTCGTTTACGGCCTGCTGAAGTAAGGGATCGCGCCGCCAGCGCACGGCTTCAATCCCTGAACGCCGCTCGCCGCAACCGGTCGTGCACAGCCTCCCACTCTGCTGTTGCGGGAGGAACATCGACCGCAATCCAATCTACGCGCGCATCGTCAGCTTCGTGTAGTGCGCCATAGAGCCGCGCCGCGTAATCGGCTGCGGAGAGCGGCATCTGGACTACTTTAGCGTCAGCGCGATTCGGCGCCCGCATGTGCCGAAGATAAATTCCACTTCCGCTCCCCGGCATCTCTCCATCCGAAATCAAAAATAGAGGAGTGCGCGGGCTATAGTGCCGCGCGTGCATCCCCGGAGCCGGGTGGGCACCACCCATCGGATCCTCCGCCGACTCGACCGGCCCGATTACCGCTTCAATTGCCGCGCGCGCGATGCCGCCAGGGCGCAGCAGCACCGCCCGCCCCTCGGTCAGGGACAGCACGGTCGATTCAATTCCAACATCACACGGTCCGCCATCGAGCACGCAATCCACATCGCCGCCCAGACTCTGGCGCACGTGTTCGGCGGTCGTCGGAGAAAGCTCAGTGAATCGATTGGCGCTCGGAGCCGCCAGCGGCACGCCTGCCGCGCGGATCAATGCCAGTGCCACGGGATGAGACGGCATACGCAAGCCGACCGTCGAAAGCCCGGCAGTAACGATCGGCGGAATCGCCGCCGGCTTGGCCAGAACCAGTGTCAGAGGCCCGGGCCAGAATTTTTCCGCGAGGAGTTGAGCGCGGCCTGTCCACGCTGAGGTCGAGCGGTCCGCCGCGCCCGCGGCTAGCAGCTCTCGCGCCATTTCAATCGACGCCACATGCACGATCAGCGGGCTTGTCGCCGGACGCCGTTTCACGCTGTAGATCCGCGCCACTGCGTCTGCATCGAGCGCGTTCGCGCCCAGTCCATAAACAGTTTCAGTTGGAAAGGCGACCAGCCGCCCGTCGCGCACGAGTCGCGCAGCATGTTCAATTTCAGCAGGAGACGCAAAAGCCACGACTAATTCTAGACGCAACACATCAGCAAAGGCGCCGGACTCCAGCTCGGCCGTCTCGCCGCACTATGCTTCTACTACTTCTTCTTCTCTTCTTCCTCAACCACCAGGTTATTCGTCATCGAAAAAACCCCCGGCACGCCGTTTGCCTGCACGCCCGCAATCTGCTTGTCCATAGTGCGCGCGACTACGCCCTCCAGGGTCACGTGCCCATTTTTAACGATGATGTGAATCGGAGGCACCGCCCGCACCTGATACTCGTTGAGCGCGGGATTGCCGTAAATCGCGCGATAGACCTCCCGCCGAATGCGGTCGTCCTCAAATGATGTCGGCAGCACTTCAATGTTATTCACCACGCGGGGCACGCCCTCAATTCTCTTGACCGCGTTTTCCGCGTCCGATTTCAGCACCGGGCGCGCCACCTGCCCCAGAAGTGTCACCGTCCCATCCGGATCGACCTTGTACGCCAGGTTGTCAAACACTCCATAGAAAGGCAGCATCACCAGTTCGTGACGGACTTCCTTGACAATGCGGGTGAGCGCTTTCTGATCGAGCGCCGGACCGCCCTGCGCCTGCGCTCCCGCGACAAGCGCGACCAAACAGATTAAAACCGCCGCCAGAACTCCCCAATGCAATCTCTTCATAATGCCTCCTGCTTTCAGTCCGTCCAAAACCGAGATCAGCCACCAATTCCAACTCCTTCAGACGCAGGATGCGCGCGAAATGCTGCCTCCCGCCGTCGGCCAAGATTCTCAGTAAGGTGAGTTCATCTCTGTAGATCAAGAACAGCTGGGCCGTACATTGCCGGCGCAGCTGTGGCTTCGCGCGTTTATGCAGTCTTCGGACGTTTGCGGCGCTCGCGGAAGCCTTCAATCAGCAAATAGAGCACGGGGATAAAAAACAAATTCAAAATCGTGCTCATGATCATGCCGCCGAAAACTGTCGTTCCCACCGAGTGGCGGCCGTTTTCGCCGGCTCCGGTGGCGATAACGAGCGGCACCACGCCCATGATGAACGCAAACGAGGTCATGAGGATGGGGCGCAGACGAATGCGGGCCGCTTCCACCGCGGAGTCAAGAATGGTCATGCCACGCTCGCGCAGTTGCTCGGCGAATTCGACGATCAGGATGGCATTTTTGGAGGCAAGGCCGACGAGCATAACGAGCCCGACCTGGCAATAGACGTCGTTTTGCAGGCCGCGTATCCATTGACCGCCGAGAGCGCCAAGCAGAGCCATGGGCACGGCGAGAAGAATGATGAAGGGGAGAACGAAACTTTCATAGAGAGCAGAGAGCGTGAGATAGACAACAAGGGTTCCGAGTCCGAACAGGATAAGCGTAGTTGAGCCGGAGGCAAGTTCCTCGAGCGAAATGCCGGACCACTCGTAGGTGTAGCCCTGCGGCAAAGTCTTTGCGGAGAGCTGTTGCATGACGTCGATCGCCTGGCCCGAACTGAAGCCGGGCGAGGCCGAGCCATCGATTTCAGTGGAGCGAAAAAGATTGTAGTGGTTGATGACCTGTGGCGCGGTGCTCGCGGTGATGGTGGCAAGGTTACTGAGAGGCACCATGGCTCCGGAATCGGAGCGGACGTAATACTGGCCGATATCCTGCGGGTGGGAGCGGAATTGTTTGTCGGCCTGTATGTAGACGCGATAGGAGCGGTTGTTGAAATCGAAATCGTTGACGTAGGACGAACCCATATACACGCTGAGCGTGTCAGTAATCTGGCTCAGCGGGATGTGGAGGGTCTTGGCTTTTTCGCGATCGATGGTGACGATGTATTGCGGATCGTTTGACGTGTAGGTGGTGAACAGGCCCGTGACATCTTTCTGCGGACGCTCGCTGGCGGCCCGAACCAGGTCGTGGGTCACCTTGTCGAGATCCTGCAGGGTATGCGCGCCCTGATCGAGGAGTTCGTACTGGAATCCTCCAAACTGGCCCAGGCCCTGCACAGCAGGCGGTTCAAAGGGAATGACAATGGCGCCGGAGATTCCAAAGAGCGGACCACGCAGACGGTCGAGGATGGCGGCGGCGGTGTGTTCTTCACCCTCGCGCTTGCCGTAAGGACGAAGCGGCAGGAAGACGAGCCCGGAGTTCGCAGTGGCTCCGCCGAAGCTGAATCCGGCGATTGAAAAGGTGCCGCGAACTTCAGGAATATTTTTCGTGATGGCTGAGACTTGCCGGCCGATGTCGCGCGTGTATTCGAGCGAAGCTCCGGTTGGAGCCTGGATGGCAACGATCAGATAGCCCTGATCTTCAGACGGAACGAAGCCGAGCGGCACTTTCTTGTAGACAAAGTAAGCGAGGCCGAGGCCGATGGCGAACAGGATCAAAGCCAGGACCTCGAAGCGCAGGAATGTGCGCAGAGCGCTCACATACCCTCTATTGACAGCCTCGAGAACGCGGTCAACCTTTTTGAAAAACCAGTTTTTTTCTTTGTGTTCGATGCGCCCGAGCAGGATAGCCGCCAGCGCCGGCGCCAGCGTAAGCGCGTTGAAGGCGGAAATGGTGATGGAGAAGGCAATCGTCAGCGCGAACTGGCGAAACAAAATGCCCGTGGTCCCGGGGAAGAATGCAACCGGCACAAACACGGCAACCAGCACCAGCGACGTGGCGATCACGGCGCCGGTGACCTCGCGCATGGCGTCAGAGGCTGCCTTGGCCGCGCTCGGCTCGCCCTCCTGGAGGTGACGCTCGATGTTTTCAATCACGACGATGACGTCGTCGACCACCAGCCCGGTCGCCAGAGTGATGCCGAAAAGAGTCAGCGTATTAATCGAAAAGCCAAGCAGCTTGATGAAAGTAAATGTCCCGATGAGCGAGACCGGGGTGGCGATGAAGTGAATGATCGTAGTTCGCCAGTCGCCAAGGAAAACGAAAATCACCAGGATGACGAGCAGAATCGCGGAACCAACCGTAAAAATAACGTCGCGAATGGATTCGCCCACGGCGTCGGTGGTGTCGAACGCGATTTCATATTTCATTCCGGGAGGAAAGTGCTTCGACAGGCGGTCGAGTTCGGCGACGCAACGTTGATGCACATCAAGAGCGTTGGCGGTCGAGAGCTGGGTGACGGCGATGCCGACTGCTTCCCGGCCGTTGTAGTCGAGGTCGGTGCTGTAGTCTTCGGCGCCGAGTTCGGAGTGACCAACGTCCTTGAGCCGGACGAGCGTGCCGTCCGCATTGCTTTTAAGAATGATGTCGTCGAATTGCGCGGGCTCCGAGAGACGCCCGACGGCGCGCACGCTGATCTGGTACTGCTGCCCGGGCATGGAAGGTTGGGCGCCGACTTGTCCGGCGGCGATTTCCACGTTTTGTTCCTGGAGTGCATTGACGGCATCGTCGGCGGTGAGCGAGCGGCCCGCCATGCGCACCGGGTCAAGCCACAGGCGCATGGAATACTTGCGCTCGCCGAAGATCAGGACGTCAGCCACGCCCGGCACGCGCTTGAGCGTGTCGCGAACATACACATCGAGGTAGTTGCTGATGAAGATCGTGGAAAGACTGCCGTCGGGAGAGAACACGGCGCCGCCGAAGACGAAGTTTTGCGAGGTCTTGGCGACGGTAATGCCGATTTGCTTCACCGCGGCGGGAAGACGCCCGGAAGCCGTGTTCACGCGGTTTTCGATATCGACGGTGGCAAGGTCGGGATTGCGGTTCAGATCGAAGGTTGCCGTGATCGTGCTGACGCCGTCGTTGGTGCTGGAAGAGGTGATGTACTTCATCCCCTCGGCGCCGTTGATTTGCTGTTCGAGCGGCGTGGTCACGGCGGATTCGACGGACTGCGAGCTGGCTCCGGTGTAGGTAGCCGTGACGCCGACCTGTGGAGGAGCAAGATCGGGGAACTGTGCGATGGGGAGTGTGGGAATGCAGACCGCGCCCGCCAGAATAATCATCAGCGCGCAAACGGTGGAGAACACCGGACGATGAATAAAAAAATCAACCATAAGAAAACAGTTCTCAGCTGTCAGTTCTCAGTTGCCAGCCTGCTTTGAGCAGTGAATGCACCGGCTTCGTTTGTTCGGACGATGAGTGATGCGATTGGAACGATTCTCTGTCGACTCTTATGAACTACTACTCTCTTGCGGCACAACCGGCACTCCGTCAATCAAAAACTGTGTGCCCGAAATCACCACTTTGTCTCCCGGCTTCACGCCGTCGAGCACCACATAATCGTTGCCGACGATCTGGCCGACCTGAAGCGGCTTCTGGTGCACCACATATCCGCCCTTCTGATCAGGCTCCGCGACAAACGCGAAATACACGCCGCCGATGCGCGACACCGCCACCACCGGCACCACCGGCCTCTGATCGCTGCCCCACACCACGCGCGCGCGAATAAACTGCGCGTTGCGCAGCGCGTCATTCGAGTTCGCAATCACCGCCTTGGCCAGAACCGACTGCGTCGTGTTGTCGACCTGCGGAGAAATAAACGTGATGTGGCTCGCCGCCAGCACGTTCCCCGCGCCATCTACAATCTGCACCGGCAAGTTCATCTTCAGTTGCCCCGATTTTTCGATGGGCACATAAATGTACGCTTCCAAACTGCCCGGCCGGTCCACCGTCGTCAGCTGCGTGGTCGTCAGCACGCGGTCGCCCACGCGCACCGGTATGTCGCCCACGATCCCCGCCCGCGGCGCCACAACCTGAAAATAGTGCAGCTGCACCTGTTGCTCGTTCACCTGCGCATCCAGCGAATGGAGTTGCTCCCGCGCCTGGTCCAGCGTCGACCGCGCCTGGTCAAGGTCCTGCTTGCTCACCACCCCTGCATTCGCCAGTCCGCTTACGCGCTCGTAATTCTGCTGCGCCCATTTGAGTTGGGCCTGTTGCGCATCACGCGCGTTTTCCTGGCTCTTCACCGTCGCCTGCTGCTTCTCCGGATCGATCTGCATCAATCGCGCGCCATCCGCCACGTGATCGCCCGAGCGCACAAAAATCTGCGTGATGATCCCTTCCACTTGCGGAGACACGACCGCCGAGTCGCGCGACTTCAGGGTCGCCACATATTCCGTCGCGTCATCCACTTTTTCCAGCGCCGCCGTCTTCACCTTCACCGGCATCGCCTGCGATCCCGGCGCGGCTGCCGCCTGATTTTTACCGCAGGAGATCGAGCTCGTCATCGCGAGCAGCGTCAGGCCCAAAAGCGCAATGGATGGGCTCACCCATCCCGCGTCTGCTTTTTCCATCCGTGCCTTCGCAAAAAATCGAAATAGTCTCTTACTATTCATAGAATTTCGCGGCCGCTGTTCACCCGGGCCTGTCGAACCAAACTAATAGATTCTGCGCTGGGACGCAAAGCTTCTCAAAATTGTCCCTCGGCGCGGCGAACTCGCTTGCAACGCGCCGCTCGCTTCCCGTCTGCTAAATTGTCTTGTTATGACTCCGCGCCGCAGTTTCGCCAGCGACAACAACGCCAACGTTCATCCCGAGGTGCTCGAAGCCATTGCCCGCGCCAACCGCGGCCACGTCGTCGGATATGGCGATGATCCCTACACTGCCTCCGCCATCCAGAAATTTCGCGATCACTTCGGCCCCGATGTCGAAGTCTTCTTCGTCTTCAACGGAACCGCCGCCAATGTCCTCAGCCTTCAGGCTCTCACCCGCCCCTACCATGCCGTTCTCTGTCCCGAGGTCTCTCATATTTATAACGACGAATGCGGCGCTCCCGAAAAGTTCACCGGCTGCAAGCTCATCCCCCTCCCCGCGCCCGATGGCAAGCTCACCGTCAGCACCGCCGCCCACGCCTACCACGGAATCGGCGACCAGCACCATGTTCAGCCGCGCGTCGTCTCCATCACCCAGTCCACTGAAATGGGTACCATCTACAAGCCTGCCGAGGTCGAAGCCCTCGCGCGCTTCGCGCATGATCTGCAGATGTTCCTTCACATGGACGGCGCGCGCATCTCAAACGCCGCCGCTGCCCAGAACCTCACGCTCCGCCAGGCCACGCGCGATCTCGGCGTCGACGTGCTCTCTTTCGGCGGCACAAAAAATGGGCTGATCGGTGCCGAAGCCGTAGTTTTCTTTCGTCCCGAACTTGCCGCCGATTTTCTTTTCATCCGCAAGCAGGGCATGCAGCTCGCTTCAAAAATGCGCTTCATGGCCGCCCAGATGGAAGCCCTTCTCACCGGCGACCTCTGGAAGCGCAACGCCGGCCAGGCCAACCGCATGGCGAAATTGCTGCACCAGCAAATCCAAAACATTCGCGGAGTAAAAATTGTTTACCCCGTCGAGGCCAACGGAGTCTTCGCCCAAATTCCTCCCGCCGCCATTCCGAAAATCCAGGAGAACTATTTCTTCTACGTTTGGAGCGAGGAAGAATCGGTAGTGCGCTGGATGTGTTCATTCGATACCACCGAGGAAGATGTCCTCCAGTTCGCGGAAGTGGTGAAGAAGGTAGTAGAGTCAACACCCAGTTAATGTATTCTGCGAGCCGGTACTGTCCGCAAGTCCTCGCAATTTGTCATCCTGAGCGGAGCGAAGAGTCTCTGTATTTCCTTTGCAGTTCCTCTACCGCGTTCAGCAGGCAGACTTCTGACGAACCCTCTTTACAAGAGTCGAGAGTGGCCCGTTCAAATGCCGTGTCGCGGGGAGTGCTTTCCAGTGGAAGGTGGGCGCTGCCGGTGATACGGCGGCCCTGGTCTTGCCGGATTAAGCTTTGGATTTAGACTTCTTGGCAGCCCGAATCTTGGCCCAGCGCGCCTTTTGAGCGGCTGCAATGCGCTTTCGTCCCGCCGCCGAAATCATCCGGCGCTTCGGCGCGGGCGCCGCTGCCTTAGCCTTGCTTCCCTGCATGTAAGCCTTGCCAAAAGCACCAAGGGCGGCACTTACGCGGTGGAGTTCATGCTCCAGCCGCGCGCGTTCGGTCTGTAGTTGGTCAACAATGGTGTTAACAATCGAATTTGCCATTGTTGAATTCTACCACTCAAGTCCGCGGCTACGTTTCCCGCTCCAGAAGATAAGTGCGCACGAATAGTCGCCCCGACCCAAAATAGTACCGTCTTGAACCTGGATACTGGATGATGAAAGATGACCACTCTCGATGCGTGGCCGCTACCTTCGTCGCAAAGTATATGGCGTGAAAGTTACGCTTCACTCTTTCCATCGAGACGCGTCCAGGTTAGTCGGCCCGGCGCTTATCCGATCTTCAAACCAAAAAAAAACTGGCGTCACGCGAGCGCGCGACGCCAGGTTGGCTGTCATGCCTCCGCGTTATTCGTAGGCCAGCCAGAAGTAGCTGATCGTCGTCGAACCTGTACCCAGCCAGAGCGATTCCGACAAGTCGTCTTTGCCGTTGTACATCGAGATGTTGCGGTTGGCCGCTGTGCCACAGTCCACCCATTTCGTGCCTTTCACCTGTAGCGCAGACCCGGCGGTCATGTTTGCGATAAGGTAGGCAGCCAGTTCCGGCAAACCACCGCTCACCTTGGGACGTTCCATGATCCACTCAGCCTCGGTGCCGTCGAAGGTTGTGCCATTCAGCGGAACATAGAATGCTCCGGTACCTTCACCCTGCGTCACGTCCTCGATGCGGAAGGCTCCGTATCCACCATTAGGATTCGGGGCGCCAGAGCCCGTGCTCATCCAGACTTCCACGCTGATCTCGTCGCCCGGGTTCACCGAAAAGACTTCCTGCTCGGTAGGTTGGTTGGGCAGCAGTTCGGACCATGCGTAGTACTGGGTAAACACCAAGCCAAAGAATTCCACCGCATCTTGCTCAGTCCCGGCCTGCACCAGATCGCTCGTACCGTCGCCATCCAGTCCAATCCAGAAAGCCGAATAGTCGGTGTTGCCGTCGGAGGAGGCCAGGGGAATGGCAGGTACATCCCAGACCGCGCTCACAGCGCTATAAGTCTTCTTGGTTGAGCTATGAGCCTCCAGGCCGCTCCAATTGTTCGACGTATAGCTTGCCGGTGTCGCCGTGATATCGGAACGGCTGACCGAGTGCGTCGGCAGCATGACCATGTTCCGCGAAACGCGGGTCAGCCACTTCGCGTACTGATCGGACGAGGTCAAAACATCGGGACGCGCCGGGTAGCCTTGCTTTTCGAGTTCTTCGTCCGTCATCGACTGCGCCTGCGCCTCGCTCAATCCGGGGCGCATCGTCGAGCCTTTCGGGGTCGGCACTTTGTTTTGCGGCGCCGGCATGTCGCTGGTTGGCGTTGTGCTGGCGAGCAAATGCAGCGGGAAGCTCAAGGTTTTGCCCTTGGCGGAACAATCGAGCTGCACCCGGCCTTCGATTCCTTCGCGGGTGCTCGCATGAATTTTTACGTAGCCGTCGCCATTCGCATAAAAGCGCATGTTGCGGCTCGTGTCTCCCGCCGCGTGCAGATCGCAGGCGGCATCGGGCTGCGCCTTCAGCACGATCGCAGTCTGAACATCCGGTGCGATCGTGAATCCCTGCTCGGCCGCAATTTTCTGGTTCGAGGCCGAGGCGGCCAAGCCGCACAACAAAAGTGAGGTCATAGTCAACGAACGGTTGATAAGCGTGCTGGCTGATAGATTTTTCATAATTCCTCCTGATATATAAGCTCTGAGATCGGATAGGTCGGGCCTCCGTATCACGCATCGTGAAAGCCCTTCACTCGATGTAGCGGGGAAAAACGCCGGCAGGGGTCATCAGGCGAAAAAAATTTTAAAACGGGGGGAAAAGCTGGCGGATTCCGGAGTTCGGTCCGCCTACGTCGTAGTGGTTGAAGTTGGAGAGCTCAAAACCTTCCCTTCTAATTTTTCCCCCAAACATCGAGCCTCGACCAGCCCGATGCAGAACGAATGGGGGCCCCTTTGAGTCAATTAGTGTAATCGAGATGTTACGCCAACCAACCCCAGGCCCACGTCAATGGATGTGGGCCGGTCAGTGCTTCACTCCGGTGCCCCACGTTCACGCAATAGAATCGCGCTTTTGCTAGGGCGAGGGCCATGGGTAGCGGGAAATAACAGGGCATATCCCAAAGGCGTGCACTTGACCACTTCATCTGGTCGTTCATAGTGGCCCGGAAGATTTACTCGCACCAAGAGGTCTGCTCCGCGATCCAGCAACAGCCGAGTCACCGCTAGTCCCCCGTCGTAGAACTGACTGACAGCATGAAATATCGGTGTCTGCCCGCCGATGCCGGTGTCATCTATCGTCGCGCGCGCATTCACGTCTGCTCCACGATCCAGAAGCACCTCTGCCGCTTCCAGATTGCCGTACTCCGCTGCCACATGCAACAGTGTGGCTCCTCGCAGGGTCAGACGGCGTTCGGCGGTGCTTCCGAAAGTGAGCTCGGGAAACCGCCGATGCATCAGCATAGGATCGGCATCCAGGTGCCGGACGAGAAGGTCGAGCCGGTTGCGCAATAAGTCTAAGACCGCCGAAGCCTGGTATTTCGTGGGACAGCCGGCTTCAATCAGGATGTCCATGCACACCCCGAGCTCGGCTGAACGTCCATAGGTACCGATCACGAAATCGAGCGCCGTGCCGGGATGCTTCTGCCGCTGTCCGGGCGGATTGGGATCGGCGCCGTGCTCGAGCAGCCACTTCAGCGCTAATGGCTGGACGGTTTCACAGGGCGCAAAGACGATGGGATAATATCCGCTCCACCACGCATTCACGTTGGCGCCGCGCGACACAAGAAGTTCCATCATCGGAATGCGGTCGCCACGGAGCGCGGCCCTCATGAGCGGCCCATCGCCTCCCTGATGCACATCGGAGCCGTGGTCAATCATCCAGGCGGCCACGTCCAGCCTCTCCGCGGCGGGCGGCGCCCAGGGTACGCGGCATTCGGCAACCCACGTGAGCGGTCCATTCTTTCCGTAGCCCAGCGGAGCCCGATGCAGCTCCGGGTTGCGCGTCATCAAAGTCTTCACGCGAGAGAGATCGTTGGCGTCGATGGCCTGCTTGAGTTCACCAATCTCTTCGAGTGAATCAATGTGCGCCTTGAGCTTCGGCCAACTGGTGAATCCGTAACTAAGAGCAATCTTGAACTGTGCTTCGGTGATCGATTGGGCCGCGCCCGCCTTGAGCAAATCCTTGGCTTGGTCTTTCAGATGACGGAGGTTAGGGCGTTCGGGAAGCCGGCGGTGCGCTTCTGGAGAATTGGTCGGCATGGCGACCTCCTTTCAATGCAAGCGCCCGTTGTCCGACAATTCGGGCTGAAAGAAGGTTCGCAAAGCTCGTAAATCTGAAGGTGGGCTTCTACCCTTTCCGCGGACCGGGTGCGTCCTCTACGCTGACATCTATCCTAGCAGAAGGAGCTAGACCCGAAAAATAACTGTCGAAACCAGGCGATTACACTCAAAACCCCAGTCCCGAGGTCAGTGAGTGTAATCGCGATGTTACGACAACTACCACCTTCCCCCGCGATTAGAAATGCACTGAAATGACTTTGGTCAGCTAGCGCCTATTCCCGAGCGCGGCGACAACGACAGCGACCGAGAAGTATGCGAGTCTCGGGACATGCAAGCCCATACAGTACTTAGACACCGCACACGGGTCGATTAGTGTAATCGCGATTTCCGCGGCAACGGACCACTTGGTTCAGTTCCAGGTAGGAACCAATACAAATGAAAACCCTCCCAGGCAGAGCTTGAGCGGGCTCTTTCAAATTTCGGGTGAAAAGCCGAATCCGATTCTTCCCCTTACGGCTGATAAATCTGGACGTTGCTGATCGGGCTCCCCACCCACGTGGTCCAGCCGCCCATGCAGTAGAGCTGTCCTTTGTAGACCGCCGAACTGCCATACATGGTTCCCTGGGGCATGGAAGCGAGCGTCGTCGTCCATTTGTTTTTCGAGAGCTGGTAGGACTCGTTCACCGACGCTGCTCCCCCGGCATTGTTGAGAT
>JBAWAI010000029.1:0-13206 GCA_049589215.1 Terriglobales bacterium | reverse complement strand
GCCTTGAGGCGAGCTTCGGCGGCTTTTACGTCTTTGTCGCGCGCCTCCACGTTGACCATCACCTCGAGAATGCGGTCCTCGTTAAGGCGAATCTCCTCCTCGGAGAACTGGATTTCATGGAGAAGAGCTTTGTACTGGTCGTTGGTTTTTACTTCGAGGGACTGGTCGCGATACTTGGAGATTTTGCCTTGCAGGTCCTGGATGGCGGATTCGAATTTCTTTTTGTTGTTTTCGTCGGCCTTGGCTGCGGCGCGCGTCTTTTCGAGGTGGGCTTTGGTACCGGCCAGTTTTTGCTCGATCACCGCTATGCGCCGGGGGAGCTCGGCGATCTCCTCCTGTAGTTTGCGGATCTGCTGATCCGCAACTTGGAGTTGAAGCAATTTTTCGATGTCAGGCAGCATCAGTTAGAAAAGACACGATTGATTTTAGCACGCGGGAAACGGCTGCCCTCGCGGGTTTGTTGGGAGCGCGCCAAATGCACGCTTGCGTGGCGGGGGCCGAGCGAGTTCCGAGGATTCGGCATTCGTGACGATCGCGAGCCTGGGCGCGTGGTATTGAGATAGTTGTGATAGGCTGCGGAGTTTGGTTCGAGGTCGATCAGCGCTTGTGGAGGCGGGGTTGAAAAGAATTGCGTGCTGGGGATTTGGCTTGGGATTCGGCGCCTTACTGCTTCTCTTTGTCAGCTTTGCCGGGACGGCAATGGGGCAGCCGACGGCCGAGAAATCGGCAGACTCGGCAGTGGTGGAGCGGGTTGGAGACACGGCGTTCATTCGATTGCGCGCGCCCAGCTTTCAGGCGCTCACCCCGCGGCAGCAGGCTCTGGCGTACTGGCTGACGCAGGCTTCGATTGCCATCGATCCGATTATCTACGACCAGTTTTCAGCTTACGGGTTGCGACAGAAGCGGCTGCTGGAAGAGATCATGGCGCACTCGCAGGGACTCAATCCGGTGGCGCGGCAGAAGGTCGGCGACTACACGAAACGCTTCTGGGCGAATCGCGGCAACCACAACGACACTACATCGCAAAAGTTTCTGCCCGAATTTACGTTTGCGGAACTGCGCTGGGCAGCGGCATCGGCGCAGAAGAATGGAGCGTTCAAGACGGCTTACGCCGATCTGGCTCCGCTGGAAACGGAGGCGGCGGTGAAGCGCGAGGTGGAGGCGCTGCGGGCGGCATTTTTTGACGCAAGGTTCGAGCCGATGGAGGTCGCGAAGAGTCCGTCGGGAGGAAAGGACGTGATCCAGGCGAGTTCGAACACATTTTATCCAGGATTGAGCCTGGCGGATCTGAAGGGATTCGACGAGATGTATCCGCTAAATTCGCGGGTGGTGCGAGGCGCAAATGGAAAGCTGACAGAACTGGTGTATCGCGCGGGGACGCCGGATGGAAAAGTTGCGCCGGGACTGTATGCGCCGTTTTTGAAAAAGGCGAGCGAGTGCCTGGAAAAGGCGCGCGGTTACGCCGAACCGGGGCAGGCGGAGGCGATCGACCACTTGATCCGCTATTACGAGACGGGGGAATATTCCGAGTGGCTGGCGTTTGGAATCGCCTGGGTGCAAAACAACGCGACGGTGGATTTCGACAATGGGTTCATTGAAATTTATCGCGATGCGCGAGGGGCGAAGGGGAGTTCGCAAAGCTTTGTAACGATCACGGACAAGCCGGTGACGGCGGCGATTACGAAGCTGGCGGAGAATGCGGCGTATTTTGAAGCGAAGGCGCCATGGCTGGATCAATATCGCCGGACGTCTTTTAAAGCGGTGTCGGTGAAGGCGGTGGAGACGCTGATAGAAACGGGCGACTTCAGCGTGAGTACGATCGGCGACAATCTGCCGAACGAAAATGAAATTCACGAGAAGTATGGATCGAAGAATTTTATTTTCACGGAGAGCACGCGGGCCTTGAATGCGGCGACAGGCAGGGCGGCTTTTGCAGAGTTCGCGCCGGATGAGGCCGCGGCGGCGCGTAATCAGAAGTATGGACCGGAGGCGCAGGCGCTGCTGGTCGATATGCACGAGGTGATTGGACACGGGTCGGGGAAGCTGAGCGAGCGGGTGAGCGCGGGAGCGCAATCGTTTTTGAAAGAATATTTTTCGACCCTCGAAGAGGCTCGCGCTGACCTGATGGCGCTATGGAACGTGTGGGATCCGAAGCTGAAGGAACTGGGGCTGATCACGAACCAGGAGGAAGTTGCGAAGGCAATGTACGACAACGCCGCGATGGTCGCGCTGACGCAGCTGCGGCGGATTCCGAACGGCGACACGATTGAAGAAGACCACGAGCGCGACCGGCAATTGATTGCGCACTATATTGAGGCTGCGGTGCCGGGATCGATTGAGCAATTCAAGCGCGACGGAAAGACGTATGTGCGGGTGGCGGACTACGAGAAGATGCGCAAGGGCGTGGGCATGCTGCTGGCGGAGTTGATGCGCATCAAAGCGGAAGGCGACTACGACGCGATCAAGGCGCTGGTGGAGAAGTATGGAGTGCACTTTAATCCGGCGACGCGGGATGAGGTGATAGCGCGGTATCAGAAGCTGAATTTGCCGAATTATTTTGCGGGCGTAAATGCGCGTCTGACGGCGCGCTTTGGCAAAGATGGTGAAGTTGAGAAGGTGGAGATTGGCGAGCCGGCGGACGTGACCGCGCAGTATCTGGAGTATGGGGCGATGTTTGATGCGGGGCTGCGACAGGCAAAACCCAATCAGTGACGGTATTGACGACATCGATTCGTAAGGCTACGCCGGGTTGTGATACAACCTGATGTTTGACGCTGCAGACGATCATCTTCCTGTTTGTTGCCGGGGCACTCGGCGGCGCGCTTAACGCCGTGGCTGGAGGCGGAAGTTTTATTGCGTTTCCGGCGCTGCTTTTTTCCGGGGTCGCGCCCATTCCGGCGAATGCTACGAATACGGTCGCGCTTTGGGTGGGAGTCACCGCCAGCGGGGGCGCGTTTCGCAAACATCTTGATATCTCGCGGCGCGTGATGGTTCCGCTGGCGGTGACGAGCGTGATCGGCGGCGTTGCCGGTGCTTATCTTTTGCTGCACACTCCGGCGCAGACATTTTTGCGCGTGCTGCCCTGGCTGATGCTGGGAGCGACGCTGCTGTTTGTGTTTGGAAACCGGCTGGGGCGATCGGGTGCCGGGGTCGCAAACGATATTTCTACTTCGGCCCTGGTGTTTGCCTCGGTGTTTGAATTGGTTGTTTCAGTGTATGGAGGCTACTTTGGCGGCGGCGTCGGAATTCTGAATCTGGCGATGCTGGCTGTAATCGGGATGCGCGATATTCATGCGATGAACGCGTTAAAAGTGGTGCTGGGCGGGATTATTAATGGCGTTGCCGTGATTACCTTCATGATAAAGGGAGCGGTGGTCTGGAAGGAAGGAACGGTGATGATTGTCGGGGCGATCCTCGGCGGTTATCTAGGGGCGCGTTACTCACTGAAGATGCCGCAGGCGTGGATTCGGGCATTCGTGATTGTTGTGGGAACGGGAATGACCGGGTATTTTTTCTGGAAGGCGTATGTGTAACGAGCTGCTGTCAGAGCTGAGCCAATAGAGTCTGCCAACTGCTCTAACGGCTTTGGCTTTGCGGAAAGAATCACGCCGCTGACAGGATTTGTTCGAGCGAATAATTCTGCAGCTCGCCGATGCGCTCGATAGTGATGTCGGGCTTGGGATATTGGGCTACTTGCCGGGCATCATGGGCATAGTGGCCCTGACGGGGAAAGATGGTGGTTACACGGTTGCCCCAATGCTGTTTGAGGGCGGCCAGCAAGCGGACTTTGTCGTCGATCATGACGTAGTGCCTGGCCGGATATTTGGCTTCCACGTCGTCGAGTTCAAGCTCTTTGTGCACATAGATAAGGATGTGGCCTTCGAAGGCGTCATAAAGGCCGGAGCGATCGATTTTGCGAGGCTGGAAGACGACGTCGCCGTCGCTGAGGATGACGGCCTGACCGAGACCGCGGGCATGCTCAACTGCATCGAGCGACTCGGGAAACAAGCGGTTGGCGAAGGGATAGTTGATCATGAAATAAGAAACCGCGAAGAGCTCCGGCTCGCGGGGGCGCTCGATGCGATAGCGCTGGAGGGCTCCGAGGTAATCGGCATAACCGAGTTCGGAGCGGAGTTGCTCGAAGATTTGCCAGTAGCGGTCGGCGGAGCCGGGGCCGACTTTGGCCTGGAGATGGCGCTGGAGATCGGCGGCGACGCGATCATTATCGACGAGCGTGTTGTCGACGTCGAAGAGGAATACGGTGTCGGGTGGATTCACGGGGTCCCCTCGGGAGTGATCATAAATTAATTTTGGGTTGGGGTTGGAAGGCAAGTTGCCATGTCGCGGATTTGCGCGGATTCTCCGCATTTATTACGTTCGCCGATTCTCTTAAGCTTTTAAATTGTTTTTTCGGTCCGTCGTATGGAATCACTATCGAAAACCGCCCACCGCCGATTGTTTCCTTCGATCACGGACCCGACTTATCTGACGCTGCGCGCCCGCCGTTTGATTTTTACTTCATGGGCGCGGGAATTTCACAACAGACGGTTGAAGGTGCTCGATGTCGGCGGCCGTTATCAACCATACAGACCGCTGTTTGAGCCAAATATTGGCAGTTACGTCGCGGTCGACCTGGTGCAAACGGAATTTGTAAACGTGGTGGCAGATGGGGAACGTTTGCCCTTTGCGCCCGCATCGTTCGATCTGGTCATCGCAACGCAAGTTTTCGAATATTTTCGCGACCCTCGTGAGGCCGCGAAGGCCGTGCATCATGTCTTAAAACCCGGCGGGGCGCTTTTGGCGAGTTTCGCGGCTTGTACGCCGAGGTTTGTCGATGACGAAAAATGGCGATTCACGCCCGGCGGATTGCGCTCCATATTGGAACCATTTGCCAAGGTCGAGGTGATTCCTGAATTGCATAGCGTTGCTGGGCTGATTCGGACCGTCAATCTCGGCCTGGACACATTTGTGAGATACGAATTCATGCGCCAGTTGTATCGTCTTACGGGCGCACCGCTGCTCAACTGTTTGGGGCTGGCGTTGGAAGGGATGAACCTCACCCAGAACGATCAATTCACTACGAATTTCAGTGTCATGGCCGTTAAGGGTGAATAGATGTCAGGTTTGGGGCTGATGTTCGCATCTTCGATGAGGCGGAAGTGAGTGCTCTCGTCTCGGTCGTTGTTCGTTTTTGGCTTGAAAATCATGGCGTTGATTAACGCTTGCCTAGAGTGCCGGGCTGTAGTAAAACTGCACTTCCCAATTTGAAGGTCGTTGCCGTTCGATTTTGATTTTGCCTTTACGAGACCATTTTGCGCACGAACCAGCCGTTCTCGCTCCCAGGAGAAAGCTTCGTGGAACATATTGATGCAGCGGTGATGAAACGTTTTGAGACGCGCTCCAGCCGGCCGTGCGAATTTTGCCAAGAGCTTGACCCGCAATTCATTCAGCGCCGGCCGCTTGATCAAATGGTGGCGACCAGCCGCAAGGCTACGGCTTCAGCGCATTTAACCGAGGATGGCTATGTGCGGCATCGGATTCTGGAGCTGCGCCGGATTACATCGCGCGTGCCCTTGAACGCGGCGTAAGTGCAATTTTTTGCCGTGGGATGGCCGGCATCGCGCCGCTTTCGCCCATTCTGACTTGATTTTCCCGCCTTTTTTGCGATCCCTGCCGCTCACTCTAAAAAATTTAGTACGCAACTTTGCAAGGGCTGGTAAGTTCTAATAGATGAGCCCGGATCGCTCGAATTCGGGCTGCATGACCTGTCCGGCCGCCGGTTTGCCGAGCTTCACGTGAGCTTCGTCTAAAGTTCGGATGGCAGGTGCGTCTGGATTTGAATCGATTCAAACATGGTCTGGGGAGGCCGCCGATGCTGGCCGCTCGACGATTTCGTTGCCTGCTTCCGTCCCGGGCGCCGCTCTTCGTTGCCGCCTGGTTTTTGCCGTCTTTGTATTTATTTTTGTGCTCGCCGCTCGAGGCGCAGGTCCAGGGCGTGCCTTCGATGCAGTTCCAGGGCGTTCCCGCGTCGGGGATCGGGGGAGCGGTCGCGGGATTTTCCGGCGCGCGGACGAGTGCGAATTCTGGCGCATCGTATTTTGGGTGCTGTGCGAGTTTCTTTTTTCCCTCCAGCTTTTCGCCATTGGTTCCTTATTCTTTGCCGGTCAATGAACACCACAACGGACGGCGCCACCACCGGCGTGACGATCAGCTCGCAGGAGTCCTTGAGCCGGCTTATCTACCCGACGCCGGGTCCGCGGGAGATTCCGCCGGGGCGACTGATGGCGCGAGTGACGACCAGGGCAGCGCCGCGGCGGTTGATGATGGGAGCGGGGGGCCCTCAGCCGTCGGCGGGCGAACCGGCAGGCGGAGGGTTGCGCAAGGAGTTCCTGAGCAGCAACCGGGCGACGACGCGGCGGGCGGTTCCGCGTCCGGGGCGGAGGGTGATTCGAGCTCAGATGCAGGAGCCGATCCGGCGCCGGATGCGGCTCTGGCTGAACCTCCGGAGCCGGTGGTAGCGCAGCCGACCACGGTACTGATCTTTAAAGATGGACATCGCTCGGAGGTCGTCAACTACGCGATCGTGGGCGATACGCTGTTCGATTTCTCCGGCGATCGCACGCACAAGATTCCGATTGCGGACCTCGATGTCGCGGCAACGCAGAAAGTGAACGACGCTTCGGGCGTAGAGTTTAATCTGCCGCCGCCAGGCGACGAGGCTCCCGCGGCTAAGACCGTGGCAAACTAGAAACCGCTAACAACTCAACAATCACGGCGCCTTGACCGGTGCGGCCACGCTTCCCACGCGATTGCCCAACGAATCGCGGACCGCAAAGCGAACCGTATATTCTCCGGGCGGCAGGTCAAGCGCGCCGCGGTAGGTCATACCGTGGTGTCGAATCTGTTCCAGACCATCGCCTTTCAAGTGGCTGTCGATACGCTGCGAGAGGCGCGCGACTATTTCTCCATTGGCATTTCTGGCCGCTGCCGCAATGTCGACGACCATGTGATTTTGATCGGACTCGTCGACTGAGGCGAAGTTGGCCGGCATCACGAGATCGAATTTCACCGTGGTTTTGCCCTGAACCTTGGCATTGCTTCGATCAGACCAGGTGATCGAAATCGGGATGCCGATGAAAGCCAATGGCGAGGCGAGCGCGAGCCGAATGTCCTGCTGGGCGGAGACCAGGGACGAATCGCGGGAAAGAGAAAAGCCGTTTCGATAGCGGGCGTGGGCACCTTTTCTGCCAACCGAAAGCGAGACCTGGTGCCACCCAGGCTTCGTGCCAGTGCGGCTGACGTAATAGCCGAGCATGTAGTAGCTGCTGTCATCCTGAATCGCCTGCCGAAAGCTTTGCGCCAGATTACCTCCGCCGAGGAATGCCTTGCCGCCGGTGTTTTCCGCAAAGAGCTGGAGCGAACTGGTAGTGTCATCTGCCTTCCATTTTGCCTGCGCGTCGGTATCGTACTCGGGATCGCCGATATCGTACGGATGCGTGATGGTGCCTTGATCGGCGGGCACTGAATTGGATAAGGCGGAGCGCAGATCGACAGAATAGATCGCAATTTGAGCGTCATTCATCATGCGCCAGAGATTGTCGTATGCGGCATTCATCTCATCGCCGTGATGAACCGGGCAGGCTGGCTCGCACAGGAGCTGTGACGGCGGACTCAACGAGAATGGGAATCCGGAACTGGCCCAGATAAGCGCCTTGCGTCCGGGCAATCCGCGAAAGGCCTTGGCGATCTGCTGCATGGCCTGAACGGTAATGAAAGCAGTGTCCTTATTTTCCTCCGATGCCTGCGCGGCCTCGGCCTGCAGTTGTCCGCGGATCATCGCGATCAGCATCGCGCTCAACTGATCACTTGGCGGCGGATGCCCGGGGTCGACTATGGATTCGCGCCCGAGCGGAGCGGTGTCGGCCCGAAGTTTGCGGACGCCTTCGGCGAGAATTTTTGGGTCATCCGTAAAATCGTGCAGCAAGGTGAGGCCGCTGCGGGTGAGGGCGAGAAGGCAGATGGGTTCGCCGGATCCTGCGATTTCGGAAAGGAACTTGACCAGTTCGTTTCTCGCGTTTGCCTGGTCGGCAAACGGCGTGTTCACGAAATCCAAAACGATTATGTTGACGCGGCGGTACCCAGCGCCGGCGGTTTCGACGTTGCTGAAAGTTCCATGGTCGCCGGTCGCGCGGGGAGATTGATCTGCATCATCGTGCTTTTTATTGGCTTCTACCTCTTCAAAAACGGCTATCGGGTGAACCTTGCCATCCTGCTTCAGCGTGAAGTCTTCCTTTTTCAGGCTGGCAATGTGAGCCCCGCTCCGGTCGCTGACAACGGCCGGAATCAGGACTAATTCAGTGGAAGATGTGAAGGTGGCCGCGCCGGATGGCGGAGACTGTGCTCTAAGAATCGACGTAAAGAGAAGGGTGATTCCGATTGCAAGACACGCTGGTGAGCGACCGATCACGCCTGTCCTCGCGGACGCAAGAGATTCGTTGAGTATACCCGAGGCCGGCGAGCGGGACGCTCATTCGGCGGGCTCGGGAGGCTGTTTTCCCCGGCGTTCCTTTAGTCATTTGCGCTTGACACGCCTTTCCCTTGTAATGGATACTTATTCATCAGTTTGGATTTTTATTCATGGCTTTTTTATATGTCTAAGACGGCGCGGCACAAGGCAATTCTCGATCTGCTTGACGACGGCCCGGTGGAGAGCCAGGAGGCGTTGCAACACGTTCTGGTGCGCAGGGGGATTGACGTGGGACAGGCTACTCTGTCCCGCGATATTCGTGAACTGAAGCTGGTGAAAGGGCCGGAGGGTTACCGGCGCTCCGGTGACAACGCGGCCCAGGATGGCGTGCTGCCGTCGGTGATGCAACTCGCGCACCAGTTTGTGCTGGAAATCAGGCAAGCTCAGAACATGCTGGTCGTGAAGACCACGGTGGGAAGCGCGCAGCCGGTGGCGGCGGCGCTGGACGCCTCGCATTGGCCGGAGGTGGTGGGAACGATTGCAGGCGATGACACGGTGCTGGTGATTGCGACGGATAAGAAGAAGGCGCAAGCGCTGGTGCGGCGCATTCGCGAGCTGGCTTAAGTCAACCCAAGCGTCGCGCAGAACGCGACAGGCGGGAATGATTAGATTTCTTGAAATGGAGTGACTGAAGCAACGATGCATAAAACACAAGTGAGAACCGAAACCATGGCATTCACGAACTCGGCGCACGTGCTGGCCGAACCGGTGGCGCCGCGCGATCTTATTTCGGTGCACGATCTGGCGCCGGCGGAGATGCAGCAGCTTTTTAATCTCACAGCGATGCTCAAGGCGCGGCCGGCGGATTTTCGCGGCGTGCTGGCGGGCAAGCAGATGGTGATGTTTTTTGAGAAGCCGTCGCTGCGCACGCGGCTTACGTTCGAGGCGGGCATGGACAGCCTGGGCGGGAGCACATTTTTTGTCGACCAGACGGCAAACCGGCTGACGGCGCGCGAGTCGCTGTATGACATCGCGCATAATCTGGAGCGGTGGATCGACATTATCGTCCTGCGTACGTTTAAGCACGCAACCGTCGAAGAGATGGCGACCTATGCGGGCGTGCCGGTGATCAATGCGCTGAGCGAACTGGAGCATCCGTGCCAGGCGCTGGCGGATTTCTTCACGCTGCACGAGCATTTTGGCGATTTGAAGAAGATTCATTTCGCTTACGTCGGCGACGGAAACAATATGGCGCACTCGCTGCTGCTGGCGGGGGTTTCGGCGGGGGCGAAGGTTTCGATTGCCACGCCGGAGAAATACGGATTGAATCCGGTGATCCTGACGATGGCGCAGGCGATCGCTGAGGAGACGGGCGCGACGCTGCGCATTGGGAATGACGCTCGCAAAGCCGTGAAGGGCGCGGATGCGGTTTATACCGACACCTGGGCGAGCATGGGACAGGAGAGCGAAGCGGCGGAGCGGCAGGCGATTTTTGCGCCGTTCCAGGTGAATGCGGGGCTGATGGCGCTGGCTGCGCCGCATGCGCGGTTTATGCATTGTTTGCCGGCGCATCGTGGATGCGAGGTCACGGATCAGGTGATCGATTCCTTGAATTCGGTCGTGTTTGACCAGGCGGAGAATCGCCTGCATATTCAGAAGGCGATTCTGGTTTGGCTGCTGAGCGGCGGCGTGGGATCGTTTTTCCATCCCAGTTTTTCGACGAGGAGCGCGCATGCCTGATTTCGGGACTAAAGAGAAAATTGTTCTGGCGTATTCGGGAGGGCTGGATACCTCCATTATTATTCCGTGGCTCAAAGAGAACTATGACTACGAGGTGATCGCGATGGTCGCCGATGTGGGCCAGGGCGATGACGTGGAGGCGGTCGTCAATAAGGCTTATAAGACGGGCGCGAGCAAAGTTGTGGTCGAGGATCTGCGCGAAGAGTTTTTGACTGGGTATGTCTGGCCGGCATTGAAAGCGGGGGCCGTTTACGAAAACAAGTATCTGCTGGGCACTTCGCTGGCTCGGCCGGTGATTGCCAAGCATCAGGTGGAAGTGGCTTTGCGCGAAGGCGCGTCGGCCGTGGGACATGGATGCACGGGCAAGGGCAACGATCAGGTGCGGTTTGAGATGGCCTATCAGGCGCTGGCTCCGGAGCTGAAGGTGATTGCGCCGTGGCGCGAGTGGGATTTGAAGTCACGCGAGGATTGCCTGGATTACGCGGAGAAGCGCGGGATTTCGGTCACTGCCAGCCGTGAGAAAATTCACAGCCGTGATCGCAATCTTTGGCATTTGAGCCATGAGGGCGGAGAGTTGGAGGATGCGGCGAATGCTCCGTTTGCGTCGACGTGGCAGATGACGCGCTCGCCGCAGGAGGCTCCGGATAAAGAAGAGCAGGTCGAGATTGGATTTGAGAAGGGCGCGCCGGTTTCGGTGGGCGGGCAAAGGCTCGATCCGGTGTCTCTGCTGGAACTCTTGAACGAGATCGGCGGGCGGAATGCCGTGGGGCGCATCGATCTGGTGGAGAACCGGTTTGTCGGAATCAAGTCGCGCGGATGCTATGAGACTCCGGGCGGGACTTTGCTTTTGGCGGCGCATGGGGAGCTTGAGGCGCTATGCCTTGATCGCGATTTGCTGCACTTCAAGCAGCATGTGGCTTTGAAGTATGCGGGGCTGGTCTACTTCGGCTTGTGGTTTACTCCGCTGCGCGAGGCGCTGGATGCATTTGTGGAGACGACGCAGCAGAATGTGACGGGAACGGTGGCGCTCTCGCTTTATAAGGGCAATGTTAACGTGACGAGCAGGAAGTCGCCGCACTCGCTGTATCGCACCGATCTTTCTTCGTTCACGATGGGCGCGGGTTACGATCAGAAAGACGCAGAGGGGTTCATCCGGATATTGGGATTGCCTTCGCGTTGTCGCGCGGCGATGGAAAACGCGACGGAGACGAAGAAGCAAACGAAAGTTGAGGTTGGCTGATGAAGATGTGGTCGGGTCGCTTTCGGCAAGGACTTGATCCGGAGTTCGAAAAATGGCAGCGGTCGTTTGATTACGACAAACGGCTGCTGCCGTTTGAACTTGCGGCGAGCCGCGCTCATGCGCGAGCGCTCGAGCATTCGGGAGTGCTCAGCGGTGAAGACCTGGCTGAAATTGTCGAGGGCTTGAGCAAGATTGCGCAACTCGCGCAGACGTCCGCTGAATTTCTGAACGACCCGGACGCTGAAGACGTTCATCATTTTGTCGAGAAGAAGCTGGCGGCGCTGATCGGCCAATCCGGATATAAGTTGCATGCGGGCCGCAGCCGGAACGAGCAGATCGCGACCGACCTGCGGCTCTTTGTGCGGGCTGCGATTGACGACCTGCAAAATCTTCTGGCCGATTGGATCGAGGCCATTATTGGCCGGGCTGAATTAGCGGGCTCATCGGCGATGCCTGGATTCACTCACCTACAGCCTGCGGAGCCGGTGCTCGTCGCGCACTGGCTGCTCGCCTACGTCGAAATGTTTCTGCGCGATTCAGAGCGGCTGGCTTCCTGCCGGAAGCGGGTGAATATTTGTCCGCTGGGTTCGGGCGCGATTGCCGGGGCTACGCTCGCGCTTGACCGGCGCGCGATTGCCGATGAACTCGGATTTGACGACATCACCGCGAACAGCATGGATGCGACCAGCGATCGCGATTTTGCCATCGAGTTTGTACAGGCGCTTGCGCTGTTGTCGCTGCACTTGAGTCGATGGGCGGAGGAGATGATTTTGTTTTCGACGTCCGCTTACGATTTTGTTGTGCTGCCGGAGGCTTATTCGACTGGGTCGAGCGCGATGCCGCAGAAGAAGAATCCTGATCTGCTGGAGCTGGTACGCGGAAAAGCGGCGCGGGTCGCGGGTTGTGAGACTGCGCTGCAAACTGCGGTCAAGGGACTGCCGCTCGCCTACAACAAAGATTTGCAGGAGACGCAGGAGCCTTTGTTCGAGGCGGCGGACACGGTGACGTCGATGCTGCCGCTGGTGACGGGATGGATGGGGGCGGTGGAATTCAACTTCGCGAAGATGGATGCGGAGGCGCGCTCCGGATTTATGAACGCGTGGGCGGCGGCGGCGTATCTGGTGGAGCGCGGCGTCGCTTCTCGACAGGCGCATGAGGCGGTTGGAAAAGCGGTGCAGCTTTGCCTCGAGTTGAAGTGCAATTTGCAGGATCTTTCGCTCAGCGATTTGAAGGCGATTCATCCGGCGTTTGATGCGGACTTGCCAGCGCGGCTGGAGCTGAGTGAAGTGCTGGCGATTCATGATGTGCCGGGCGGGACGGCACCGGGGCGGGTGCAGGCGGCGATTCGGGATGCGCGGAGCCGCGTTGGCACGCTTCGCTCCGAAGAGCAGGTTGCGGCCGGCTAGTTCGGCTCGGCGTCCCGTTTACGTCAGAAATATCTCCTGTCTGCACTCTCGATCTTGCTCCGCTCTGATCTACCCGCGGGGGTATCCCCCCTTGCCCCGGTCTAGTGGAATCATCGACTTAGGGAAAATATCCTCTCAAACGGAATTGTATACTTGACAAACCAGAACAAAAGGCGTAAGATCGGGTCATGGTTGAGGTGACACCGATGTTCAATCTGGCCGACACTCCGCACTTCCAAGACGCCGACAAGGCCCGCGCTTTCCTTGAGAAACAACGCTGGCCTGATGGTCCTGTCTGCCCGCACTGCAATGGCATGGGAGCGTACAAGCTGACCGCGAAGCCGGGGAGCAAG
>JBAWAI010000028.1:0-2591 GCA_049589215.1 Terriglobales bacterium | reverse complement strand
CGGCAACAGAGGACGATTGCCGAGTCTATCCCCAGCGAAGACTAATGATCTCCTGTGATGACGCCCTGATGTACGATGGGCCCGCCTTCGACTGGCACGGCATGGTGCCGCTGGTTCCGTTCTACTTCGACAAGTGGGCGTGGGGAGACGCAAATTCCCTGTTTGACGGCACGTGGCCGCTTCAGGACGCAATTGATGATCTGGCGCGTTCGATCTACCGCGTGGCGATGTCGAGGGCCAGACCCGGCAAAGTCTATAACGCCGACATCACGACCGGAGACAAGCAAGGCAAACTGACCAGTCGGCAGGCGGAGGGTCTAGATCCATTCGACCCCGATGTGACGTGGGCTATCGATGGCGACATCAAGGAACCCGTTTTGAGACCCCCCATGCCGGAGTGGTGCTACAACATCCCCGACTGGCTATTCAAGGTTATTGAGATTCTGCAGAACTCGATCCAGCGTCAATTGGGACTCGACCAGATCAAGGCTCTCGAAAAGCTGCGCGCCAACATCCAGGACCCCGAGAAGGCTTTGGACGCAGAGGGCCCGGTCGTCATGGGGACCTCCCGTTCAATGGAGATGGGGCTGCGCGATATGGGCAACATGGTCAAGTACCTGATCTTGCAATACATGACCACCGCGCAAGTCATGCAGATCGTGGGGGCTGAGGGCATCCCGGCCGAAGTCTTCGACTACGCGCCCGACAAGGTGATTCCATCCCACATGGACGGAGAGCAGACGATCGATGCGGAGGGAAAACAGGTTGAATCGAAGGCCGATCAGTTCACGCGCGCCAAGACGTTCGCGAAGAATCTGAAATATTTCATCACGCCCCACTCGCTCCATTACATTGCGCAGAACAAGTTCAAGCTGAATCTGCTGGCGGCGGCGGGCAAGGGCGTCATCATCGATCCCGAGACGATGGCGCACGCGTTCGAGATTCCGAACTGGGGATCGATCGACGGATCCACGGTCAAGGAGAAGGTGTTCAACTGGGCCAAAGAACAATTGAAGGAAAAGGCCGATATCGCGAAGCTCGAAAAAGCTCTGGGGCTCGGGCCTCCACCGGAGGAGCCGGGAAAACCGGGGCCGGCACCGGGGCAGGGCGGAAGGCCGGCGACAAACGCAAAAAACCCTAAGGTCAAGCAAAAGGGCGCCGCGTCGGGCGGCAGGGTCACTGTAAGCACCAGCGGATAGGAGAACCATGGCACTCAAAACGCGCACGACATCGAAGGTGAATCATCGCACTGTCCTTAGCTGGGAGAGAGAACCCGGCGAACACAGCGATTTAGGCCAAAAGTTTCTCTCTGAAGTGCTCAAACTGATTCGCTCGGAGCGGCAGATGGGAAGACTCACTGTCGATTTCGGATCTGGTGGCGGAATCGGGTCCGTCATCTTCGAGGAGACGGAAGCCATTCCTCAACGCGAGATCCAGGTGGAGCAGAACGGAAAGATGCCCGAGAAGCACTATCTGTGATTCCCTAACACCACCCCCTAACTCCATATTTCTTCGCGCTTGTCGGGAATTTTCTGTATATAGTGGTGCCTAATGGATTACCGCCACCTCCTTGTGATGCGTTCAGCGGCTCCTCCAAATCCAACCAAGGAGAAGCATCATGGCAAAGCGTCATAAGGGCAAGAAGCTGACCGTGAAGGGTGCCCACCTGGGCATGGCTCACAAAGGTAAGCACAAGAAGCACGGCGGAAAGCGTCGGGGCAAGAAACGCTAATGACAGATGGGATCATGCTTCCAGAGGGTGAAAGTGTGGATTGGGCTAAACTCGCCGCCTATATCGACGGAGAGGGCTACATCTGTCTTCGGACAGAGCATGTCGGTGGCCGGTCGCACACTCTGATCCTTCGCATTGGAAATACTGATCCCCGTCTGACATTATGGCTCCAAGAGCGTTTTGGCGGAACGGTAAATCGCCGGGTCGCCAGCCGAAATGCGAAACACATTTTCTATCAATGGCGGATCAACGGTCGCAAGGCTGTTGTCCTGCTTGAGAAATGCCTGCCTCACTTCGTAATGAAGAGAGATCAAGCAGAAATTGCTATCGCTTTCGGAAAGCTCATGGGTTGGAAAATCGGAGACGGATGGAAAAAAGGAAGAACTCATCCGAAACTCAAGGACGAGGCTATTGCGCAAAGAGATGTTCTGGTTATGAAGCTCAAGGAAGTGCGCGAGAACTCGCTCGAAAGGATTCCAGCCTAATGGCGACGTTCCCTCCAGCCGTAAGCCCAACACCTCCAGCACAGGGAGCCGCTCCTTCACCGCAAGGTGGGGGCGGCTCGCCTGCCATCAAGCTCGCCATGCTCGGTCAACTGATTCAGGGACTTGCGAAAGATTTTCCGCAGGCCCAGCAGGGGATCAAGCAGATGCTCGATGGACTGAGGATGATTCAGGCTTCGGCTTCGGCCAATTCTTCCCCGCAGCAGCCCCCGGCACCACCCAGGTAATCCTTGACTGGAGAATGACATGACAGAACTCGAATTTCTCAAAGCAGAGTCAGGACTTACCGACGACGAGTGGAAGGCAATGGAGGCCGTCAGCGGCTCGGCCAAAATCCTTACCGCTATCAAGAAGGC
>JBAWAI010000027.1:0-3586 GCA_049589215.1 Terriglobales bacterium | reverse complement strand
TTTTGAAGGAAGTCCCGGAGGGACGACTGAACACCACGTCCGGCGACTGAGATAGCCCACCCGGACACCAGAGGCAAGGCGAAAATCAAGCCGCGCTGGCCTTTCCTTTTCCCGCGTTGCTGGCATTCAACCGGATCCGGCTCACCCGAGCCGTCTCCCGCACTAACTCATGCGAGGATTTCTTCCCGTCCCCCGCCATCACGCTTCCGGCCGCCAAAGCAAAGCGCAACGCATCCGCCTGGTCCTCGAAATAAAGTACAACTTGGCCCGACATAAACGTCTCCTGGGTCTGCCCGACTCTATGCCATTGATTTCAAAGGCACGCTGAGAAAGACCATTCCGACGAAGCAGCAAACCATGCTAAACGTGCCCAAACAAAGTGCCAGATAACGAAGCGGCCCGGCCAAAGAACAACAATTCTCTCCGATTCTGAAAGAACCCGCGCCAAAGTCATAGTGCTTTCCTAGGTACCCACCGAATGCTCCACGCTCCCCATCAATGCTCCACAAAGCAGGCAAACCAAGGAAGCGCCCACCAAAAATACGCATAACCTCAGTGCCACCAATAAGCTGGAGCCAATGTAAATACACAAATATAAATACAATAAAACCTGCACATGCTCCACGTGGAGCAATGCGTCTGCTCCCCATGCTCCATGCTCCCCATGAAGCACCCGGCTCACCCCGCCGCGGGTGGGGTATTCTTGCCTGTGGCTCACCCTCAACCCATGACCGTCCCCCTCGACCTGACCTGGGTCCGCTCCCAGTTCCCCTCGCTCGCCCAGTCGGTGAACGGGCAGCCCGCCGTCTTCCTCGATGGGCCGGGCGGGACGCAGGTTCCCAGGCGGGTGATCGATGCCATCTCCGGGTACCTGGCCCATGACAACGCCAACACCGGCGGCGCCTACCACACCAGCCGCAACACCGACCGCATGATCGGCGAGGCGCGCTCGGCCATGGCCGACTTCCTCAACTGCGACGCCGATGAGATCGTCATCGGCGCGAACATGACCTCGCTCACCTACGCCATGAGCATGGCCATCGGCCGCAACCTCGGGCCGGGCGACGAGATCGTGGTGACGCTGCTCGACCACGATGCGAACTTCTCTCCATGGAAGGCGCTTGAAGAGAAGGGTGTGATCGTTCGCGCGGCCAGGTTCAATCCGTTGGACTGCACCCTCGACATGGCCGACCTGGCTCGGCAGATCACGAGCCGCACGAAGCTGGTCGCGGTGGGGTATGCGTCGAACGCGGTGGGCACGATCAACGATGTCGCCGAGGTGGTGCGCCTGACGCGCGCGGCGGGCGCGCTCAGCTACATTGACGCGGTGCACTACGCTCCGCATGGGTTGATTGATGTGCGAGCGCTTGATTGCGACTTCCTTGCTTGCTCCACCTATAAGTTCTTCGGTCCGCACATGGGCGTGCTCTACGGGAAGCGCGCGCACCTGCAGCGGCTGGTGCCGTACAAGCTTCGTCCCAACACGAACAGCATTCCCAATTGCTGGGAGTGGGGAACGCTGAACCATGAGTGCATCGCGGGCATCAAGGCGTGCGTGGACTATTGGGAAGAGTTGGGGCGGCGCGCGAACCCATCAGCGGAGAGCCGGCGCGCGGCAATCGTGGCGGCACACGCGGCGATCCATCAACATGAGCGGGCGTTGACGGAGAAGATGATTGCCGGGCTGACTGCGATTCCGGGATTGAAGCTTTACGGCATCGGCGATCGGCAGCGGTTCGATGAACGCTGCGCTACGTTCGCGGTGCGAGTGGATGGGCACACTCCGCTGGAGCTTGCGACCAAGCTCGGCGAGCGCGGATTCTTTACGTGGGACGGGAATTACTATGCGCTGAATTTAACCGAATGGTTAAAAGTTGAGAGCTCGGGAGGATTCTTGCGGATCGGGCTGGTGCATTACAACACCGCGGAGGAAGTGGAGCGTTTGCTGGTTGCGCTGCGCGAGATTGTTGCTTAACAGCGAGCGCTGTGCTCGAAAAAAACTAAACTATTTCTTCCACGGAATTTTCTTTTCCTATTATCGCCTTGCTGGCGAGGCCTATGAAGAGGCCGTGTTCCACCACTCCCGGAATGTTGGTCAGGGCGCGGGCTAGGGCTGGCGGGTCTTCGATTTTTCCGAAGCTGCAATCGAGGATGGGGTTGCCGTTGTCGGTGATGTAGGGGCTGCCGTCGGGGCGGGTGCGCATTTTTATGGAGGCTCCGAGGCGGGCGAGTCTGGGTTCGACGACGGCGCGGGCGAAGGCGATTATTTCCACGGGCAGCGGAAACTTGCCGAGGGTTGAAACGATTTTGGCGTGGTCCGCGACTACTATGAATTGTTTTGATGCGGAGGCAATTACTTTTTCGCGAAGGAGCGCGCCGCCGCCGCCTTTAATGAGGTTGAGGCGGGGGTCGACTTCGTCGGCGCCGTCGATATCGATGTCGATGTCGGGATGCTGGTCGAGGGTGGTGAGCGGAATGCCGACCTTGCGGGCGAGTTCGGCGGTTGCGATGGAGGTGGGGATGCCGATGATTTTCAGTCCCGCTTTGACGCGCTCGCCGAGAGCGATGACGGCGAAGTAGGCGGTCGAGCCGGTGCCGAGGCCGACGATGTCGCCATCGTTGACGAGTTTGGCGGCGGCGCGCCCGGCGAGTTCTTTTTCGTTGTTAGTCGACAATCGTCACCAATCTTTTGCTCTCTCGATGCGATAAATCAATCAGTTATCGCCAACCTTAAAAATTCTTGGCTTTGCTTGCTTTTACCAATCCTGCCGGCACGCGGACAGGAGTGTCCGCGCTACATGTGCATTCTCGCTGCGGGGCACTTCTTTATGTTGGGTGTTTTGGTTTTGTTGAGTCAAGTAATTTCTGTTGTCTTTCATTTTCGGAAGAGCTCGATATAAATGAGGTAGGCGGCGAGGGCTATGCCGAATAATCCTAGTATGTAGGAGACTATGTCGATGACGAAGCCGGCGGGTTCGAAGGCGTCGGCGTCTAGTTGTGTGCGCGTTGTCTTGTAGCGCGAGAGACCGGCGAGGATCAGGAGGACTCCGCCGATGATGGAGAGGACGCCGAACCATGCGGTGACTCCGGAGGTGGTGGAGGGTCGTCCTTCGATGCGCATGAATTCGCGGAGGGCGATGGAGAAGCGGCCGATGGCGAATCCGAAGATGATGGTTGCGATGCCGGTGCGCACCCAGGCGAGGAAGGTGCGTTCGTTGGCGAGGTGATCGCGAGCGCGATTGGGATTGGGGTTGGCGGGCATGTGGGAACAGGCCGCTATTATTCCACAGCCTTTCGAAGAAGCGCAGCGGGGGTGACGAAGTTTTTGGTGGCTACTTTAAATCGTTATTAAAAATGATCTGGATTCCGGCATTGGGCAGATTCTTGGCTCGCCTTCTGGCAGACGACCATAAGCTCCAAAGCGAATGGGCTGTGGACGCGAGTAGCCTCAGCGGCTAAAGCCGCAATTCAAATGTGACGCCTACGGCACGGCTGAAGCCGTGCCCTTTCAAAACCAATTCGAACGCAGCCGTGCCCGTTCAAAACCAATTCGAACGCAGCCTTGCCCTTTCAAACCATTTCGAAC
>JBAWAI010000026.1:0-4429 GCA_049589215.1 Terriglobales bacterium | reverse complement strand
GAGCATTTGATCGACGATATGCTCGACCTGCGGACGAAGTTGTTCAATCGCGGCGGCGGAAAAGCCTTTGTTCAGCAGTTTGCGGAGTCTGGTGTGCTCGGGCGGATCCATGAAAATGAGCCATAGCCCAAACATTCGCGCGAGCTCCTTGAACTCGGACTGGCGGCTGATTGGCAAAGACAATAACATCTGCTGCGCGCGCTTGGCCGATAACCGAGGATCCTTCGCGATCGAAGAGCACTCGGCATGGCCGAAGATTGACCACACCGGCCATTTGCCCCCGACCTCGAGGTAGTGCAATGGACCTTCTTCGTGCAATCGAGCGTAGGTCGGATAGGGATTCTGAAGAATCTCGTCGTCAAAAATAACTTTTTTTCCCTGAGCGATCGGCAACCATGCCTCCCTTAACTCACGCGCCAACTGCCACGCGCCGCCAAACCAGTTCAACAACCTGTAGCTTACCGTTGATCGTCGTGCGCGGAGTGACCAATACAATTTGGTCGTCCTGGAATTTAATATTGCGAACCAGATCTCTGCCTACGTAGTTTTGAATCGACGAAATCTCGACGTGGTGAGTGACAGCGTCACCATCGAGTGTGTATCGTCCTGAATATGCGAGAAACGTCCTGAAAGCTTCAGCTTGTTCTTCGAGGCTGCCCCCGCCAATAGAGAGTGGCTTCCGGCCGTCATAGCTGATCAGGGCCGTCACCCTGCTGTTTTCATACGTGAGCAAACCGACAGGATTGCAACCGTAGGGAGTTTCATTTCGCTCCCCAGCTGAAGTTGTGCTCGACGCCGACACCAATTTCCACAAGCCCGAAAGTTTGTCGACCATGTTTCGATTTTATGTCTGAGAGAGGCGTCTGTGTGGCGAAGGAGAAGAATAACGAAATGGGCAGCTTGCTTGCCGATTCTGAGATGGGTGAAGTGCCTCTCGGTTTTTGACGCGGGTTTGACGGAAATAGGGCACAAAGCCTACACTCTGCGATTCGATCGAGAATCGCACTCGCGAGGAACCGATGGCTAGAGAGTTGGAAGGAAAAGTTGGACTGGTAACGGGCGGGACGTCGGGTATCGGCCGTGAGACGGCCGTACTCTTCGCGAAGGCGGGAGCCAAAGTGGTGATTGCGGGTCGACGGGAAGTGGAAGGTAATGAAACCGTCGACTTGATCCGAGCCTCTGGGAGCGACGGGCTATTTGTGAAAACGGATGTGTCGAAGGCATCCGAAGTTGACGCGCTCATTCAAAGAGCGGTCGAGAGATTTGGCCGTTTAGACGTCGCTTTCAATAACGCTGGAGTCGAGGGCGCCAGGGCGCCTATTACCAGACAATCCGAAGAAGACTTTGATCGAACAATCGCGACCAATCTCAAGGGAGTATGGCTCTGCTTAAAGTACGAAATTCAGCAGATGCTCAAGCAAGGCGGAGGTGGAGCGATCGTGAATATGGCCTCCATTCTGGGTTTAGTGGGTTCTGTCGGAGTGGCGGCTTACAGCGCCAGCAAACACGGCGTGATTGGGCTGACGAAGACCGCTGCCCTGGAAAATGCCAAGAGTGGAATTCGGATCAACGCGGTCTGTCCCGCGTTCGTGGAAACTCCAATGGCAGATCGTATTTTTCGCGTTCCGGGGACCCGCAAGTTCGTTCTAGGCTGCCATCCTATCGGCCGTCTTGGAACGCCTACAGAGATCGCCGAGGCCGTGGTGTGGATGTGCTCCGAGCGCGCATCGTTTATGACCGGCCACTCCCTGGTTCTCGATGGAGGATCACTCGCGGGACCCAATTCCACGAGCTAGCTTTTTCTAGATGACGTGCTCCACGCTTGAGCTTGGGCTAGACCGACTGAAATTCTCTCCAACTCTGTTTTCGCGATCTTGCCGCTCGGCGTCATCGGCATCGTTGAGACTAACAAGATCTGTGACGGACGTTTGTACGGCGCCAGGTGTTCCGCTGCGTATTCGGCAAGTTCAGTCTCGGTAAGAGTCGAGCCAGGTGACGGTTGAACGAAGGCGAGAATCTGCTCCTCGCGATCCTTCATTTTGCCAATCACCGCCGACTGGGCCACCGCCGGATGGCTATTCAGAACGGCCTCGACCTCGGCGGGGTAGACGTTGAATCCCGATCGGATGATCAAATCCTTTGTTCTTCCAACAATGAATAGATTCCCATCTTCAAACCGGGCGAGATCGCGAGTATTGAACCACCCTTCGGCGTCGATGACGGCTGCGGTTTCTTCAGGCGCGCGATAGTAGCCCTTCATAATGTTGGGTCCACGCACCCACAGTTCGCCTATTTGTCCGTCCTGCACCGGTTCCCCGCGCGGCCCAACCAATTTGGCTTCTACTCCGGGAAACAAGGGTCCGACTGAGTTGTCTTTACGCGGCGGACCCTCAAGCCTTACTTGAGCTATGTTTGGAGAGCATTCTGTTATGCCATAGCCGTGATGGAGAGGCAGTCCAAACAGATCCTCGACTGAGGACTTGATCGCAGGTGGCAGTGGAGCCCCCGAACACGAAATGATTCGAAGCGCTGGAAATTTCAGGGATTGCAATCGCCGCATTTTCGCGTACTGCAGAAATTGCGAAAACATCGACGGCACGCCCAACATGATCGTTATTCCTTGCCTCTCGATCGTGACGCACGCCGCCATGGGATCGAATCGAGGCTCAAGATAAATCGTCGCTCCGCTCAGTAAGGTTCCAAGGAACACGATCGACAGTCCAACAATATGGGAGAGCGGCAGTATTCCGTAAAGGCAGTCCTCGGGACTTATGGATCGGATCTTTGCGGCACCCCGGGCAGAGAAGAGCAAATTATCGTGGGTTAACATCACCCCTTTAGGAAGGCCGGTTGTGCCGGATGTATAAATCAGGGCAGCGACGCGGCGCCCAATATCGGGGTCGACCGATTCAGGTTGGACATGCTCGCTTAGAGGGCCTAACGCTATTTGGCCTGCGTCGCACACCTGTTCGAATGACGCCCCATGCCGCTTCGCATGTTCGGTAGCGTGCGGCGACACACCGGTTGTGAACACGACACGACGAGCTCCACAGTGATCGCGAACCGCGTCGATCTCTCTGGCTGACAGATGGGCGTTTACAGGTACGGGCCAGGCGTCCAGGCTGCCAACGGCCAGAAACATAGCGGCAAATTCGCGGCAGTTTTCCCCGACGATCATGACTCGATCGCCGGCCCGCACTCCCGACTCGCGGAGCCAATCCGCAGTCTGGTGTATGTTTCTCCCGAGAGCCTGATACGTCCAGCTGCCGTTCGGATCAACAACGGCTTTATGATCTGGTGAGCGCTCCGCCCACTGCTTCACCACATCGGAGATTCGCATGGGCATTGCAGCGGTGTCCACAATTCGAATATCGAGTCGCTCTCTCACAGACAGTTTTATTTCTTGACGCGAAGCTTGCTTTCGATGAAGGCGACCGTGCTATTCAACGTGGCGAAATTCTCAGTCGTAACTTCTTCATCTTCCACCAATATGTCGAAACGTTCCTGGACAAAAACAATCAGATCGATCACTCCCTGGGAGTCGATCACATTTCCCAGCAGTGGGACATCTCCGCTGAGCGATTCCTTGCGGCCGAAAAGAAACTTCTCTACGAGAAAGCTATGAATTTCCTGTTCGATCTCTGTCGTTTGCATTCCTATATGTCTCCTGACATCTATACGGTGGTCAACTTTTCGATGGTTGGCACAGAAACGTAGAACAATCGCTTTCGGGCGACTCCTATAGGGATCACGCCACTCGGGATCAAGCCACGCCCTCGCTGGCGATCGTCCTCGACTCGGGGTTCATGATGAAATCATATTTGCTGCGAAGGTTCACGTCGGCATCGAGCTCAATCGGCCGCGTTTGAAGGTATCTCAAGCGTAAATATCTGGCGATCGTGACGAGATGAATCTGCATTTCTACTCGAGCAAAGAGCGCTCCGATGCAGTTTCTCGGACCAGCAGAAAACGGAATCGTCGCCAGTCGATGCCTGTTTCTCGATTTCTCAGGTTGAAAGCGATCCGGATTGAAGCGGTCTGGCTCCTCCCACAAGTCAGGATGCCGTTGGATGAAATACAGGGGAATGTAGACTTCCGTTCCCGACGGCACAAAGTACTCACCCAGCCGATCGTCATGCAGAGCCTTCCGCGTCAGCAGCCACCCGGCTGGATACAGTCTCATCACCTCGTCGATGACCTGCCGGGAATAGACCAGCTTTGACAAATCGGCAATCTCGGACAAGTTCGCCAGCGTGTTTGCTTCATCAAATAGTCTTTGCTCTACATCTGGATGCTGCGAAATCAGATACCAGGCCCAATTCAGGGTGCTCGCAGTGGTCTCGTGGCCGGCGACAATCAGTGTTAGAAGTTCATCGGTCAGTTGCCGGCCGCTCATCGGCTCGCCCGTCTGCGGATCGCGAGCTTGCAT
>JBAWAI010000025.1:0-11297 GCA_049589215.1 Terriglobales bacterium | reverse complement strand
CCCTGCGTAACGATAATCCGCGTCGCCGCCTCCAGAATCGCGCTTCTCTTCTCATCGCTCTTCGGCCTTGACATGAGTCAATAATATAGATAAGCGTCTGGACAGTCAATTATTATCTTTCGGTTCTGTGTGCCTTTTCCAAATCAAAGGGCGCCACCCCTCATGCAACGCGGGAAAGGCCAGTACTCCGACCTTGATCCAGTGAAATCGACACACTACGAATCGCCGCTGGCGGCACGACGATCTCAACGAGTCCGGTCGCCACGTCATAGACGAGACCTGATACAAGCCATTCGCCCGGCAATGCGGGAATCGCCCGGAGCGATGTAACGTCGCCGGCAACTGCTGCGCGGGGATCGGTAACCGCCTTTTGCTTGAGTTCCCCTTCCTGTATCTGAAAATAGTGCGCCAGCATGGCAGGGTCGCCAGCAAGGCGCGTGATGCCGCAGTCGGTGTGCTGAAGTACGATGATGTGAAACTCCCCGCCGCCTCCAGGAATCTCTCTGGCAACCTCGCCGATTCGCCCGAGTAGACTCAACTGTTCCAACAACCCCGGTGTGATTCGACCGCCGATGTTACGGATCACGACGGCCTCGCCCGGCTTAATTCCAAGTACATGAGCCGGATCCACACGCATATCAGCGCAACCGATTATGATGGCCTTCACATTTAGCAACGCCGGCGGCAGCGAGGGCATAAGGGTGCCCTCAGCAGACTGCTGAGCGGCAAAGTCTTTGTTACGTTCTAACATTGAGTCAAGACTGTTCATGTTCGTTCTCCCTGAGATGTTCCGTGACTTTCCCTCTCCAAATATTTTGTCAGCCTGCCCCGGCGAACAATTTCCTGCTTGCTCGCGGCGGTCGGCTTGACAAACCACCTTTCCAAGTCGACCTCTTTCCCCACCCTTAACTGCTTTGATGGCATGCCTGGTCGTTTTGACTCCCAAAATTGAAGACAAAAAAACCACCATTTATTTTTTTATCGCTTTAGCGTAGCGGATGAGTTTCGCCATTGCCACTCGCCGATCATCTGCTTATGACATTGGCACCGCGAAGAGCCCGCCTTGAAAGCTTCGGGTGTCCATGACTACTCATGGCATTGCAACCGCCACACTTTTGCGTCTAGACTCGTCATGGCCGGCGTGGATCTCCGCACGGTGGGGGAACTTCTGGGTCATCGGACGCCATCCATGACGTGGCGTTATTCCCACCTTGCGCCTGCTCACCAGCAGGATGCTGTGAACCGACTCGTGAAGGGCCGGAATACAGCGAGAATGAAAAAGCGAAGTGCCACCAAAACTGCCACCAACAAGTTACTGGTTATGCAGTCGGCGGCAGTATAGTCGAGTAAGTCATTGTTATTTGATAGTTTGCAAGGAGATGCGAAAGTGGCGGAATTGGCAGACGCACCAGACTTAGGATCTGGCGGGTAAAACCGTGGGGGTTCGAGTCCCCCCTTTCGCACCAACTCTTCCTGTTGCGCGGTGCTAATGAAAATCGTGCGACGGCGTAGTTGCCGCGCTGATCGATAACGGCTGAATGCTGCGCGCTTTGAGATGCACGATGTTGTCCTGATTCTGAACCACTCCTGAGACGAGCACAAAACGCTCGTTCAGCACAACCATCCGATTCCGATCATAAAAATCCGGGCTGACAATCACTCTTGCAGTTCCTGTTTCGTCTTCCAGAGTCATAAAGATAATTCCCTTTGCAGTCCCGGGGCGCTGGCGCGTAATCACGCAGCCGGCAGTCGTGGCCAGCTTGCCATGGGGAAGACTGCGCAGTTCGATAGCCGACTTGACTCCGCGTGCGCGCAGAATCTCGCGGCGATATGCCATCGGATGGTGGCCGGTGGTTAATCCCGTGCCGTGATAATCAGCCACCAATCTTTCTTCAACATTCATCCGGCGCAAAGGCGACGCCTCGTCTGATTCGACGATTCCCTCGAGCAGCGGCCCAGCTCGGCGCACCGCTTTTTCAACCTGCCACAGCGCATCGCGGCGATGCAGCCGAGCATCGGCTGACAGATTATTGAGAGCGCCGATAGTCGCGAGAATCGCCAGATTGTCGCGGCTGAGTTGAGGCACACGGTGCGCCAGATCCTCGACCGATGTAAAGGGAGCGCCCGCCCGCTGTTGCAGCAGCGCGTCAGCCGATGCCTGCTGCAATCCGCGCACATAACGAAGGCCGATGCGAAGCGTGAGATGGTTTTCAGGCTCGCGGTCGTCATGTTCGCCGCCGTCACTTTCGCGGACGTTAGGTTCGAGTGTGCAATTCCAATCTGAGCATGTCACGTCTACCGGCTTCGCGCGCAAGCCGTGCCGCTGAGCATCTTTCACAACCGTTGCCGGATGATAAAAACCCATCGGCCAGTTATTCAGCAGCGCGGCGGTGAAAGCCGCGAGATAGCGAACCTTCAAAAATGCGCTGGCATATGCAATGAGCGCAAAGCTGGCAGCGTGAGATTCGGGGAAACCGTAAAGCGCGAACGAGCTGATGAATTTGGCAAGCTGATCCTGCGTCTGAGGAGGAATGCCGTTGGCCGTCATGCCGGCGCGCAGTTTAGCGTCAATCTCGCGCATGCGCTGCTTCGATCGCTTGCTGCCGAGCGCGCGCCTCAACTCCTCGGCTTCGCCGCCGCTGAAGTTTGCGGAGATCATCGCCAGCTTGAGCAGTTGCTCCTGAAATAACGGCACACCGAGTGTTCGCTTTAAAACGGGGATGAGCGACTCATGCGGATACGTGACCGCCTCTTTGCCTTGCCGCCGATTCAAATATGGGCTGGTCATTTCGCCGGTAATCGGCCCCGGACGAATGAGCGCGACCTGCGTGACGAGATCATAAAACTTCGTCGGATTATTGCGCGGCAGCGACGCCATCTGCGCGCAGCTCTCAATCTGAAACATGCCAATCGTATCGGCCCTGCGAATCGTGTCGTAAACGTCCGGACAATCCTGTGGAAGGTGCGCCAAGTCGACCTCTTCGCCATAGTGATCCTGAATGAGGCCGATCGAATCTTTCAGCACCGCCATCATGCCGAGGCCGAGCAAATCAACTTTGATCAGCCCAAGGTCGGCGCAATCGTCTTTATCCCACTGCACGACCACGCGGCCGGGCATGGTGGCAGGCTCGAGCGGCACGACGGAATCGAGTTGCCCCTGGCAAATAACCATGCCGCCCGAGTGCTGGCTGAGATGCCGCGGCAAATCCTGCACCCGCTGGCAGAGGGCAAGATAGACGGCGATCTGCGGATTGCTGAGGTCAAGCCCCGTATTTGTGAACTGCTTTTCCATCGTGTCATTCGGATCGCGCCACTCCCACGAGCCCACAATCGCGGATAAGCGCGCCAGCGTGTCTTCATCAAAGCCGAGCACCTTGCCCATTTCGCGCGCCGCCGAGCGTCCGCGATAGGTGCAGACATTCGCGGTCATGGCAGCGCCGCGCTGGCCGTAACGCTGGTAAACATATTGAATAACTTTTTCGCGCTCATCGCCGCTGGGAAGATCGAGATCGATGTCCGGCCACTCACCGCGCTCTTCAGAGAGGAAGCGCTCGAAGAGCAGATCCATGCCGATGGGATCGATGGCGGTGATGCCGAGTGAATAGCAAACCGCGCTATTGGCGGCCGATCCGCGGCCCTGGACAAGAATGCCGTTGCGCTCGCAAAAACAAACCAGATCCCAGACAATGAGGAAATATCCGGAAAGCTTGAGCTTCTCGATCAGCGCCAGTTCTTTTTCCAGTTGCGCGCGCACGCGTGCGCTGACTGGGCGATATCGGCAGCGCGCTCCATCCCAGGCGCGCTTGCGCAGAAAAGAATCCATCGTCTCGCCGTCCGGTACCGGATAGCGCGGAAATTCATATCCCAGCTTTTCTAAAGTAAATTCCAGCCGCGAAGACAACTCGACAGTATTGGCGACCGCTTCAGGAAGATCTTGAAAAAGTGCGGTCATCTCCTCCGCGTTTCGGATATAGCGCTGCGAATGTTTCGCGAGCAACCGCCCCGCGGTATCCAGCCGCCGCTTGTTCCTGATACAGGTGAAGACATCGGCAATCTCGCGCTCGGCAGGGGTGGCATAGCAAACGCCATTCGTCGCCAATAAAAGCAGATGAAATTCGCGCGCCAGGCCGATCGCAGCCTGATTGCGCGCTTCCTGAAACCGGTCGCCATGCCTCTGCAATTCGACATAGACATTCTCGCGCCCAAAAAGTTGAACAAGCCGCTGAAGCAATTTCCGTGCGCCATCTATACCGCGATCAGCCAGAGCCAGCGCCAGCGGCCCGTTTTCGTCTCCTGTCAGGCAGATCAATCCTGCAGAATGGTCCTGCAATTCGGTGAGCCCGGCTGTCGCAACGACTTTCTTCGATGAGCGAATTTTGGGAATGCGCAGTTTTGTGGTGGTGATCAGGCGGCACAGGTTCTGATAGCCCGCGCGGGTGGCGGCCAGCAGCGGATAATTGCCGCCCTCAGCAACGCAAATTTCCGCTCCAATGTGCGCTTTGATTTTGTGTTGCTTGGCCGCCATGTGAAAGCGCGCTGCTCCGTAAACTCCATGCCGATCGAGAATCGCCATGGCAGACATGCCACGTTCTTTGCAGGTCGCAATGAGCGCTTCAGGCAGGGAAGCGCCCTCCAGAAAACTGAAAGCCGAGCGGGCATGGAGTTCGACATAAGGCATGGACACATTAATCAAACACTCCTTCAACAAACCAGCGCTCCTGGATCCTGTCCCGATAAATACGGTAAAAGCCAAGCCCAGCAGGGGTTCTCAGAGCCACGTCCCATTCCTCCCGCATCCAGGCCGAGCCGTTCCACCAATCGCCGGAACACGCCCATGGCCCGGAAGCAGCCATCACACGCCGGTGCCGGCTCCAGAGATGCACAAAATGCGGCTTGGCCCCGTCAAGTTCTACAGCAGTCTCAATCGCTGGCCGAAAAATTCGCAGCGCAATCACGGGTGCAGCCGCCGACGGCAAATTCGCATGATCATTTCCGCCATCGTCAATGCTGGAAAAATGCCGAAGCGTAAAGCAGCCCGGCCGGTGCGTATCCACCAGACAAGGTGACCCTACGCAAGCGGCCCCATCGACGTCGGCACCGCCGACAACTCCGCGAATCCGCTCCAGCGTGATCTCCAGTTTCTCCGCCTCGGGTGACGGCGGCGCAAAAAATTGTTCCTGCGCCACACGCGGCTTTACGGGAATAACTTCCATGCTCAGACTCCGAACTGGAGCCGAGAACGTAGTCTTCTCAAGCTCGAGCCGAACCAATCCGAGAAGAATATTTCGATCCTGCGTTGGCACCGGCAGCTTCCACTCATGCCGATACTGTTCTTCTTCTTTTCTGTCCCTCGGAATCTGCCGCACTGTTTGCCGAATCTCCAGTTCGGCTGTCAACCGCAGCTCCTGCGCCGCCAATGCAGCGGAGAGCAATTTTGAGCAAAGTTCTTGCAGCAATCGGTTCAGGATAAAAAAGAGCGATTCGAGAGTCTCAACCGGATCGTCGAATTCAAAACTCGCGACGAATTCTGCGCCCTGCTCAACGGTCAACAGCGGCCGGTTGATCTCTCCACGCGCCAGCTTTTGCAGATACAAACCCTCTTGCCCCAAACGCTCGACAACCGCCACCGTAGGCAACGCAGCCAGCGATTGAAATGTCCGAATCCCCCAGCCATTCACGATCTCCAGCATTTCAGGCGAAATCGGCAGCACATCCACGGCCAGCGGCGCCAGTTGCTCAGCCTCTTCACCGGCTGGAATAAAAATCCCCGTCCAGGCAAAGTTGTCACCCGAGCAAGCAGAGGATGCTTGCTGAGGGCCTCGACCTGGGCGGGGTCGCGAAACATAGTTCGCGGAAAAACCTCGCGCCGCCAGAAACGCCGTATCCGGATTCGCGGCCATCGCAATACGAAGATCAAATCCAATATCTGCCGCCCGCGCAGTCATGTTGCGCGCGGCTTTCGGCCAAGACCCCAACAGTTTTTCCATTCCGGCCATATCCAGGATGACCGCGCCCGGACAAGTCGATTCCACTCGCGGAGAAAATGTATCCGCAAAATTCACCAGCGCAGCTTGCGCAGAATCTTCTTCGACGAGTGAGCGCTTGCGGAGCGACACCACGCCATAGGTCTCGACTTGCAGCTTGGTCATGCCGGGTTGAATGCCCGCGCGCCGGGCTGCCAAGTTGGTGGCGAAGACTCGCGGCAAGCTCGCCGGCCCGTCAAGAATCGCCAGGGGAGACGCCCGTAGCGCCGCCCTCGTCTCGGCCGGTTCCGGCAGCAATGCGGCTTGCACCGCGAAATCCGGAATATAAAAGCAGGCAAACATCAATAACCTTCAACGGCATTCTCACCGCACAATTTCGCTCAGGCATCAGGCCCATTGCATCCGCAGAGAAAGCCCAGTCCTTTCCATATATTTTTCCGAACGAACCGGTTTCTTTCCTTGCCCGCGTACCACTTCAACCTTGAGGTTCAATTGCGTGAGCAGATTTCCAGTAAACGGAACCGCGCCGGCGTCGATCCCCACGCGTAATACCAGCCCTGCGCAACTGGTGGCGTGCGGCTCCTCCGCGACAAAAACCAGCGCCGCCGGAAATTTTTCGATCACCCGGCTGAAGCGGAACCACGAACTCAGCGGCACTTTGCGCACAACTCGTTCAGGGACCCCGCTCAGGTTCACGGCGATTAGTCCAAAGCCGCCGCTTTGCAACAAAACGTCGGCTACTTTAAAAGCCTGTTCGAGTGGCGGCAGCTTTACCCGGCTTTTCCCGCAGCGCACCCAAAGCAGTCGCGGCAAATAAATTCCAGCCGCATGTCCCGAGGCAGGATCGAACGAATCCCCGGCATCCACCAGCGCGCAAAAATGATTGCGCGTCGCCTGCGCCAGCAGGGAAGTAAGCACTGAAGTTTTGCCCGAGGAAGCCAGATTGCTGCCGCAAATTTCAGTCAAGGCATGCAGCGGAACGCCCTGCACGGCCTCCTCGATTTGTGCGATGCCAGTTGGAATGCTGCCCCCCTCCTGACGCCGGTACACGGTGAAAGCGGAAGGCAGTTTCTCTTCAATCTGCGCTCTGATCTGCGCGTTCAAGATTTGGGTTTTCGACAACATAAACGGGAAGTTAGATTCGCCTTTTGTTCGCCAAGAGGAGCTACAGTAATCCTTCGGCAAAATCGTGTCAATCCTTAATTTGGGTGGTTATATGTAACTCATTGAAGGGACGTTAAAAAAATTTTCTACGAACCGAAAAGAAACAAAGAGCGAGCTTTTTTAACTTCGCAGGAGTAGGATAACCAACCTTAAGCAACAATTTAGCGTCTTTGTATAGTTCTGCCGTTCACTCCACGCCGCCCGCAGCCGAAGAACGCAGTACCGGGTTAGCGTAGGAACCGGCAAGAGGAACACATGCGTAAGATTTTCTCCCTCCATACGGTGTTGTTCACACTCGCCGTGTTAGCCCTCTCTGCAGCCATGAGTGCGCCATCGCCGGCCCAGGTTCGGATTTCAGTTGGCTTCGGTCCGCCGGCGCTCCCCGTCTACGATCAGCCACTTTGCCCCGGCGACGGTTATCTCTGGACGCCCGGCTATTGGGGCTGGGATGCCGATTTTGACGATTACTATTGGATCCCTGGCACCTGGATACTGGCGCCCGAAGTCGGCTTCTTCTGGACTCCGCCTTACTGGGGCTGGGATAACGGCGCGTTCCTTTTTTATGACGGCTATTGGGGTCCCGAGATCGGTTTCTATGGCGGAATCGATTATGGCTTCGGCTATTTCGGCACGGGTTTCGTCGGCGGCCGCTGGGAAGGCGGACACTTCTTCTACAACCGTGCCGTGCTGAATATTAATGTTGAGAACATCCATAACGTCTACAACCAGACGGTGGAACACAATGTCGTCAACCATGTCAGCTACAACGGCGGCGAGGGTGGAATTACAGCGCGTCCCACTGCGCAAGAGGAGGCTGCGTCCCGCGCACGTCATGTCGGGCCAGTAGCCGCCCAAACGCAACATATCAATGCGGCTCGCGGAAACCCCGAGATGCGAGCGTCCGCCAATCATGGCAAGCCGGCTATTGCGGCGACTGCCCGCCCAGGAGATTTCAAGAGCGGCGCAGTGGCCTCGCGAGAGGCTGGCGGCGAGTACACACCTCATCCAAGTCATGCCGCAACCGCGGGTGGAACGCACGCCGTTCACCCCAACGACCTCGCGCCGATCGAGCGTGCCACTCCCAACACCGGGAATGCCAAGAACGACCAGAAATATCAGAGAGATCAGGACAAGCTGATCGCCAAGCAAACCCAGGAGCGCCAGAAACTGCAGCAGCAACAAGATAAAGAACACGCAAAATTAGCCAAGCAGAATGCCGACGACGCCAAAAAGACGCAGGTCGAGCAGCGGCATCAACAACAAACCAACGAAATGGTGCAAAAGCACACCCAGCAGCGTCAGCAGTTACAGCAAAGGTATTCGCCTCCACCGGCACCGGAGCGTGGCGGAAGGAAATAACAAACTAGCGCCAGCGCCGGCGCTTCACGGCGTTGTCGTGAAGTGGTGAATAAAGTCCGCCCTTGCCTCTTGGTGACAGAGACGGGGCGGATTTTTTATTTGTGTATAAGATTTGTCACTCGCGGCTCAAGGCGTGGAGTGTCGCACTTATTCGACATCACAATCGCGCGTCTGACTCGCTCCTTTTTGCCCAAGCTGCTCCTAGCGCGGTAAACTGCCGATATGAATACTGCGAACCAGCCCAATGTGAAGTTCGTCCAAACCCCCGACTACCGCGATGCCTACTCCAACAGTGTGCAGATTCGGGTCAACGTGTGGGATTTCTTTCTCGTATTCGGCACTATGCAACAAAGTTCGGAAAGCCAGGTTGAGCTTCATAATTTTCAGGGAATTTATCTTAGCCCGCAGCAAGCCAAGGCTCTCATGGCGCTCTTGCAGCAGAACGTCGCTAATTACGAAGCCGCCTTTGGTGAAATCAAACTGGATCCGCGAGCTCCCGGCGGACCCGTTCATTGATGCCGGTGCGGCTGAAGGCTGGTGGCGCACCAGACCGCGATCTCGAAATCAGGTCCAAGCCCGCGCGCTCGGCCGCGCCGACGCAGCTTCTTCTCTTCGCTCTATTCTTCGCGACGCTGATGCTCCTGCATGCGCCGCTCCTCCGCCTGCCCTATTTTTGGGATGAGGCCGGCTACTACGTCCCCTCCGCGCGCGATCTGTATTTGACCGGCACGCTCATCCCGCAGTCGACGCCCTCGAACGCTCATCCTCCACTGGTCCTGGCATGGCTTGCGTTAGCTTGGCGCGTCGCAGGATATTCGACGCTGGTCACCCGCACCGCAATGTTGGCTCTGGCGGCGTTCTCATTGCTCGGGTTGTTTCGACTGGCGCGCGCCGCTGCGAATCTCCCCGTTGCCTGGGCCACGACCGCTCTCGTCGCGATCTATCCGGTCTTCTTCACGCAAAGCTCGCTGGCGCAGGTCGACTTGCCCGCTGCTGGATTCACATTCTGGGCGCTCCTCGCTTACGTGGAAGATCGGCCATGGAAACAAGTGCTGTGGTTTTCGCTGGCCGCCTTCGCAAAGGAGACTGCGATCCTCGCGCCGGTGGCGCTATTTGTGTGGCAAGTACTCGCGCGCATTGCCAGCCGGAGCCGCCCGCGCGAACTATTTCCGCCGCCAGACCGGCGCACGCGCGCATTTCACTTTCTTCTTCCCATCATTCCGCTCGCCTGCTGGTTCGGCTATCACTACGCGAGAACCGGTTTTCTTTTCGGCAATCCAGAATTTTTCCGTTACAACGTGGCCGCGACTCTGGACATGCTGCGCTTTCCATTCGCGTTAGCAATGCGCATCTGGCAGGTCATCGGATACTTCGGCCTTTACTTGCTCACATTAGCCGGGTTGCTGGCGCTGCTTCGTCCGCCCCAGGTCGAACGCGGTATCGCTCGCCCGCGCATAGCAATCTGGATTCAGGCATCCTTCGGTACGGTGCTACTCGCTTACTTGCTATTTATGTCCGCGGTCGGCGGAGCGGTTCTCGCGCGCTACCTTCTGCCGGTAATTCCGCTCGTCATTCTCGCCTGGGTTTCAACGCTCTGGCATCGCGCCCCTTACTGGACGCTGATCGCAGGAGCGTTCGGCATCGCGTTTATCGCGGGGCTCTTCACCAATCCTCCCTACGGATTTTCCCTGGAAGACAATCTCGCCTATCGCGACTACATCGTTCTGCACGCTGAGGCCAGCCGCTTTCTCGCCATGAGCAATCCAACGGCTCGCGTGCTGACCGCGTGGCCGGCATCAGACGAACTTACGCGCCCATGGTTAGGCTACGTGACGCGTCCAATTCCGGTTCTGCGCATTGAGGACTTCACCGCGTCGCAAATTGAGCTGGCTGCAGCTGTGCGGGGCAGATTCGCCGAGGCTCTGGTCTTCTCCACCAAATATCAGCCTGCCCATCCGCTCCTCGAGAATTGGACTGCATGGCAGCGCCTTAAAGAAAGATTCTTCGGCTACCATCAAGACATGTTGCCCGAAGAAATCGCCGGACGTCTCGGCGGCAGAATTGTGTTTCAGAAAAAGGCGAGTGGCCAGTGGGTCGCGGTTATTGCCTTCGACCAAAGTGAGAAGTAGTGTGGAGTATGACGCCGGGCTACTCCCGCATAAGATGGCAAGAATGCGTCTTAATCACCACCCAAACATTTGTCCGCACCGCCAACCGAAGCGCTTCGCGCGCCGCGAGCGTAAGATGCGTCTCAAACCGAGTACCATCGCAATCCACCATCGCTGAAACCATCCCCGCCATCTCTTCCATGCGCTGAATTGTCCCCGGCACAATGTTGCGTGCGCTCAATCCGCGGGGCGTTTTGGTCGCAAGCAAAATGTCACCTGCCCGAATCCCAACCCGCAGATGCGATCCGATTTCGGCTCGCACCAGCGGAGTCTCTAATTCCAGCTTTCCTGGGTCGATGCGGCAAGTCATCGTCCCGCGCTCTTCGCTCACGCCAACGACGGTTGCATCAAAGACATTCTCAAAGCCCGCCAGTTGCGCCACTGTCTCCAATTGCGGAGCCAGCATCACATCCTGCGGCAGGCCCTGCGCGGCAATCTTTCCGGCGTCCAGCACAATCACTTCCGCGCCCAGAGCAAACACCTCTTCGATGCTATGCGTCACGAAAAGAATTGGAATTCTGTAACTCTGGTTCCAGCGCCGCAAATCGGCGATGATCAGCGACCGCGTCGGACGATCAAGCGCCACCAGCGGCTCATCCAGCAACAGCACGTGCGGCTCCGT
>JBAWAI010000024.1:0-20643 GCA_049589215.1 Terriglobales bacterium | reverse complement strand
CATCGTTCGCAACGATGAGGTCGTCGGTTCGATCCCGACTAGCTCCACCATATTTTCAAATACCCGCAGAGGCGGTCTCGGCGGCACGACGTTTTCATGCCGCTTCAGTTTAGTTGCCAATGCCTCCTCCTGCACCGCATCGCCTCACTGAAGCAAGGCCCGGCATCGTTCTTCTCCATCGCGTCGCTCACCGATGCCTCACTGGCCCAGTGCCGCGGCGGGCATCTCGCGGAGGGCACGGTCAACGCGCGAAATGCTTATCAAGCATCGCGAAAAGCCTTTGGCGATCGCGCCGGACTGACCGGCGGAACGGCCAGCAGCCTCGCCGAGTGCCTGATTCAACAGAGTAAACTGGACGAAGCCGCGTCTCTGCTCGACGGAGTCGATGCCAGGAGCGTGGCCCAACTGGAAGGTATCCCGGATTTTGCCCCTAACATCGCCATGGCCCGCGCTGAAATCGCCTATCGACAACGAGATTATGACGAGGCTCGCAAACGGCTTCAGGTCGCAATACCGGTGTTTTCGAAGCCCGACGCCGAGCCTTATTTGAAACGTAAACTCGAGTTCCTGCAAAGCGGCCTTGAGAAACACCTGCCGGCAAGTTCTAATTGACCCTCACTTGGTTCGCATGAGGAAAGAACCGGCCACTCCCAACCTGGAGAATTACAGAATGCATTCTGAAGCACCCCAGACGCGCAAAGGCGCGATTGGCGTCGATTTTGGAACAACCAACAGTTCAATCGCCTGCGTCGACAATTCGGGCAACGTGAAGCTCGCCAGCTTCCCGTATTTGGCAAACCTGACTGACTCCTATCGCTCTCTTCTATACCTTCAGCGCGTGAAGGAAGGTAGCGTGAATAGCTTGAAGTCGTGGACTGGTCCGGAAGGCATCGAGCATTATCTCTCCGCGGACGTGAAGGGCAGGCTGATTCAATCTCTCAAGTCGTTCCTCACCAATCGCACTCTTCAAGGCACGGAAGTCTTCGGTCGAAGGTACACGCTCGAGGATTTGATCGCCAGAATTCTCAGAGACCTCCGCGAAAAAGCCGAACTTCAATTTGAGATCGACATCCGGTCAGCTGTAGTCGGAAGGCCGGTTCATTTCGCGGGCGCCGAAAAAGCTGAGGACGACGACTACGCAGAAGGCCGGCTTAGATTGGCCTTTGAGTCAGCAGGCTTTGAGTCCGTCGAATTCGAAATGGAGCCTGTGGCCGCTTCTCATTATTATGAATCCACGCTCGATCATGATGAACTTATTCTGATCGGCGATTTCGGAGGCGGCACCAGCGACTTCTCCCTTGTTCATGTCGGCCCTAACGTTCGCGGCAGAGGCAGAGTCCCGGGCAACATCGTTGGCAACGCCGGCGTGGGCATTGCGGGAGACGCCTTCGACGCAAAAATTGTCAGGCACCTCGTGTCTCCAGCCCTCGGAGCCGGATCGCAACTGCGCTCGCTGGATAAAATTCTCACCGTCCCCAGCTGGGTCTATATAAAGCTGGAGCGCTGGCATCACCTGTCTCTTCTGCGAGCCAAAGACGTGCTCGATATGCTAAAGGGTGTTCATGCCCAGTCACTTGAACCCGACAAAATCGCGGCGCTCATTCACTTCATCAAAGAAGATCTGGGATTTCACCTCCACCGCGCCGTGCAAAAGATCAAGTGCGATTTGTCTAATGACCATGTCGCTACCTTCCGTTTTTCGGACGGTTTTGTAGACTTGGCAGCCACGGTCGAACGGCCATCGTTTGAAGAGTGGATCTCCGAGGAGCTCGGCCAGATCGCGACCTGCGTCGATGGACTTCTTAGCTCGTCGGGTGTGCATCCGAAGGATGTCGATATGGTGTTCCTGACGGGCGGTTCATCATTTGTTCCAGCCGTAAGAAAGATCTTCGAATCGCGATTTGGAGAGAAGCGAATCAGAGGCGGAAACGAGTTCACTTCGGTAGCCCGCGGATTGGCGCTTAAAGCAAGAGACTCGCACACTTTCGCGAAGTCTTCTTCAGTTCGGCATTAGCCCACGAATCGAATTACCTCACTCACCGCAGGCCCATTTCCATTCTGCTTGGACGGGGCCGCATCACTGCCAGTCGGCGCGGCATCACCCTCGCCCGGCGCCAGAAACAGATTGCTCTCCAGACCATGCTGCCGCGTGTAAAGATCGAAGTAGCGTCCACGCAGCGCATAGAGTTCTTCATGGGTGCCGCGTTCCACAATCTGTCCCTGCTCCATCACCAGAATCTGATCGGCGCGCCGGATAGTCGACAAGCGGTGCGCGATCACAAACGTGGTGCGGCCCTGCATCAGGTAAGACAAGCCTTGCTGGATCATCTGCTCGGATTCTGAATCGAGGCTCGACGTCGCTTCGTCCAGAATCAGAATGCGCGGTTCAGCCAGAATCGCCCGTGCAATCGAGATCCGCTGCCGTTGCCCGCCCGATAGCTTCACACCGCGCTCACCAACGATGGTTTCGTATTGATCGGCAAAGCTCTCCGCAAATTCATCGACCCGAGCGATCCGGCACGCCCGCAGCACAGCTTCTTCGCTGGCGTCAGGCCGGGAAAAAACGACATTCTCGCGAATCGTGCCGTCGAACAAAAACGACTCCTGCAGCACCACTCCAAGCTGGGTGCGGTAAGAATCGAGCCGCACCGTGCTTAGGTCGATGCCATCCACAAGTACCTTTCCCCGAGTCGGAACATGGAACGCAGAAACTAACCCAATCGTCGTCGATTTGCCGGAACCCGACGATCCAACCAGCGCCGTCACCGTGCCCGGCGCAGCCTGAAACGACACGTCATTTAATACTGTCCGGGCACCATCGTAACTAAAACTGACTTCCTCGAAATCGATGTTGCCAACAATCTCCGGCAGAGTAACGGTTCTCCGCGGGTCACTGTCTTCCGCGGGTTCTTTCAAGATTTCGTGCGTTCGCTCCAGCCCAGCCAACGCCTCCGTGATCTGCGTGCCGATCTGTACGATTTGCATGATCGGCGCAATGAGGAATCCCATAAACAGGGTATAAGTAAAAAAGCCGCCAATCGTCAGCGACCCGGCCAGAATCTCCTTCGCGCCCACATACATAATGATGGCGCCCACCACGCCCAACAGCACGCTTGCCGAAAGCCCCATCACTGAAGTCGCGGTCAGCGACCGCATCACGTTATCGAGCAGCCGCATCACCCCGAACGAAAACACCTTCTCTTCGCGGTCCTCGGCGTGGTAGCCCTTTACAACCCGCACGCCGCCCAGCGATTCCGTCAAACGCCCGGTAACTTCGGCGGTAATTTTGCCGCGATCACGAAAAATCGGACGGATCGTCTGAAATGCTTTTTTCAGGGCAAGCCCAAAGCACAACAGGAAACCAAACGCCAGCACGGTCATCAGCGCGCTGATCCGGAAAAGAACCACAAGAGCGATCGCAGCTGTGAGCAATCCTCCGGTAAGGTCCACTAGTCCCGTGCCGACCAAATTGCGAACGCCTTCCACGTCGGTCATGATCCGCGACACTAACACTCCGCTCTTATTCGAATCGTGAAATGAAATCGACAACCTTCCGATATGGGCTTGCACCTTCTGCCGGAGCTCCGCGATCAACCTCTGGGCCGCCTTTGAAAGCAATTGCGTCAACGAGAACGAAGTAATTCCTTGAATAACAGTCGCCAGCAACACTCCAAACACCAGCGGCTTCAGCAAGTGAATGTTGCGCTTGATGATCACGCTATCGATCAAGTAGCGGGTGGAGTAAGGCAGCACGAGAGAGGCCACGCGGTTAATTACCATCAACACGAAACCAACCGCCAGCAAACCTCGGCGCGGGCGAACGAGCTCCCACACTAATGGCATAACCGCGCCCAGCTTAGGGCGCGGACCACCGGTCTTGGAATGAGGATTCGCCATTGTTGATTAGACACGCACTGTCCGACACAGGTTCAATTTATCCGACTCGCACGCCGGACCCACATCCTCAACATTACCTCCCTGCCGCAAACATCCGCGAATGAAACTGCATGACCTCACCCAGGTGCGCCAGAAAATACTCCGCCCCATGGTTGCCTGGATACAAGTGATATTCATGCTTGATGCCATTAGCCCGAAGCTGCCGGTCCAATTCCGCAGCTCCTTGCTCGAATCCGAATTCGTCCTGGCCGCCGCAGTTGAAATAGATAGCCAAACCTGACGCCTGTATCTGCGCCCGGTTCCGTTTTGCAAGTACAAAGGGACTGTTCGCGTTCCAATGAATGACATCAATGGGATTGCCGAACACTGCCTCAAGCGGCGTCGGCGCTGACATGTTTCTGCTCTCTCGTGGCGGTTCGGGCATGAGCGCCGCGCTCTCCGCGCTGACCGATGAAAACAAATCGGGATAGGCGAAAGCAAACCGGAGCGCGCCGTATCCGCCCATTGACACACCGCTAATCCCGCGTGCGGAGCGCTCGCGGCGAATCGAGTAGTGCGACTCGATGTACGGAATGAATTCGCGAACGAAGAAGTCGCTGTAACGCACGCGTCCATCGGCGGAATTGATGTAGAAGCTACGCTTCCCTTCCGGCACAGCCACCAGAAAATCGCCGATCTGTTTCTTTTGGCGAAGGTCCTGGATCAGATCCCATCCGCCGCTTTTAAATAAAGTCTGCTCGTTGTCGCCCAGCCCATGCAGAAAATAAAGCACAGGATAGTGGTGCGGAGAATGGCCGGCAGTTGCGGTGTCATAATCGGGTGGCAACATGACGCAGTAGTGGACAGCTTCGCCAAGAATGTGGCTTGGCAGGGCGTTGCAATCGATGCGGCCTTGAGCGTAAGCCTGGCCGACGAAGAGTGGGATTAGGCAAAAGACAAGCCATCGCAACCGGCGGCGCATAAAGACGAGTTTACTCGTAGCGCAACGCCTGTACTGGATCGAGACGCGCGGCTCGAGACGCCGGGTAAAGTCCCGACACCAAGCTGACGACGATGGAAAAGCCGATCGCGCCGAGAACAAGCCAAACCGGCACAGACCAGATCTGGGCCGAGGGAAAATGCTGACGCTCAAGATAAATGTTCATTCCGAAATTGATAATGCGTCCGATCACCCAGCCCAGAGTGACTCCGACCGCACCGCCCACCAGACCCATAACCCCGGCTTCGGCGAAGAAAAGTCCGCGCACGTCGGCATCGCTGGCCCCGATGGCCTTCATGATTCCGATTTCGCGCCGCCGTTCGAGAATGGCCATCACCAGCGTATTCACGATGCCGATCGAAGCAACCGCCAACGCAAGGCTGCCGAAGATCGCGAGGAACCCGTCAAGCACCGCAAAAAACTGCCGCATGCTCCGAGCCGCATCGACGATGGAGAATGCGCTGAACCCCATCTTCTTGATGGCATCCTCAACGGCCGGGACCTGATTCGGATTCTGCACCCGCACACTGATCGAGGTATAGCTGGGCATGTCGCTGGCTGAAGAGTCGCGCAGGTTGGATTGCACAACATGCAAGTCCTGCGCAAGTTTGAGCGGCATGAAGACGCGCGCCCGGGCCGCCCCGCGCAAGCTATCCGGATCGAGATCCGTGAGCCCAACGATTTTCAACACTTGCTCGCGAGAGACAACCGAATACGCCGCACTATCGCTCGCCACCGAACCGCTCGCCGCCACTGCAGAAGAAGAAGAAGAAGACGGAATGGATCTACGTTCGGCATAGCGCATCGTCAACTCTTTCCCGATAAGTTGCTTCGCCAGGTCGGCAATATTCGTCGTGTCCGTGCCCGGCTTGGGTGTGATGCCCAGCAACTCTTCGGCAAACGACTTTTGGAGAATCGCTTCCGAAGCCGCATCCGAGGAAAAAAAACTGCCCTGCACGCCATCGAAAGCGTCATTGTTATTCTTCGCTGAGAACGGCACCCCTGCCACCATGGTCAAGTGAGGCTTGTCGTCGAAGCGCACATCCGTAACGAACCGAATGTCAGGATAGGCCTCGACCACGCCGGGGATCTGCGCAATATTCTTTCGCGCCGTTTCATCCAGCAACGGGCTCTCACTCGGCGCTGGTCCTTCTTCTCTCTGTTCGCGGAAGTTGCGCAGATCGCGCTTCGAAGTGGCTACAACCGTGTCAAACAACCCGGATTTTTGCAGTCGGCGTGAAGCCAGTTGCTGCAGCCCGATGCCAAGCGAGAGCATCGCGACCAGTGATGCCACACCAACCGAGATGCCGATCGTCGTCAGCGAATTGCGGAAGACAGACTCGCGCAGGTTGCGGACAGCCAGGTCGGCCAGATCGTAAAACTTCATCGTGTTCCTCCACCCGCCTCTGGCGCGCGCTCCGACTCCGGACCATGGGCTGGTTCCGGACCAACGACCGGCCCCGACGAGACCATGGACGCGGCAACGTTACTTATATCGTCGACAAGCTTTCCATCCGCTAGATGCACCATCCGCCCCGCATATTTCTCGGCAACTGCCTGCTCATGCGTCACCATCACCACCGTCATCCCCATCGACCGATTGAATCCCTGAATAAGTTGCATAATCTCCGTGCCAGTCCGGCTGTCAAGATTGCCGGTCGGCTCGTCCGCCAGAAGCAACTTTGGCCGGTTGATGAGCGCGCGCGCCAGTGAAGCCCGCTGCTGTTCACCGCCCGAAAGCTCCATCGGACGATGCGATAGCCGTCCGCTCAATCCCACCCGGTCGAGCGACTGGCGCGCAAGCGCCGAACGCTCGCCGCGATCGACCTCGGCAAAGCGCATTGGCAGTTCCACATTTTCAAGCAGCGTCATGCTCGGAATCAGATTGAACGACTGGAAGACCATGCCGACAGTATGGAGTCGATACTTGGCGAGTTGTTCCCGCGACAGCGCAGCCAGGTCGTTTCCATGGACAATCACGGCGCCGGACGTCGGACGGTCAAGTCCCGCAACCAGATTCAGCAGTGACGACTTGCCCGATCCCGACGCGCCCAGCAGGGCCACAAATTCTCCGGCCCGAATATCGATCGAGATCCCGTCCACCGCGCGCACCAATGCCTCGCCCATCTGATAATGGCGCGAGACGTTCTCAGCGCGGACTGCGAGTGATGTATCCACGTGAAAGTTCATTCTAATCGACCGGCAAAATCCAACACCGTTGAAACCGCTTTTTGAGCGCCTGGAAGCATCGCTGTCGCTTGCAATGCGGACATCGGTCTAAGCGCGTGCTACGATGGCATCGTGTTCAACTTCGGCAAACCAAAAACGGCTAGCGACTGGATCGTTCATATCGCAGGTGCGATTGTCGCAATATTCCTGGTCTGGTGGATGCTGCGGCTCTACGTGCTATAGCCCGGCCCGTTCGCGCGTCCGCCCTCATTCACATAAAACGCGAAACCGAACCTATATAATTTGAATGTGAGTTCCTCGCGCGTTAAGCAAGTTGCCTCCGCCGATTTCCCCACCCGCTGGGGACACTTCCTGATTCATGGCTTCGCCACTCGAGCCGCCAACGGCCCAGAAGCTGAAATAAAAACAGAAGAGGCCGTGGCGATCGTCATGGGCGACGTGCAGTCTGGCTCTCCGCTGGTGCGCATCCATTCCCAATGCTTGACCGGCGACGTCTTTGGCTCGCTGCGCTGCGATTGCCGCCAGCAACTCGAAATGGCGCTCTCCATGATCGCCAGCGAGGGCGCGGGCGTGCTCATCTACGAGCAGCAGGAGGGCCGCGGCATAGGCCTGATGGCGAAGCTCCAGGCCTATGCGCTGCAAGACAGCGGTCTCGATACCGTCGAAGCCAATCAGCGCCTCGGCTTCAAGGCCGATCAGCGCGAGTTCCGCATGCCCGCCGAGATCCTCAAAGCGCTCGGCATCGCGCAGGTCAGGCTCATTTCAAATAATCCCGACAAAGTCGCGTCCCTCGAAAATGCCGGCATTCGCGTAACCGAGCGCGTGCCTTGCGAAGTTCCCCCAACTGAATACACGCAGGAATACCTCAAGACCAAGCAGGAAAAACTCGGCCATCTGTTCACGCACCGCACCACCAAGCATTAATCGGCAAAAAGTCTTCACGATGGCCCTTGCGTGTGTTCGTCCAGCACACGCAGCATCTCGCGCCGATTCTTGACCGGCAACTTCCCTACCGCAGCCCGCGCCAACGCAAGATAGACGCTATGCGTGAGACGATCGGATCTCAGCAGTGATAAATGTTTAGCCACCGTCTCCGCGTCCCCGCGAACGAACGGACCGCTAAAAGAATTGCCCGGACCGCCTCGACCATAATTCGCCAGAGTTTGAAAAATAATCGGCAGGCTCATCCGTCGCGCGGCCACACGCGACAACCCGGCCCGCCGCGCCGCTTCTTCGATCATCACCAGATACGCCACAAGCAAGGGTGATGTCATCGTTGCCCATGCGTGATAAGCCACCTTACGTCCGCTCGGCAGAATGAAGCCTTCCGCTCCCAGATCCCGCACCATCCGATGCGCCACCTTCGTTGCCGCCACATCTCCCTCCACGGCAAATGGCACATGCGCCAGTGACGGCCGAGCGCGAGCGACAAACGTCATGAGCGGATGCACGGAAGCCACCGCAATCCCCGCTCTTCGCAGCGGCGCCAGTTCATCACTCAGGAGCGCGCCGCTGGAATGAAACGCAAGTCGCAATCCGACCGACCCAAATGACCTGGGTGAAGCAGGCGCCCGACCACCCCGCCTCAAAGCCGCCAAGCGTCCAGCCGCGGCGTCAGCAGCGGCCCGAATCTGCCGGTCGGGCACCAGAAACCAGATGAGCGACGCATCCAGCGCGGCACTCTCCATGCTGACGCCCTTCGCTCCAACCTTCCGGGCCAGCGCGCGAGCACGCCCAATCGACTCGGGCCGCGAACCAGCGCGCGCAATGATCTCCGAAATCCTGTAACCCGCCTCGCGCAGCGCCGGAGCAAGAAACGATGCCAGGCTTCCAGCACCCACAATCGCAACGGCCGGCTTCTTGCCCGCAAGCCCCCTCGCCCGTTTTTCCTTTGCCACTACCCGACTTGACGTCCCCGCCGTTCGCCTCACCCGCGCAGCATACCTTAATATTGCTGCTATGGCGAAACCGGCAAAATCCCCATCCAAAAAATCGACCAGGGCACGCGTACTCTCTTCTCGCGTGGCCTACGCAGGCCCCGTGTTCCAAGTCACCACCGACCAAGTCGAAGAGCCGGGCGGAATTCGCGCCCGCCGCGACGTCATCCGCCATTCCGGCTCTATCGTAGTTCTGGCGGTCGACGACTCAGCCCGGGAGCCGCGCATTCTCCTCGAACGCCAGTATCGCCACGCCGCACAATCCATGATGTTGGAATTGCCCGCCGGCCGCATCGACGATGGCGAATCTCCGCTCGCCGCCGCTCGCCGCGAACTGCTCGAAGAAACCGGTTTTTCCGCAAGCCAATGGAAGAGAATCCTGCACTTCTATGTCAGCCCCGGCTTCCTCGATGAAACCATGACCATCTACCTCGCCCGTGGCCTGAAACCGGGCAAGGCCCAGCCCGAACCCGACGAGCGGATCGCCGTTCGCCTTTTCCCCTTATCCGCCGCCCGTAAGATGGCGCTAACCGGCCGCATCCGCGACGCCAAAACCATCTGCGGAATTCTCTGGCTGTCGGAAAATTCGTAACCAGCACCGCATCTGGCCCACGCGTCTGCCGTCTCCCCACCACCTCCCCCGGCCTTCACGAGCCATAACTCCGCATCAACGCTTCGGCACTCTCAGCCAACGCCGCCTATCTCCGCCTTTGCTGAAGTTACTCCTCCCTTTAGCGCTCTAAGTTAGTGAGCCCACTGTGATGTCTGTCCTTGACATGGCCTGCCCCGCAACGCACAATTGCGGGCACATTTCGCATACTCCAGATTCCAAACGACTGCGAAAGACGAACTAGGAGAGAGCACGTGGAAAGAATAAAAGGCACGGTAAAGTGGTTCAACAACGCAAAAGGTTATGGCTTCCTGGGGCGCGACGATGGGCCGGACGTGTTCATCCATTACAGCGCAATTACCAGCGAAGGTTATAAGAGCCTGCAAGAGGGCGATAAGGTTGAATTCGAAATCGTCCAGGGACAGAAAGGTCCGCAAGCCGCCAATGTAACAAAGCTGGCATGATGGGGCGTTCGTCTTTTTCCTGACGCGGAAAGCTGCCGTTGACGACCACTTCTAAGGGCGGAGTTCTGTCCCTACCCCGGATCTCCACGTTCATTCGGCCCCGCCAAGTTGTGCTATGTTTGTGCCCAGCGATCCCGAGTGGGCATAGGCCAAGATAGGTGTCGTGGCCTGCGATCTCGATGACGGCTCTCGAGTCGGACGCAGAACTTCATGCAGATTCTAAGACAGATTTCCGCGCGGTGTGCCCGGCCTGTTTCTACAGCTACTTCCAGTCGTGCCTCCAAACAAAGCGTCCAACGGGGCCGGCCAGCGAAATTCCATCGCCACGGGCCGAAAGGCTTCATCATCACCCTCGTCGCCATCTTTCTGCTCTTCGTAGTCGGAGCAATGGCCGCCCTCTCGATCGACGTAGTCACCTTCTACACCGCCCGCAGCGAAGCCCAATTAGCCGCCGACGCCGGCGCTCTAGCCGGCGCACGCGTCCTGGCCAATTCAGGCGCCACCTCAGATTCAGGCGACTCCACAATGTTGGTCAACGCACAGGCTATCGCCAAGCCGATCGCGGCCCTTGTCGCTCAGAGTAATTCGGTTGGCGGACAACCTCTTCTGCCGGGCAATATCACCGTCACGACTAACGGGAACGGCGGCAGCCCATGTTCGCAGCCGCAGCAGGTGCCGAACCCGTGCGTCACCGTGCAAGTAACAACCACGCTGCCCGTCTTTTTCGCGCGCATCTGGGGCAACACCCAAGTGACGATATCGGCATCCGCCACGGCAGAGGCCTACAACCCCTCCGGGCTCGCAACCAGCTCCTCAAATTCCCAGGGCGTCCCAATTGCTCCGAGTTGCGTAAAGCCCTGGCTGCTGCCAAATATCGATCCGACCAGTAGCCCCGGCAGCCCCACGCAAATTTTCGACACGGCTTCTGGGGCGATCAAGAATTCCGCCCTTCTAGGCTGGGAGACTCCAGCTGGTCCGGGTAACATCCGATTTCATACTCGATGCAATGGGCCGTGCTCTACAGGAAGCCTTACGGCAGAGGAGTGGCGTTATTACCAAGGCGACGACACCAGTTTCCTTCCGCCGACGCAATCGCTACCTGCGTGCACCCTGACAACCAATTTCCAAAAGAGTATCGCCGGCTGCGTGGCTACGCCGATTGTGTGTGGCGGCCCTCCGCAAAGCCAAGTGAATATCAACACGAACCCTGACGGTGCTGTGGATCAGGAAGCGGCGGATGCCGTCAACTGCCTGGCGCATACTTCCGCCCAAAAGGGAGACACAATTACCTCGACTATAATGCCCCCAACTCCATTTGAATTTACGGCCGGGGATGACAATCCGCTCGTTGAAGCCGGTACCCTGACCTCCGAGACTCAAACGATGGTGAGCGATTCCATCGTCACGGTTCCGGTCTTTGACAACTCGCCGTTTGGTAGTGGAGACGTAGCGTCTCCAGTGACCGTTATCGGCTTCGTGCAGTTGTTTCTTCAGCCCACCGGTAGAGCTGTCTCTCCCGCCGGCAATCCCGCGTATGGGATCCGTACGAAAGTCATCAACCTCGTAGGATGCGGCACCAACGCAAACACAACCCCGCCCGTCTATGGCAACGGAGCAACCGCCGTGCCCGTTCGCCTGATCTCGCCGCCCTAGATTTTTGGCTAGCCACAGACTCTCGCCGTCGCGAATTCTCGCCAGCTCAAATTAACTCGAGTAGAGACGCGGCCCGCCGCGTCTCACGCAGCCTGCGCTAGATATCGGCCAGCGGTGATCCTCTGCCGCGTCCCGTAGGGGCTAGAGATTAGTGATGATTAGAAATTGCCTTCGCGCCGCGTCAGGATGACGCGTTCGAGCGCGAGTTCGTCGCCCACAAAAATGAAGTTATAAGCAGACCCATTCAGCAGCTCCCCCAGCACGTCCCGCGCCGGAGCCGGTCCAAGGTCGGCACTCACTTTCTCTTGCTCCGCGCCTGCCGGAATCGCAATATCCGCCCCGGTCCGCAGATGCACTTCGTAGAGCACCTGCGATAGCGTCGCCTTGTCCGCATGCACGCGCAGCATCCCGTTCTCATAACTCACAATGACGGTCGGCGCAGGAGCCGGTGCCACCGGTTGCAACGGCTGCGCGTCAATACCAACGGCAGGCAGAGCAGACTTCGGAGCAGCATCCGCAACCAGCGCAGCCGAACTTCTCTTTGCAACGTTCACTGAAACGCTCGCCGGAGCGAAATGCGCCACTGCGCTCGGCCTCGCTGCCAGCACCGCATCCTTCAGCCGCGCCCCGCGAGCATTGCCATCACCAGAATTCGCGCTCTGCTCTTCCGCCGCTCCGCCTGCGAGTGTGACAACGGTCGTGTTCCCCGTGCTCGAAATCTGGTATGACTGCGGACCATCAAGGTCGAGCACAATGCGCGTAATCGGCGGGTTGCTGAAAAATAACCCTGAGCGGACGCCCTTCAACCCGCGCCGGTTGACCTTCAGCGCCCGCAACTGCGCCGCCGGCAGTGTGCCGGGGAAATCGACCACGATGCGATCCGGCCCTGCGATGGCCTGCGTGTCCGGCGACACCGCGCTCGACGTCTGAATTTCAACTTCGATGGCCTCGCCGCTTTCGTGCACTGTCACTTGCTGCACCATGCCCGCCTGCACCGTGGCAGGCTGAGGCGCCGCGCCGTGCTCCGCGCAAAGCGGCAGCACAGCCGCCGAAACCACCAGCAGGGCTCCGAGGGAACGCGGGATTGAAAAGCAGCAAAGACGCACGATGGGCTCGCTGAACGTCGCTTCTTTTCAAAGTCTAGCAGTTGGAAGAATGGCGGAGTTACTCGGAAGTCGTAGGACTATTGCAGTTCAGATACGCCCAGATGGCCGGAATTCCACGGTGGCTGGGACGCTAATCCGCCGCAGCCGCGTTTGCCACTTGCGATCGCACCGGCGGCCCAAGCCCCAAACCCAACGCCAGAAAGCATGGCCCAAGCGAGACCCTTCAGCACAGGTAAGAGCGTCTAAGAGAAAAGGCAGTCCGGAGGATGACTGAAAACCTACGCCGTCGCCCGGCTCGCACGATACCGCCAGACGATCATCGTCAATCCCGTCGCCAGCAGCACGATCGTCCGAGGCTCAGGAATCACTGGCGGTTTGTGGTGGCTACCGCAACTCTTCTCGACCGTTCCATTTTTGTTCAGGCAAACAGTAACCGGCGGGCCCGCCTGTATCGGCGCGTATGGGAAACTGAATCCGCCGCCGTATGAATCCGGTATCGGCTGTCCCGCCGCGAGATCCGGCAGGGCGACCTGCGGCCGCATTGGAAAAGGCACCGTCGGCGGCTCCAACGCCGCCACCGGCTGGTCCATAACATCCTGGTCTGGCTCTTGGTCGGAAATATCGGGCTTCGCGACTTCGGAAATCTGGTTGCCGCACTTCGCCCGCGCCGTGATCGCGCCATCGGTCAGCAGCAGTTCCCCCGCCGGTAGAAGAACCTTCTTGTGCGTCCAAAAAATAGAGTCCCGGATGCGGTACGAAACATAGACCTCGCGCGGCGCGCTGATGCGTTCAATATGCGCCTTCGCAAAGTTGAAATTCGAGTAATGCCGCGCCACTGCGGAGTCATGCGCAGCCACCGCCCGCAGAGCGTCCGCATCTTTCACCCCACCCGGCACAACCGAATACGGATAGACTCCCGGAATTCGCGCAACGTACCTCTGATGTTTGCCGGCGGGCGGCGCAGCGAGGCCCAACTCGTGGGTTAAATAGGTCCGCGCGGCCTGCAACTCCGATGTTCCATGGGACGCGCGCCCGGAGGGCGACGACGAGAGGATTCGCACAACGTTAAGCGCACAAACGGCAGCGATGGCCACGACCACAATCGCCGCAGCCGCCATGCGGCGTCGGCGCAGGTGCCGCCGGTACCAGCTTCGTCTTCGTCGTGGCGGGTTACCGATCGCACGATCGTTCAAGTAGTGCTCCTGTGTGGATGGCCCGTAGCCCGGCACGCGACAGCTGAGCGCGCAGCCGCCAGCCTCCGGAATCGGACCACATCACGGATAAGAAATTGAGCCAGTTGACGAAGTAGCACGCATGATACTACTACCGCGCCCGCAAAATTCATCAAAAGTGTCGAATCCAATCCTGAGCTCATTCCTAAGACCGAACAACACCGAAGGTTCTATCCTTGCTCGTCGCCCATTTCGCGTTCATGGGAAGCCTACCCGCATATTTTAATGCGCCCTGTGATTCCGAGCCATGGCCCAATTTGGTAGCAGGGGACGCCAAAGTAACCTGGGAATGTGACCTGAAAGGTTACCCAATTAACCTCTTCCCCTGCCTCACCTTTTCAATCGTAGCCGCCGCAGGGCCAGCCGTCAGCACATTCCAGCCTGAGCCCACCGCCTATTGCGCCTGAATTTTCCCAAAACGGTACGTGAGGCTCACGCTCGCATACGAAGGGATTCGCACTCCCACCACCTCGCCGACCGGATCCTCGGGCACCAGTCCGTCGGGGCCAACACCAACCTTCCCCGGCCCGTACACCGACGCTGCGGCGAAGTTCTCCGTGGTCTGCCCCGTCCAGCCACTGGCGATCATCATGTTCACGCCGACGTTAACTCTTCCTCCCATAAAAGCCCGCGCCACCGCCAGCCGGAACTCCTTGTTCGGCACGCCGAGGCAATAGCCAGTTCCCCCCGTCAGCGGTTGGCTCGCGTCGCAAGAAGTTCCCACCACCTTCTGTCCCACGTACTCGAATTCGGCTTTCGCCTGCAAATGAAAAGGCAGCTTCTGATACGTCCCGGTAAGATCGCCGATCAATCGCGGAGCCTCTGGCACAATCGACCCCGTAGCCGTATCGAGCAACCGCGCATCCGCCTGCTCGAAAGTCGCCAGCAGCATTCCGTGGGTGAAGCTCTGCCGCACCGAGAATGCAACATAACGAATGCGCCCCGGCCCAAGGTCAAACTGCAATCCCTGATCCGGATCGATCTTGCCGTATTCGGCGCTCTGCGTCTCATGACCCAGCGTCAGCTTAAGGTCGGTTTTGTTGAAAGTCTTGCTGGCGACCAGCTGATAGGACCGCGCCGTCTCCACCGGATCGACAGCAGTCGGACCGTTCAAAACTGTGCCTTCTCGAGGGTCTTCCGTGAAAAACGACTTGCCGAAGCTGAACGCAATCAGCGGAACATACCGCGACTCTTCAGGAACAATCGTGACCGTAGCCTTCGGCGAATTCACTCCCACCCACTTGCTCCAGGAATTCCCGGGCGTAATCAGGTCCTGGTTCGCGATGTCGATCTCGTCCCGCCGCCAGCCCAGGTAGTAGTGAACATACTTGCTCAGCCCGCCCTGCGCGGCGACGTAAGGCGTTACCGGCGCGATCGTCACATTGTTGCCATCGATTTTAAGAAACGGCCCATAGTAAGACGGCGCCGCAGGATTGTAGAAGTCATAGTGATCAAGATCGTCGCGCCGTGGAGCCTCGCGCTCATAATCCATCCCCGCCAGCAGCGTAAAGCTCTCCGCAATTCTGTTTACATAGGTCGCGTTTCCGCCGGTCACGGTGCGAAACTCGCTCTGCCGGATCAGCCCCAATCCAAAATCTGAAAACAAAGACAGGTTATAGGTCCTGAAAAATCCCGAGAGCTGCAACTCCTGACGGTCGTCCAGCTTCCAAACGTCATTCAGCGCCGCCAGCGCCGTGTGCGTCTGCTCCTTCTGCCTCGAATCAATCGTATCCGGAAACTCCTCCCATCCCGCTGCCGCATCGATCGAATTAAACCCGTACATCGGCCTCAGTCCCGCCACATATCCGTACCCGGCGTATGCAATCCCAAACAGTGTCAGCTTGTTATTTCCCGCTTGAATAACCCGCCCCCCATTGAGCTTGAACTGCCTGCGGTGCTCCAGCCGATCAAGAAATCCGTTACCAAACGAGCCCTCCACCGCCGCCCACGAATTCGCCGACGGGCTCATACCCGCCGTCGCCGTAATGTCCCTGTAGTCTCCCGTCAGCGTAATAAACGGATCGAGGTGTGAGCGCAGCCCATAGATCGCAGCCAGGTTCAGCGCGTGATTGCCCTCCCGCACGTTGAACGCGCCACCATCCACCTGCACGCTCTCAATCGCGCTCGCAACGTAGATATTCGGATCGGCGTAGCCGTTGCCGTGCGCGTTCGCCGAAAGATTGTTCGGCACCAGATAGCTCCCCACCTGAATGTACTGCGCGATCGGCTCGCCATGATCGCCCGCCACGCCCGGCGCAAAGTACTGCGGTGCCTTGATGCCGCTCGATGCCGTCTCGATCGGATAACCCGGAATCGAAATCGGCGCCCCCGGCCGCCCCGGATTCGCATCCAGTAGATTCTCAGTAGCAAAAACCTTCATCGCCGGATCGGGGCTCAACACATCGAGCTGGTTCACGTCTGCGGTCACGGTCAAGCGTTCGCTCGCCGAAGCAACCTGGGTCATGCGGATCTCGATGGGCCCAGAAGACAGACGGCCGATGGTGACCAACTCCGTGACCGGACGGAGTCCCGCCGCCTCAACTCTGATCTCAAATTGCGTGGCGGAAGCGACCGAAACAGGCGAAACGCGGAACGCGAAAAATCCTTCAGGGCTCGTCGAAGTTTTGCCCGCAAGTTGCTGTACCCCGGAACCCGAGCGAGCGCTGATTGCGACCGAAGCCCCCGGCAAGGGCTGGCCTTGCGGGTCGACCACTCGCCCCTTGATCGCAATTGTCTGCTGCGCCAGCAAGGCAAAAGGAAATACGAGTAGGCAGAAGATGCCCGGACTCGATGCCCACATAGCACGTTTCATACAATAGTGCTACTGCAATAGCTACCAAAGATAGCACGCGTTGTGCATTGGTGCTACGTGCGCAGCCATCAACCATGCTTGTGCTTGTGACGGGAGACCACTTCAGGAGCGCTCATCACCAGTCGCCCATGCTGCACGCCCTTGATACTGATCAGGCGGTCGGCGAGCAACTGCACGCGCTTCGACTTTCCGCGCAGGATCACCACCTCCAGGCATCGCTCGTGATCCAGATGGGCATGCAGGGTTGAGATCACCACATCGTGATATTCGTGTTGCAGGTCGGTGAGCTTCTCGGGCAGCAACCGCGTGTGATGATCGTAGATCAGCGTGACAGTGCCCACAACGTGACCCGCCACCACAGCCGTCTCCACCAGTCGGTCGCGGATCAGGTCGCGAAAGGCTTCCGAGCGGTTTTCATAACCTTTCCGGCCAATATACGAATCAAAGCGCTCTAACAACTCCGTATCGATCGAAACGCCGATCCGGCTCAACCCTGCCATGGCAGACCTCGCATAAACTCACTCGAGATCAGCGTAGCACAATTGTTGAAGGTCGTAGCACGGGAGGACGACAGGTGACGCTTCTCAGCGAGGGCAGGCCCGTCTCGCTTAGTCCGTATAGAGTCCCGCCGCCCGCGTGAAGTGTTGCTTAGTCCGCCGTCTCCGAAAACACAGCCGGATTATTCACGCCCGGCACCGTCGCCGTAATCGTGAGATTCTCTGCCGCTGGAGGCAGCGTGTACGTCTGGCTGAACTGTCCGTTGGCTCCCGTTGTCCCCGGATTGGCCCCACCGAAAGTTCCTCCCTCGCCACCATCGCTAAAGAGCACCGAGGCTCCCGATACCGGATTGCCATACTGGTCGGTCACCAGCACCACCAACGCCTGCGGCAGCGTTGTCCCCGCCGCCCCAGACTGGTTGTTTCCCGCAGTCGCCGTCACCGAAGCGGCAGGTCCCGCCACTGAGAACTCCACCAGCGTCGCATTCTTCAGACCAGACGACGAAGCCGTCACCGTGACCTTGGCGACAGTCGTCGGCAATTGCAATGTGGTGCCCGCCAGGCCGCTCGCGTTGGTCATCACCGTCCCAGGGCTCACCACGCCTCCCTGGTTGGACGAAAAATTCACCTGCACGCCCGGCACGGGATTGCTGTACGCATCTTCCGCCCGCACGTTTAGCAGGTTGGGCAGCACCGTACCGGCCGCTCCAGTCTGTCTTTGTCCCGAGTAGGTGATGATTGTTGTAGCGTTCGACGGAGTGGCTGTTTCCGTGGCCACAACGCTCCCGAAGTTTGCCGCCGAAGCCGTCAAAGAATACGCACCCGCCTTCTTCGGAAACGTATAGATCGTGCTGACATTGCCATTGGAGTCGGTGGCCTGCGAGGTAGGATTGAACATGCCCCCTTTGCCGCCATCACTGAAGCTGATAGTCACGCCCGAGATCGGCTGTCCTGTATATGGGTCCGTAGCCGAGATTTGCAGCGGCGCCGGCAGCGGACTCAGCACCGGCGCGGTCTGGTTGTTGCCGCCCGTGATGCTCATGATGTGAAACAACCCAAATGCCTCGAGCGTGGTTTGGGTCGCGACATAGACCTTTCCATTGGCCACTGTCTGCGTCGCAAAATGGGCAAGCGCAGGGAATTTGTCGCGCGTTCCAGATTGCGTCGAAGAATAAATCAGATCGAGAGAGACGGCGTCAAAAGCATCCAGATTATTCCCGCTCAGGATCCACATGATTCCGTTCGTGTTCCCGCTCGCAGAAATCGACGGCGCATGTGATCCAACATACTTCTTCGTGGTTTGCACGCCTGGCACCAGCGGCGATGACCCGCTCGTGACCGAGTACGCCTGGATCGGCGCGCCATCCGGCGCAAAATATATCGTTCCATTCCAGTACGCGGGCGAAGCCATCAGTTCGCCCGTGCCTCCGACGAGCGGAAATTCCTGGAGGATCTGTGGATCGCACGTCGCCGGGAAAAGACATCCCGGATTTGACCAATATCCGCCCATGTTGTCCCGATCGAGCACATAGACTTGTTTGTCCTTGCCGCTCGCGACCACGACGTGACAGGGCGTTCCATTCATCGTTCCGGTGCAGGTTGGCGGACCTGGGCTTAGATCGGGCAGCACCAGCGGGCCCACCGAACTTACATCCAGATCGTGAGAGTTCAAGTAAGCCACGTACGACGGGCTGAAATACTGATTGGGCTGCGAAGTCGGCCCAATCTGGTTCTGTGCAGACCACGGTGGAGCAGTCAGCTTCAACACGCTGTCCGAGTAACTCTGCCCGCCATTCGGAACGTCATAATTTGTGCTCTCGGCGGTCGAGAGAAAAATATTTCCCGCTTCATCTGCGGTCAGCCCGCTGCCCGTCTGCCAGATCGAAGTCAATCCGATGTCCGGCGACGTGTTGAAAGCTCCCACCTGCTGCAGGTAATTCGGGTCGCCCGGACCCGCGTCATAAGCTAGCACCCAGCCGCTATTGCTGTCATTGCACGAGTTCGAACCGAAACCAAGATAGAGAGTGCCATTCAACAGCAGCAGCCCGGGGCGGTTTTTCTGATGCAGGCTGTTGAAGTTCGTCACGGTCCCCTTCAGGCTCACGCTCGTCGCCCCAAGTTGCACCGGCGGCGCCAGGTCGAGCCCCGTCGTGATGTCGACCGCGTGCAGGTAGTGGACTACGGTCGCGTTGAAAACGCTCTTCGCCACCAGGTACATCGTGCCCGGCGTCGTGTTCAGATCGATGACCGGCGTGCCGATAATTCCTTCATAAAGAAATCCTCCGCCGTTGCCGCATGGCAGATATTTCCCGCTGGCCGGCGTGCCGCCGGGAACCACCTCGCTCTGATACCAAAGCTGCGTTCCGTTGTCGGCATCGAATGCGTACAACGAATCCATTTGCGTAGCCACGTAAACCACATTGTGCACAGTCCCGGCATATACGCCGGTATTGATGGTCACGTTCGGCACATAGAGCGGCTGCGCGAGTACCTGGTAGTCCACCGGCACGCTGAACAGGTGCCCAAAGCTCAACTTGTTCACGTTCGAAGGCGTCAGCAAAATCTCATTCGTATTCGCGCCCGACCGCGTGTTGTCTCCGCGGCTAGTCAGCAACTGCTGTCCTACTGCAAAAGATGCCAGAGCCACAACCGAAACCAGCAGCCACGTCGCAACCTCAAGACGCCGCGTATAAAGAGAATAATCGCGTCCGGAAATATTACGAATTTGGGTCGAGTCCATCATGTTGCGACAAATACTACGCATTCCCGCCTCCAGCAGTTACTTAAGTTACTTTCGATTTACCCCTAGGAAAATGCACGTCGTGAGCCGTGCGGAGAGCCTGGTAGAAAAGCAATACTACGGATTCTACTGGATTTATACCGATGAAACCTGGTGAATGGCAATCCCACTAACGTGGCCCACGCAACTTATTGCACACGTTGATCCATATTTTGCTGCGTTTTGTGTCCTACCGACGATAGTCGTCTTGGCCATCCGCCGAGTTGGCCGCCGATTAAGCCAACTCCGCCTCGCCGGCTGCCACTAACCTTCGTCTGCCGCGGCTCACGCCGCCCCGCATGAAACCGCAACTGGCGCGGCTTCCAAGCCCTTCGATGCGTTCCAGCAATCCAAAGTTATTTCCGGCACTGGCCGAGCACCCGAATCGGTTGACAACCCACCCTCTCCGCGAGAGCATAAAAACTAACTTCACCGCCTCCAACAATGACAAAAGATCTCCTGATCTACGCCCTCGGCATTGCAGTGG
>JBAWAI010000023.1:0-1624 GCA_049589215.1 Terriglobales bacterium | reverse complement strand
CTCGGCCGCCGCGTTTGCGCCGGCGCCGCGCGGGACGACCGCCAATCTCCTGCTGTACGGCCTCAGCCAGTGGCAGTTCGGGCAATCGCCGCGACGCGAGCTGAAAGTCAGCCTGCGTTTCTTTCTCCCCTTCTGTGGGCGCGGGTTCAAAGTCTGCGGCTGGAGAGTCGGGCGCAGAACTCGCCGGCGGAGTCATGGCCTGCGCCGCTGATCGCGATCGCCCCGACCGTCTCGATCGCCCCGACCTGGATCGTCTCGTCGATTGCCCCACGGCTCTTCCGCCTGAAGCTGCGACCGATCCGACCGAAGATGACCCGACCGAAGATGACTCGGCCGACGATGTGTCACCCGCGTGCTCATCGTTCTGCCGCTCGGTTGCGTCCATCTCGTGCGAAACAGATTCCTCTGGCGCATCTTCCACCGGCAAACGTCTCGCTGCCGAATGTTTTGCCGGCGCTTGATCGTCCGAAGAATGTTCCGCCGCGCGTACCTCCGGCTCCGCCTGCGCGGTCTCGGCTACGCGCTCGGCCGGTTTCTCGCCAATCTCGGCGTCAAAATATTTTGGCTGCAGCGGCTCAGGAGCATTGGCCGGCCGTTCCTTGGCCGCACCTTCGCCCTTCTTGCGCCTCTTTTGCCGGTCGTTTGTCCATTTCCGCATATAGCTGCTTGTAGCACACCACCCTGTGCGGCGGCAATGCGGGGGCTGATACCCGGCCACGGTCAACTGCCTGGTCGGCTGGTCTATGAAATCAATCGGATCATCGGGCCATCGGGTCATCTAAGATCAAATGCTTTTGACTTCACTCAATCTTTTTGAATTCAGATGTCCCCATCGCTCGATAGCCTCGCGCCTTTGACTTTCAATCACCCGATGGTCCGATGACCTGATCAGTCCACCGATTACAATAGCTGCCATGAATCCAACCCATTCAGCGCACGCTCCCGCGCCCGCCGATACGCAGCTTCCCGCCGTCCCGCTCACCATCGAGGGCTACGCCACGCTGCATCAGATGATGCGCTTTCGCTGGACCGCCTGGCGCACCCTGCCCGCCGCCCAGCGCCACGACATTGCCGCCGAGGCTTCCGCGCTACTCGGCAAAATGGAGGCCAACCAGAACGGCCAGTCCGCTCTCTTTTCTCTTATCGGCCACAAGGGCGACTTGATGATGGTCCACTTCCGCGAGACCTTCGCCGATCTCAACCAGGCCGAACTCGACCTCGCGCGCCTGCGCCTCAGCGACTTCCTTGAGCCGCAAACGTCTTATCTGTCCGTCATCGAACTCGGCCTCTACGAGTCGAGCCTTAAGACCTACAAGGCGCTCGCCGAGCGGGGCATCGAGCCGCACTCCGAAGAATGGAAGGCCGCCATCGCCGATACCATCGCCCGCCAAAAAGAGGCGATGCGCCCGCGCCTCTTCCCGCAGATGCCGCCCAACCGCTACCTCTGTTTTTATCCCATGAATCGCCTGCGCGGCGAAGACAAGAACTGGTATACGCTGCCCATGGAAGAGCGCCAGCGCCAGATGAACGAACACGGCATGGTCGGCCGCCGCTACGCGGGTGAGGTCAAACAGATCATCACCGGCTCGATCGGCTTCGACGACTGGGAGTGGGGCGTCGATCT
>JBAWAI010000022.1:0-12203 GCA_049589215.1 Terriglobales bacterium | reverse complement strand
CGTGCTGATCGGCGTGAGCATACTTGGGATTGTGGGCCTGGAGGAATATACAGCGCGGTTTTTCCTCTTCCTTCCGCGACTGTTCGCGGCTCTCGTAATTCTTTTCCTGGGATTACTGGCTGCCGGCTTTTTCTCGCGCGCCGCGCTACTGGCCGCGGTTAATGCCAACTTTCAGGCGTCACGCTTGCTGAGTGTTTCCATACGAGTCTTCATCAGCATCTTTACGTTGTCGATGGCCTTCGAAGTGTTGGGAGTAGCCGAGCACACGATCATGATCGCGTTCGGCACTGCGTTTGGCGCAGTTATGCTTGGACTAGCAATCGCATTCGGTCTGGGAGGACAAGACTTGGCACGTGAATTTCTGGAGGAGCGATTAGAGAAGAGAAGAGGACGACAGAAGGAAGATGATTTGTCCCCTCTCTAAGGGGAAACTGGCGGAGTTAAAAACTGCCGCGCGAGTGAATCCAAAGATCAGCTCGCTTTTTTCTCCGGCACTTTGGCGCCCTTCTTGCGCGCTTCGGAAAGGCCAATCGCGATAGCCTGTTTGCGGCTGGTCACCTTACCTCCTTTTCCACCTTTGCCCGAGCGAAGGGTCCCTTTTTTCTCGCGGCGCATCGCGCTCTCAACGGATTTACCAGCGGCCTTGCCGTATTTCCTGCTACCTGACTTTTTCTTCCCTGTCATTGGGGCTTCCCGTTCTTCGAAAAATTAAACACTCTGCTCGTGACATCAGTGCGGCACAAACGAGATTCCGACAAATTTGCTTTAGGAGAGCGCCTTGGCCGTCTGACGAGGCCTGACAAATCTCGCCATCAGAGAAGACCAGTAAGACCAGGCTGACTGACTGGAATCTTCATGGTTGTTATTGTTGTTGCGCGACTGCGCCCGCTCATTCGAAAAAACGGTGCGACGACCGCCTACCGGTTCGATGGCAAGTTTGACAAGGTGGTCGAGAAACGGAGCGCTCAGGCGCACCTTGCGTTCGTACATTTGGATTCGATTCATCGCCGACGAATGAAGATGGGCTGAAAAGCTCGTATCGCCAAGCTGGTCTGTCGGGCTAGCCGCCAGATTGCGGAACGCCTCGAGGAAGATGTCCTGCGTCAATTGCTCGGCGTCGGGGCCGCTCAATGCGGATTGCCGACACAGTGAATACACCCTGGTTTTGTGGGATTCGAATAGAGCGGCGAAAGCACCGGCATCACCCTGCTTCGCGAGATGCTCAAGTCCGCTTTCCGAGGCCGATAAGTTCATTGGCGCGATTTCATTTTTCATTCTTGAACTCCTTTGCGTGGCGGACAAAGGATGAAGCTCTTCGATCCACGTCAATTAAAGGATAGTATTCGGCGGGTTGGTGCTCCATCCGGTTATCCCGGTATGCCTGCGGATTCGGTGCTGTAACGGCGTTGGTACGAGGACTTGCTCTCGGGTTCGCCCCGGCTCGCGCCAATTCCCAGGAAGCTACTGGCGCTTGAAGTACTGCACGGCCCGCTCATGCGCTTCGGCAGCACTCCTGGTTTTGAACGTGCCAAGATTGCGACGCTTGCCGGTTTTCGCGTCTATTTTCCGTGAATACAAGCGGTACTCACCCGCCTTTATTTTCCGGATCATTGCCGCCTCCCCAGGGGTCCCGACGTAAAAAGGGTTGCGGCATAGCGCCGTCCCTTCTATCTGTGATTCATCATTGGGGCAGGGCTTGTGGAATGAAATCGGGTATTTGTTGTAGCTGGCGCACGTCGGGCAGGAACTGTTTGCGCTATGGGGCTAGCTTTACCAATCGAGGCGAGGTCCGTCAGGGTCTGAGCGCCGGGTTTGATTGCGCCGATGCCGAATAATGAAGAGGAACGCGACGGATCCAAGAGTGGGCGGTATGACGAGTATTAGAATTCCGCTGCGCAGCGCTTCAATCATGTGGCGGCCGGACATAGCGGCCTGGGTATAACAGAGGGCACAGCTTTGGGCGAAAGCTGACAGCGGAATTAGGCTTACGACGACTGCACACAAGCCCAGGATTACCCGCCGAGGTGAGATCTGCTTTGCAATTAACTTCGTCACTCTCATGGCGCCACCGTTGAAGATTGACTCTTCGCATAAGGCGCGCCCATCTCCATTCGAAAGCTGTCGGTCCAGCCATACTGCATGGCGAGTGTCACGAAAATGGTGAAGACCAACACGAACAAAAGGAAGCCGCGCTTTTCGGCCCACAGATGCATGAAGAAAAGAACTGCGAGTCCCGCCTCGGCGATGGCAACAAAGAGCATGCGGGCGAACATGTGCTCGGCGTCAACGTGCGTGTAGGCGATAAAGAATTGCGCGGCCGCCAGAAAAAGAATACATACGTAGATCACCAGATAGCGACCTAGCGGATCCTGGTAGCGAGCGGGCGGTTCGTGTTTTTGCACATCAGGTGCAGTGACCATGGTTGGCTCCGTGCCAAAGCACTAATGACTCAGATTCAAAAGATAGACAAAAGGTACGACGAACATCCAAACGAGATCGACGAAGTGCCAATAGAGGCCGGTCACTTCAAGGTCGTCGGCATTGTAGCGCCCGCCGGTATATCGAAAACCAACAATGATCAAGGCTATGACGCCACCGGTGACGTGCAGCAGGTGGAGACCGGTAATGCTGAAGAACGATGCTCCGAAAAGTCCTGTACCCCAGGGATTGTGGAAGAGCGTCATGCCTTCATCGATCAGACCTAGCCACTCGCGAATGTGCAACGCGGCAAAGGCGATGCCGAGGACGGCAGTGATCATGGTCCAGCGGAAGGCGGATGGTTTGTCTCCCGCTTTGGCGGCGCGGATGCCGAGCAACATGGTCAAGCTGCTGGTAAGCAGGATGAAGGTCATGATGGAGACATTGGTGATGCTGTGGAAAGGTCTTGGCCATTCGGCGGTGCCGTTGCGCAAGAATCCGTAGGCCACGAGGCAAGCGGCAAAAGTGGCAGCGTCGGCAATAATGAAGAGCCACATCGCCATCTTTTTGGCAGACACTACGAATGGCGGCAGCCCGACGGTCATTCCCGGGGGATGGTGATGCGCCATCGCTATTTCGGCTTCGCTCACAGAGCCTCCTGTTCAATCATTAGAGTTTCATCCACAGCAACGCGAGCAGGTAAATCCAAAGAACATCCATGAAGTGCCAGTAATGAGCGGTGGCGTCGAGCGTGACGCGGCGCAGCACATGCTGGTTGAGCTTACGAATCACGCGCGTCATCGCGTACAGGCCGCCCAGCAGGTGCACCGCATGCAGCGCGGTGAAAACATAGAAGAACGAACTGCTCGGATTGGTCGCAAGATAAAGACCCTGCGCGCTCAACTGCCGCCACGCCAGATATTGCCCAGCCAGGAACACAAAGCCGAGAGCTAAAGTGGCATAGAGCCAGCGAGACGGGTTCGCGCCTGTCTTTACGCCGCCCATAAAAGCTGCGACCTTACGACGGGCGATTTCCAAAGTTACGCTGCTCGCCACGAGCACCGCCGTATTCACATAAAGAATGTAGGGCAGCGTGAGGTGGCGCCAGTCCAGGGATCCGCCTTTGCGAACGACGAGCGCGCTAGTGAGCGCCGCGAAGGTCATGCAGACGGCGGCAACGAACACCCAGATACCGGTGGAGGCGGGCGGCGGGGCAAACTCCCGCACCGCGTGCAGATCGCCGTTAGCCGGCACCAGATTGCGCCAGCCGCCATTTCCCGAGGCATTCTTAGGATCGCGGGCTATTCGATTGGCTGGCGGTTGAACTGTCGTTGCCATCTTGATACTCCCAAAATCCTCTCTCGTTACGCCTCGTCACCCTGCGACTGAATATTCCTAGGATCGGTCTGCATTACATAGTCACTGGTTGAACCTTCGATTCCGTATTGATACGGGTCATGATAGACGACCGGGAGCTTGCCGCCGAAGTTATCGAACGGAGGAGGCGAGGTCGTGGACCACTCCAGCGAGGTCGCTTCCCACGGATTGTCTGGCGCAGGCTTACCCCAGAAGCGGCTGTGAACGAGATTGAAGAGAAAGATCAATTGCACGGCGCCAGTGCAGATGGCCGCAATCGTTATGAAGCGATGCACCGGGATGAGCGGTTGGAGGTAGTCGTCGACGAAGGCCTGGTAGCGCCGAACGTTGCTCGCAAGGCCAAGGTAATGGAACGGCATGAATATGCAGTATGCGCCTACGAAGCTGAGCCAGAAATGGACCTTGCCGAGCGTGTCATTCATCATCCGGCCGAACATTTTCGGGAACCAGAAGTAGGTGCCGGCGAAGATGCCGAACATGGCCGAAACCGCCATCACGAAGTGGAAGTGGCCGACCACAAAGTAGGTCGCGTGGAGCATGATGTCGAGTGAGGGCTGAGCGAGGAAGAAGCCGCTTACGCCGCCGGTGATGAACATCGAGATCATGCCCAGGGAAAAGAGACAGGGCGTGTTGAGCCGCATCCTCGAACCGTAAAGACTGGTTAGCCAGATCAGCACAATAATGGTCGCGGGAATCGTGATGACCAAAGTTGGGAAGGAAAATGCTATGGAGGAGATCGGGTTCATCCCGCTAACGAACATGTGATGGCCATAGACCATGTAGCTGAGGACTGCGATTCCACCCATGGAGTACACCAGGACGCGGTGGCTGAGAAGAGGGCGTCTCAGGGTAGCCGTCAGGATGTGCGAGACGATGCCCATGGCAGGAACGATGGCGATGTAGACCTCGGGATGTCCGAAGAACCAGAAGAGGTGCTGCCACAACAAAGTCGATCCGCCGGAGTGTGGCAGAACTTGATCGTTCAGAACCGTATTGGCGGGCACGAAGAAGCTCGTTCCGGCCACGTGATCGAGAATGAGGAGGATGCAAGCGGGCATGAGCACGGCGAAAGCCGTCAGGCCCATAACGGAAGTGATGAACCACGCCCACGTGGTGAGAGGCATACGCCACAGGCTCATGCCCTTGGTGCGCATGTCGAGCGTAGTGGTAATGAAGTTGAGCGAGCCAAGAAGTTGGCCGATACAGAAGATGGCGATCGACGTGGCCCAAAGGACTACACCCAGTCCCTGTCCAGGACCGGCCGACGCGCCCACAGCACTCAGTGGCGCGTATTGGGTCCAACCTCCGAGAGTCGGGCCATCGGCCACGAAGAAGGAGGCAATCATCACGAGAAATGAGACGAAGGTGACCCAGAACGACATCATGTTGAAGCGCGGGAATGGCATGTCTTCAGCGCCGACCTGAATGGGCAAGAAGAAATTGCCAAACGCGGCAAACGGTGCGGTGGTAAGCACAAAGAAGACCATGATCGTGCCGTGCATGGTCATCAGCTGCAGGTAATACTCCGGCGTCATTACGTCGCCGGGCGCGCCGTTCTTGGAAAGCAAATGCAATCCCGGAATGGCGAAGTTGGTCCAGCCCAAATGGATGCGCATCACCCAGGAAAGAAACATACCGACGATCGCGGCCAGCAAGGCGAGACCGTAATACTGCTTGCCGATCACTTTATGATCGAGGCTAAAGACGTGCTTCCGGATGAAGCTTGTCGGTTCGCCGTGAACTGCATGGGCTTGCGCTGACATATCGTGCATGGATCCCACCTCTGGAAATTTCCTCGCCACCGCGCGAGGGCGAGCGTTACTGCAAGGCAGCCTGTTTCTTCAGCCAGTCGTCAAAGTCCGACTGAGACATCACTTCGAGATACGCCTTCATGTTGTAGTGTCCGAGGCCGCACAGTTGAGTACAGACGATCTCGTACTTGCCGATCTTCGTCGCCGTGAAATGGACAGACAGATCCAGCCCTGGAACAAAGTCCTGATGGATCCGGAGTTCGGGCACAAAAAATGAATGTCCGAGATCCTTGGAGTGCATCAACAAGTGAATTTCCCGGTTCACGGGAATGGCAAATTCGGCAGTAACGATGTCGTCCTTGGAATCCTGATCGTGAGTGGTATCCAGTCCAAAGAAGTTCTCGTTCGACTCGTTGATCTGGTCGGCGTGAAGGGGACCGAATTTTCCGTCGGGACCCGGATAGCGGAAATAGAAGGCGAACTGGCCGGCCTGTACCTGGACGGGCATGGCGTTGGCGGAGGGGGGCGTGAGGTACACGTTGGCCCAAGCCTTGGCACCAAATGCTCCAAGCGCCAGAACCTCAGTGCCTACGAGTAGAAATGCCGCGATCACCACGCCCATGGCTCCGCCGGGAAACTTCTTGATTTTTTCGCCGGGGCGAGGCCGACCGTATTGCCAGATGAATACTCCGAGCAGGATTTGCGAAACCAGAAAGGAAATTCCCGCCTCGGCCATGGTCTCCGACATTTGCTCATCGATCGCCTGGCCGTGAGTAGAGATATCCTCGGGCATCCACCAGGTGTGGCGCAGAATGGGAATCGCGGAAGCGATCGCGATTACGATGATGGTCACAGCAAAGAGTTTTGCCATTTGCCCTCGCGTTGATGCGCAAAGTCTGCCAGCCAATTACAGAAGCCGCTGGGATTGCCAGCGGCTCCCTTAAAGCGTGCGTTATTTGGACCGACTATCTATTTTGATTTAAAGGTGAAATCGGCTTTCGCCGCCTGTCCGCCAGCGACGGTAACTTTGGCTGTCTGGGTTCCTAAATCCTCTTGCCATGCCGTTACTGTGTACGAGCCCGCGGGCACATTCTTGATGGTGAAGTTGCCGCTGTCATCGGTGACTGCGTAAGGCCCCTTCACCACCACATGCCAGCCGTGCATCCAGGGATGGATGTTGCACTTCACTGAGATCGCGACCTCGGGATACTTCCAGCTCTTTTCGATCGGCGGAGCGCCCGGTGGTTGCGACTGATTCCAGCCGATATTCCCGGTTCCCGGAGCAGGCAAGGGGTGGATGTTGTGCGCCGTCTGGTCGCTGGTGACGACCTTGAATTTCTCATCCGGATTCACGGCGATCACATGGGGCTCATACATACATCCCTTTTGATCGAAGGTCGGCTCCTCTGAGGAAACAGCGCTCGCCGCGCCGGCGCTCAAACCTTCCGAGATGTAGAGGACAACGTTTTGCAGGCCGCCGTTCGAACCAACCACCACATTTTCCAAACTGGCCGGCTTGTCCTTATGCTGTGAGACGCAATAGGGATCTTTGCTCATGTCGATGCCCTTCATATGCGGGGCAGTGCCACTAAGCTTGACTGAGCCGGTAATGGTCCCGTCGCCAGCGGCGCGGACCTTCTCGCCCACAAAAGCTACAACCATTGCGACAGAAACTATCGCCAGTAGTACTGTGGAGGCGAACTTATAGCGATTCTTCATTTGGATATCTCCTGAGCCTATTTTTACCACCTTCCTATTGGGAAGGTGGTGGTGCATTCGGATTTATGGGCTTCAAATTAAGGCCCTTCGCCAACTCTTTTGCCTTAGTGTGAAAAGGCTGAAGCGTGCGCAGGAAGAAAACCAGGTCCCACGCCTCATCCGGCTTGATGTTGTCGGCGAATGAAGGCATCGGAGTGCCATCCAGCCCGGTCATGAAGATCTTGTAAAGATCACCGTCGGTGGTGCCACATTTGAAGCGGCCACCTTCAGAGAAGTTGTAAGGCAGGATGGTGCGGCCCTGATCGTCTTGCAGTGTGGACGCGGATGGGCCGTTGGCTTTGCCTTCGACGCCGTGACACTTCCAGCACTGAACACGGTTGAAGACATCCTGGCCAGCCTTGATCCGTTCCGCCGTTACTTCAGGTTCCGGCGGCACGACGATTGGCGCACCCGCCTTTTCCGTCTGCCAGCGCGGCGAATAATGTTTGATCCACGCCACCAGGTCCGCTCTCATTTGCGAGGAGAATGTATTCCACGGTGGCATGTTGGAACGATCCAAGCCGCGCGCGATCGTGTCAAACAGATCCTGATCGGTAGGCAGGGTGCCAGTCGGCGTAGAGCGGCACTTGAAAACGCCCAGGGTGAAATCGCGCGGCTTGGGATCGAGCCATTGCGCGCTTTCTCCATTGCCGTCGCCGAGTTCACCGTGGCAAACCATGCAATAGCGCCGGTATGGTTCGGTGGCCGAATGGGCGTTTCCAGTGAGGTTTCCGACATGGCTGGAGGCGGCCGGAGAATTGAGCCATTCCTTTTCCTGATACTCGGTGATTTGCGCTTGAACCAGAGCGGGCAACGCAAAGAAGCAAGCAATCACCACGGAGAACGTCATTTTAAGCAATCGCGAGTTCATCGTTATCCTCTCTAGAAATCGAAATCAATACCGAGCAGCAGTTCGCTGCTGTTCAGGTTGGTGCCAGTTACAACTCCGGTTCCATCCTGGTGCAGCCAGTTGTACTCCGCGTGGTAGGCAAAGCCGGCGCGAGGCGTCATGAACGGGTTGTAGCGATAGCCGATCGTGTAGGTGCTGAGGTTGCCGTAGTTGGAAGGCGAGGGTCCCACATTGCCCTGGGGATTGATGCCCGTATATCCCGAACCATCTGCCTGCTGGGACATGCGAATGGTCTCGTAACGCGCGAGCACGATCATCTGCGGGCTGACCACGTAATGCGGTTCGATCAGCACGCCATTCCAAGTGGGCGCCTGCGAGCCGGTCGGGAGTGTTGAAACACCCGGCACGTAATTGTTGGTGGCAACCCCGTCGATGTAATCACCGTAGCCTTGGCCGAACCACGCATTGTCCGAACCGTGCTGCGTCACGACCGTGACGTCAGCATGTTCGCCGAGGTAAATCTGCCCAACGAAACCCTCGCGGCTGTAGTGCTGGTTGTTGGTACCGGAGCCGGCAATCGAACCACCGAATCCACCGCCAGTAGGCCCGGTCAGCCACTCAATGGGAGCGCCGCCGACCATCGCGTAAAAGCCGAAGCGCGAGACGCCCAGCTTCCCGAAGTCGAAGGCCTGGCTGAAGGTAAAGAATCCCGAGTAGGACTCGGCACCATAGGGCAAGCCGACCTGGCCATCATTGGAACTAAGCAACGAAGCAGAGTAGCGCGTGCGATCGTTCGCGGAGTGGCCCATTACTTCAAGACCGAGTTGGTTGTCGCCCATTTGCCCGAAGATGTTGCCGTCGGCTTGCGGAATGAAATGGTAGATCTGATAAACGCCGCCATTGCCGGTGAGGGTCAGGATGCGCTTTTCGGAGAGCAGGTTGTCGAGTTCGAATTTGCCGAACTTGACGTTGAACCATGGGCTGTTGCCGATGTTGTCGACTCGGGCCATCACGGTTTCAAAGTGGAAGGACGCAGTCGCGTCCGAGGACGGCAGCACATAGAACGAGAAGTTCTTCTCGAGAGTGCCCCCGGTGTGGAAGTCGAGACCGCTGAGATCGAAACCGCTGGAGGTGATTTTTTGCACGCCGGTCGTAGATTGATCAGTAGCGACCTGACTGGTGCTGACGCGGTGCCAGATGGGCGTGATGCGGAAGGTCACCGGCCAATAGCCGGGATTCTGCCAGATCGGTGAATCCCGATCATTCATCAACTGGTAGCCGTTGTCTTTGAATTTCTGACCGAAGAAGTTCAGCATCGGCCAGCTCTCATGACAAGCGGAGCAGCGCAAGCCGTATTTCCTGGCAAAGGCGGGAATGGCATTGGCGGACGGGCTAGTGCCGAGAACCAAGATAGCCAATGTGATTGCAGCGGCAAAGAGAGACTTTAGCCACTGCGGCTTCTGACAGAGGTGAGACTGCGCCCACATTCGCATGCTGCACTCCTCAGACTACGCTAAATTTTGAACGTGCCCATTACCCCACAACGACGCGAATAAAACGCCTGACATGGTCGTCAGCAGGCGTCGGTGCTACGAGAATCGCAAAAGTTTTCCGGTCAAGTGGTCCAACCACTACCCAGCGCGGGAATATTACTACCGCATTCGTTCAAAGTGCAAGGGCGATTAAAAAAGTTTTTTTTCGCGCGGCACACAACCCCTTGGTCGGTGTCGGCAACTCGCGGCGCCAGGGAGGCCAGCGGTTGACAGCGGGCGCACTCCGTATCAGACTCGCATCGAGGTCAAAGGAGCCGGTGTTGCCAAGGGAGCGAGGGTTTGAAAGTGGATGCCTGTGGGACAGGCGCGCGCCCGGCTTCTGTCGGGTGGCAACTATTTTCGTCGTCTTGCTGGTCGCCATTCCGCTCCTTGCCATCCCCCCGTTTACTCGAGAAAAGAATTCTGCACAGTACGGAGTGGGACTGATCATCAACATCCCATCCCCGGTAGCCGAAGTCAATGAAGCGGTCGCTGACGTTGTGGGAAACGGTATCATTCGCGGAACGAAGGAATACAACAAGGACGAATACATCAGCGGCGCGGTGGCATCCACTTCGACGCCCGTATTTCCAGCCTGGAAAGAGCCCGGCAAAGTCTTCTACAAGGTGCGGAGGGCGGCGCTGAACCCCTGGAATTTCAAGGACAGTGCCGACGCCGGGACTATCGCGGTACGATACGTCGTGCAACCGCAGGGCGAGAAGAATTCGATTCTGCGCATCGATGCGCTTTATGTGGAGGATTTTCGCCACACCGTTCACCAATCTAACGGCTCCGTCGAATCCAGCGAGTACAAGGACATTCAGGATCATCTGGCCCAGATGGAGCTGATGAAAAAAGAGACGGATGATGCTCTAAAAGCAAAGCAAGAGCACATCGCCAAGAAAGAATTCGACCTCGGTAGCAGCGACACGGAATTGCTGAGCACTCCATCGGCGTCGAGCCTGGCGGAAAGTTCGAGCCGTGCTGACGGCCCTCGAACGACAGGCCAGTCTTTCGCGGGCAAAGTAGCGATGGGGACATCAGCCACCACTTCATTGCTATCGGAAGATCCAAATGAAACGCCCGAGCAACGTGCTGCCCGGTTGCGCCGCGAAGTCGAACGGATCGTAAAGAAGCCAGGGGCTCCGCTCAAGTCTGCTCCCTTCCACACGGCTACCACCGTGAGGACGATCGAGCCGGGCACCGAAGTCCTGGTAGTGATTGTGACTTCGTATTGGCTGGGAGTGGAGACTCACGAAGGCGAGCACGGCTGGATTCGGCGTGACGAACTGGAGCAGGCACCATGAGGCGGTCGCTCCTCTGTCGCGAGGTGATGGTTGTATTAGCCGGCATGGCGATAGCTTTTTTTTCCGTTGGAGCGTGGGCGCAGACCACGCCGGTAGAACGTACATTTCGCGCTTCAAAAAGCTCTGTTCAAAAAGCTCTGCAACAACTGCAGCCGGCGATGAGCGGACATCTTCCCACTCTTGACGGATTCGTGCAGGCAGGTGACCGCCCTTTGAGCCACTACCAACGGGGCTTTTACCAGTGCGCGGTACAGGTGAACGAGACGCCGGGCGGTTCGGTAGTGCGCGTAAGCACGGATGTTACAGCCTGGTACAAAGATGCAAACTCGGCGCGCTCGGGCTATCAACTGCTCAAATCGAATGGGCGGATTGAGGCCGATCTGCTCGACCAGTTGAGCGATCAATTGTCAGGCGCAGCAAATCATGCGGACGCGAATGCAAACGCCGGGCCAGCTGCGAATGCCGGTTCTGCATCCAGTTCTGGATATCCAAGTTCGTCAGATCTGCCAGTGACTGCAACACCGCTGCCGAGCGCGCCCGAGAGCACCGACGCGACTGCATCTTCGCCATCCTCTTTGCCGGCCACAGGTGGTGGCGTGGCCACGCAGGGAGGGATTCCGCGACCGCCGGCTGACGCGACGCCGGGAGACAAGAAAACGCAGGACCTGCGCGCCGAAGTATCAAGCCTCGAAGATGCGGTGAGAAATCAATCGCGGCCGAAAAATCTGGTGGCAATAAAAAAATCGGGGACACCCGTCGTGGCGTCTCCCAGCCTGAGCGGCAAAACTTTATTTCTGGCAGATGCTCAAGACGAGTTCGAAATGCTGGACTACAACGCCGATTGGGTGCATGTTCGCATTTCGGGCCTGTCGCGCGGCTGGATCTGGCGCACCAGCCTGGAGATGCCCGAGGGCATTCCCGATGTTCCGACGCCCGTCGCCGCTGCTGCACCGACCGCTGCTGACCTGTTTCAGGTGAGCCGCGAAGAGATGGCGCCGTTTCCGGGCGATTGGGCGCCACTCCGCGGAAAAAGCGTAAAGATCATTTCGGTACAAAAAATCCGCGAGGATGAAAAAGAGGGCGGGGCAAGTGCGAAGCTTGAGTTCGCAAAGTCACTACTCGACGGCAGCTACGAGGAACTGGCGAAGTCGCCGGACGTGGCGGGATTGGTGCTGATTTTTGATTCGGCGGACGGCGGCATGATTGCAGC
>JBAWAI010000021.1:0-16115 GCA_049589215.1 Terriglobales bacterium | reverse complement strand
ATCAAGCGCCTACATGCTCACCGCATCTCTCTATCAAAAAATTCCGCCGTCGCTCCATAGGCCCGCACCCAACTCTTCCACATCAGGAAGCCATGCACCTCGTCGGGAAAAACCAACTGCTCAACGTGGACTCTCTGGGCGCGCAGCCGCTGTACTAAATCGACGGTCTCGGAAAACGAAACGTTGCGGTCGTCATCACCCTGAATGAGCAACACCGGCGACTTCCAGGTTGAAATCGCAGCGTCAGGCGACGACAGAAATGCCAGCTTCAAAGCCGCGTCACGATCAGGCGAATCTTTAGGGACGTCTTGCAGGTAGAACGACCAATCATGGACGCCGTGCAGGTCTACGCCGGCGGCGAACAAGTTTGAATCGTGCGCCAATCCCATCGCGGTCAGGTAGCCTCCGTAGGATCCGCCCCACAGGCCGACACGCTTGGGATCGACATTAGGCAGGCTTTGCAGGTATCGTCCTGCGGCCACGATGTCTTTGTATTCCGCGCCACCGCGCCATCCACCATCGGCAGGCTCGCGGAAGTGCCTGCCATACATAATTCCGGTTCGGTAATTCACGGCCAGCACCACATATCCGAGGCTCGCGAGATATTGATTCATCGCATAGGCGTTGTGGTAGTAGTCCATGTAGTGGAAGCCGAGCATCATCTGGCGAATCGACCCTCCATGGATGAAAACGAGCGCGGGATGACGGTCGGCGGATCCAGCTGAGTGCCCGTTTTTGTTCGTGGGCGAGGCCGGCTCAAAAAGTTGGGCGTGAATCTCCCAGCCGGCTTCAGTTTTGTAAATGACTTGTTTCGGTGTAACCAATTTCGCGGACGGGAAGGTCGTCGGCAGCGCGCTCTTCGCGATCATCTCCCGTCCCTGAGCGGTCACGACATAGGGCATTGCCGGACTCGTGGCCGTCGAACCGAGGCAAACGATTTCCCCCCCAACCTCGATCGGGGTCCACTCCAGAGTGTCGCCGTGCGTAAGCGCCGTTGGAGCACCTCCATCGACGGGCACTCGCCAGAGATGGCGGCGATCTACATCCATCGGATCCGAGACTGCCTGATTCGAGGAATAGAGAACGGCCGTTTTGTCGCCACTGAGTGCGACGTCCTCGGTCTCAAATTTTCCCGGACTCAGCAGCGTGGCTTGACCGCCGGAAGCGCTGACGGCATAGAGGTGGTTCCAGCCGTCCTGCTCGGAAGAGAAGATGACTCGGTTCTTCGCCGCGAACTGGAATGACGCATCTTCAGTCAGATCCGGAAGTGAGTCGTCCAGCCCCTCGCCACTCTTCCAGATCTCTCGTCCGGAATCTTTCGCGAGGTCATATACCCAAATCGACCACGGCTTCGGCAATTGCGGGATCAGAGGCCGCTTCTCGCGCCGGCCCACCAGCCGTACAAAGGCGATCTGGCTGCCGTCGGGCGACCAGCGCGGAGACATGTCGCGATCGACGCTCGGAGAGAGGTAGTGCAACGTGTCATGGCCAAATTCGTAAACGGCAATGAAGCTGTGATCGCCGCGCTCGCTGACGAAGGCGATCATCTTGCCGTCGGGCGACCACCTCGGCTGCGAGTTGTTGCCGCGGGCGTAAGTCAGCGGCTTGGCCTTGGCCTGGCTAGTGTCAGCGGTGTCGGAAGCGCTGGAAACGGCCTTTTCAAACACGTCTTTGGAGGGGCCGGGAATCGGATCACCAGAAATCGACGCGATCCAGATCTGCTTTCGTGCCGCCCATACGGCAAACTTGCCATCGGGAGAAATCTCGATGTCCTCGCACCCTTCCTCGTCGCAGCCCATTTCACCGAGCAGGCGGGGCACGCGCTTGTCTACGTCCACAGCCCAAACCTGCTGCAACGGCTTCTCAACATTGCTAGTGGGATCGGCGACCTCGTCGGCTCTGTTGACCTCGCTGCCGCGGGCGTAAACAACAGTGCGTCCGTCCGGAGTGAGTGCGGGCGCCGCGATTGGCATGCCGTCATCTGCTGTGTAGCGCGTGACCTGCCGGGCCTCGAAGTTCGGAGCATCGGCAACCCACACATTGCGCGCACCCTTTGCGTCGAACACCCAGGCAATTCTCCCAGCGTGTTGGGCGGCGACCAGATTACTTGGAAAAGGCGAGCTTAAAACCTGTTCGAGCGTAAAGGAGCCAGACGTCTGGGCGAACGAGAGTGACAACAAACTCATTAACAAGAAGCAGAACAGGAATGTGACGAGCACGTGCGAGGAGATCCTTCTGTAAGCCATGCGCGGCAGAGTACGTGAAACAGGACCAGATTGACAACTACCCAGGCGGATCCCGCCGGCCTTATTGGCGGCAGTTCGGCACTCGACTGTAAATCTAGAATAGGGAGCCGGGCATTATTGGTTTTGGCAGGCTCTTCTGGTACTCTGCCTCTTCATTGCCAGATCGAGGAAACCCAAATGCACATTCTGCGCACGTCTCGTTTGTTATGGATCATTCTTGTGCTTTGCCTGATGGCGCCGCTCGCGATTGTGGCAGCCGGTGCGAACAAAGAAAAACCAGCGTCAAGCGCGGCGTCTGCGTCGACGCCCTCTTACGAACAGGCTCAACCCGCCAAAGAGGAGCTTGATTATGCAATGTACGACCGCATCCGCGAAGAGGGCTTAAAGCATTCGCACGTCATGGAATTTGCCTCCGCGCTGGCGGATGGGATCGGACCGCGGCTAACAGGCTCTCCCAACCTGCATCGCGCCAACGAATGGACCCGCGACCAACTGACCGCCATGGGGTGCGTAAACGCGCATCTTGAAGACTGGGGCGAGTTCGGCATGGGCTGGCAGCAGCTCAACACATGGGTGCGTATGAGTTCACCTGACGCCGCGGTTTTCATTGCGCAAGCGGCTCCCTGGTCGCCCTCGACAAATGGCGCCGTGAATGGTTCGGCCTTGTGGATCGACGTGAAGACCCCGGAAGACTTTGACAAGTACAAGGGCAAGATCGCAGGCAAGATCGTGCTTTATGGCGAGATGCGCGAGGTGCCTCCGGTCGAGAAGCCACTGTTCGAGCGCGAGGATGAGAAAGACCTGGCCAAGATGGTCGAGTATCCTCTAGCGCCCAGTCGCGAATATGAGCAGTACATGCAGGATCGCGCAAAACGCCGGGAGATGCAGGCGAAGGCAGTCAAGTTTTTCGCCGATGAGCATCCGCTGGCGGTCGTTCTTCCGAGCCGTGATGGCCACAATGGCGGCGGTTCGGGCGGAACAATTTTTGACGATGGCAGCTTCGGCGCATACCTGTACCAGCGCGATCACGCTTTGACATTTCCGGTGGTGGTTTCGGCCATTGAACATTATGGGCGCGTTTATCGGCTGCTGAAAGCGCGTGTGCCGGTCACTATCGAGATGAATGTAGACACCAAGTTCACCGGCGATCACGAACACGGTTTTGACACGATTGCGGAAATTGCGGGGACGGATCCCAAGCTGAAAGATGAGGTCGTGATGGTCGGCGGGCATCTCGATTCGTGGGCGTCAGGCACGGGCGCGACCGACAACGGAGCTGGCACGGTAGTTGCCATGGAGGTCATGCGCATTCTAAATGCGCTTCAGGTGAAGCCGCGGCGAACGATCCGCGTCGCGCTCTGGACGGGAGAGGAAGAAGGACTGTTCGGATCAAACGGCTATGTGAAACAGCATTTCGGATTCGCGCCGTTGTCGACTGCTCCCGATCAGTTGAAGCTGCCCGAGTACATGCGGAAGGCGGCGGGCCCGCTTCAGCTGAAACCGGAGCAACAGAAACTCTCGGGTTACTTCAACGTGGACAACGGTACCGGCAAAATTCTCGGAATCTACCTGCAGGAGAACGCCGCGGAGGCGCCCATCTTTCAGCAGTGGATGGAGCCCTTGAAGGACCTGGGCGTCACCACCATCACTCTGCGCAACACGGGCGGCACCGATCACGAGTCATTTGACGCGGTCGGCATCCCCGGATTCCAGTTTATTCAGGACACCATGGATTACGGTTCGCGCACACACCACTCCAACATGGATACCTATGAGCGGCTGCAAGCGGGCGACCTGAAACAGGCGGCGACGGTGGAGGCGATTTTCGTTTATAACGCGGCCATGCGCGACCAGATGCTGCCGCGCAAACCGCTGCCGCATCCGGAACTCGAAGATCAACGCCGGGATCCTCTCAAGCACCTGATGCCGGGAGCTGTGGAAGAGGAAGGAAAAGACGGAACCGAGAACAAGCAATAGTTATTCAATCGATGTCGGGTTGCGGCTCGGGCAACAGAGTTTTGGCGGGCGAGGGTTCGACCAGCTCTCCCTTAAAGACACGGCCGACGCCGCGGACAATCTGTCGCATCGGCAACTCGCTTTTGACGTCGGCAAAAAAAATCTCTCCCTTACGGCTCCCGCGATAGCACCAGCGCTTGAGTATGGCGAGGTGCTCCATGCGCTCGATTGTGCTGCCCGGTTTGGAGACCGGACTCGAATTGAGTGCCTCCCGAATGCGCGCTTCCATCGACTGAGACTTCGCGTGTTCAGGACTCGAAACCGGGAACGCGAGCGGGCCGGCAATCATGCCGGCATCGACCCGAAAGAGGGCGACGTTTTCAGGCATGGCCGATTGCTGCACGATGAGGGCGTGCATCCGATCGACGCGCTGCACTTCCGGCGGCATCTGTTGCAGTACCGGCGCCAGTTTTTCGAGCCGAACGTGCATCGCTGCGGCCTCTTCAAAGGCCAGAGCTTCGGAAGCGCGATCACGTTCGACTGATATTTGCCGCCGCAGCGATTCGCCTCGCGTATTAAGGAAGTCTTCCACGCGGATGACTTCGGCGCGATACTCGTCGTCAGTGCACCCCTTGAAGCAGGGCGCAAGGCACATCTTCATCTCGGAGTAGACACAGCCGGGAAATTGCGGGTCGGGATGCAGATCCTCGACGCAGCGACGCATCTTAAAGAAGTCGAGCGCGTCATTCATGAATTTTTCCGCCACCGTGCGTGTCGGAAACGGACCGTAGTAGATGTTCCTGCCGCCGAGCCGACCGAGACGCGTGGTTACCGAGGCGCGCGGGAATTCGTTTTCGAGATGAAACTTCACGAAAGGCGCCGCCCGCAGACGCAGGCGCTTTTCATAGGTTTTCGGGAACGCTGAGCGAAGAAGCCGGTAGAGCAAGAATCCGGATTCGAAGTCGGAGCCGGTGAGCGAATACTCGATCGAGAGAACGCGGTCACGCAAGTTGAGGCGTCTGGAGTGCGCTTCGGGCGCGGAGAGCATGCGTTCAAGGCGACGCCTTAGGTTCGCGGTTTTGCTGACGTAGGGCTCAGTGGCTGGATCCGGGCCGCGGAGCATGAAGACAGCCGGCGCAGCTGGCGCGACCGCGAAAATCTCATGATCGCGATCCGGCGCGAATGTGATGGAAGTAGCCAGCACTCAAAAATATTAGTACGGATTCACAAAAACCCGTAACCACAGAGTACACGGGGGACCACAAAGGGCAGCAACATCCCCCGTGCCCCGGCTTACCCGGCTCTTAAGGAGCCGCAGTGTGATGTGGCTCCGCTTCAGCACGAGGCGAACTTTTGCCGCGATCCATGGCCTGATTGGCCAGTCCGTCGGCGCTCCGATTCTGCTCGCGGAGGGCGTGGCGGATTTCCACGTATTCGATTTGTGCGGTCAGACGCTGCGCCTCGTCATAGAGCTTGCGCAGCTCGGGATGGCGGACCTTGTAAATGCCTTTCATCTGGCGAACCATGAGTTCCGAATCGCTGATGATTTTGAGCGACTGAATAGCATGCGCAATGGCATAGCGCAACGCGGCGAGGAGCCCGCTGTATTCGGCGTAGTTGTTGGTGCGGTGGCCGAGGTACTGGCTCAGTTCGGCGACCTTCTTGCCGTGAGGATCGTGGATGACAACGCCGAAGCCAGCGGGTCCGGGATTGCCTCGGGCTCCGCCGTCAACGTGGGCGGTGTGGACCGCAGAGGTATCCATAAAGAAGTTTTAGCGTCCCGTGGCCAGCCGCGTGGCCAATCGCGGCGGCAGATTCGCGGCCAGAATCTTTTCCTGCGCCACGCGGAGGTTGTAGGGCACGCGATAGAAGCTGACGATCCAGGCGTCGCTGTCGAACATGGCGAAGGCCGCGCGCCAATCGCCATCGCGAGGCTGGCCGACAGAGCCGGGATTGATGAGATAACGGAAATCCTTGCGCAGCGGCCAGTCCGAGGTCTCGGCCTGTCCGACGGTGCGATATCCGGGGCGATAGGCCTCGCTGATTTCTCCCTGGAGCATGAATCCGCCCTGCAAATGCGTATGTCCGAAAAAAGTAATGGGGATTGCATTGGTTATCAGCGGCTCGATGGCATCGCGGACGCTGACCATGTATTCGTCCTCGTCGAGCGCGGAGCCATGCACGAATTGAATGCCCGGCAATTCTTCGACTTCAACGGGCCCCCGCGGCAGTGCGCGCAGCCACTCGAGATTGGCATGGGTGAGCTGGTCGCGAGTCCACAGGGTGGCGAGGCCGGCAACTGGATTGAAGTCTTCGAGATCCATCAGGCCGCTGACGGCCTTGTCGTGATTGCCGCGGACGAAGACTTTTCCCAGCTCGCGGGCACGCGCGATCACCTCGTTCGGATTGCCGCCGTAGCCGACCGTGTCTCCCAGATTGACCACGAGGTCGTGATCAGGAGCAGCGGCAAGGCAGGCGTCGAGCGCCTCGAGGTTGCTGTGAATGTCGCTGAGAAGAAGGATGCGCACGGCAAGGTCACGATTATAGCGTGGAATGCGGGTATCAGCGCACAGGTCAGCCCGCGGGATGCGAACGGGCTCACCTTCCCTCCTGATGATTGGGGTCGGACTCCGCCAGCTTGCGTTCCGGCAGGAAATAGGAGAGCGCGACAAAGGCATAGATAAACAAGGAAATGCGAACGTCGATAAAGGCAAGCGGAACCGATGCCGCATAGAGCGCGACCGAAAAGACATTCTTGGTCTGTGTCCGGTGCTGGTAGCTCACCATGTCGGCGTTGTCTCGGTGGTGGGCGGAGATGGCGGACCGAAGAATCGAGAAAGCGCTTCCGCACATGAACATGATCACGCCATACGGCGCTACCGCATGGGGGTCGCGATAGTTGTTGCCCATGTAGGAGGTGACAAACGGGACCAGAGACATCCAGAAAAGCAGGTTGTTGTTGGACCAGAGCAGGCGGGCATCGGCGTGGCGCGCGGCGTGCAGAAGATGGTGGTGGTTCACCCACATGATAGCGACCACCAGAAAACTCAACAGGTAGGCAAGAAACTGAGGCGCAATCGCGAGGAGGGAAGCAAGGCTGTTATCGCGCGGCACCTTGAGCTCCAGCACCATGATGGTGATGATGACGGCGATGACGCCATCGCTGAAGGCCTCAATGCGGTTGGTGCCCATGAGTCTTACATCTTTATCAGATTCCGATGGGTTCATCTACCAGGTGGATTCACCACCGGGCAGCGCGCCCAGTGTCCCGGCGCGATTTCGACCAGAGGCGGTAGAGCGGCGGCGCAAGTAGGAATACGGTCCGGACATCTTGGCTCGAAAGGGCATCCGGGTGGCAGTGCGGCGAGAGGCGGAACAGTGCCTTCGATGGTCGCAAGAGGATGGCTGCGATCGGTCGCGAGCGTAGGTATCGCGCGCAGCAGGCCCTGGGTGTAGGGGTGCGCGGGGGCGGAGAAAATCGCCGATCTCGGGGCCAGTTCGACCAGGTTGCCGGCATACATCACGGCGACGCGATCGGCGACGTGGGAAACGACCGCCAGATCGTGGGAAATGAAGAGCATCGCGAGAGAGAACTTCCGGCGCAGATCGTTGAGCAGGTCGAGTATCTGCTGCTGAATCGTGACGTCGAGCGCCGTAGTGGGCTCGTCCGCGATCAGCAACTGCGGGTGGTTGACGATGGCCATGGCGATCATGATGCGCTGGCGCATGCCTCCAGAGAGCTGGTGCGGGTAGCTACGGGCTCGGCGCTCGGGCTCCGGGATGGCGACCTCGCGCATGCCTTCAACCGCGCGGCGCATGGCTTCCGACTTCGAGACCTGATGATGAGCCCGCACAGCTTCCGCAATTTGGTCTCCGACGCGCATCACGGGATTGAGGGCGGTCATCGGCTCCTGGAAGATCATGGCGATGCGCGAGCCGCGCAAATGACGGAGTTGGTCGGGACTGAGCGTGGTAAGGTTCGCGGGCTGGGCCGCCCCGTTCTGGAAAGCGACGTTCCCCGAGATTTTTGCGGACGGCGGAAGCAGCCCCATGACAGCCAGCGACGTAACGGATTTTCCCGAGCCGGACTCTCCTACTAGTCCCAGGACTTCGCCGGGATTGATTGAGAAGCTCAGGTCGCGAACCGCGATTACTCCCCGGGACGACCGCGGAGAACCAGGCGTGGCGGCGTCGGACGCTCCGCCGGGGAATTCGACGGTCAGGTTTCGTACATCAAGAAGCGGTGGCACGTGAGTATGGTATCAGCGGTTTGTTCGGGCATGCGATTCACGAGATTTCATGAGGCTGGCACCGGGATTTGCACAATCGGAGTCTCCAAGCAATTTCGCCGTCGAAGGAATCACCATCGGCACAGAGCGCGACAATACCGCATGAATGCTCGGGATTTGCAGCAGCCAAGGGATGATTGCACCGTTTTGCGGCATGCGCCTGTGCATGAGCTGCACTCCATTGAAAAATGACGAGTTAAAAGCTCGGGATTGTGATTGACGTAAAAAATAGAAGGAGTAAAAAGAAAATCGTTCTTTGACACGTTCTGAAGTTTTTCCGGTTGGTGCAGCGTCCGGGGCTCAAGCGAAGTCACTCTGATAGCCGCGAGGCGAGTTGGAGAAGGCGAGCAAGGGTCTATAGCTAAGCGCTGGTCGAGGAGAACAGGAGCAGCTGTCGAAGGCAAGATAGAGTCCCGAGGCGTTGAACTGATTTATCCGGTTGGCGGTGAGCCCGGAGCCCGAGCGAGGATCGCCGGAGGGAATACCCGCAAGGGAGCCTTCTGAGAGAGGTCAGCAAGGGTCTAAACGCGAGCTACTGGCCGAGACGAATGAGATCAACATCACCTCGGGACTCTTAATTTTTGTTTGCAAACTTTTGCTACGAACTGCGTGCCCTCCCTTGGTTTTTTGAACCTCCCGCAATTACTTGGCAACAGCCTCGTTCGCGAAGCACCTCTTCACGAGCGCGACTTCTAATCCTCGTGCTCACCGTCTTCAAATGCCCCTTCTTCCGGCAAAACATCTGTGTCGCGCGCGATCCAGACATACAAAGTCGGCAGCAAAAAGACACTCATGATCAGCGCGGCGATCAGGCCGCCTACGATCACGATCGCGAAGGGTCGCTGTGAATCGGAGCCAATGGCATGCGACAGCGCGGCAGGCAGCAATCCTAAAGTCGCAACCAGCATCGTCATCATGATCGGCCGCAGGCGCTGCACTGCGCCTTCTACGGCGGCCTCTTCGATGGAGTGTCGCCTGACCCTCAACTGGTTGATGTATTCGAGCATGATGACGCCGGTCTGCACGCAGACTCCGAAGAGCGCGAGGAAGCCCACGCCGGTCGAGACGCTGAAGTGTGTGCCCGTGATGAGGAGCGCCAGCAGGCCGCCGATCGGAGCGACAGCAATATTGACCATAATCAGCATCGTCCACTTATAAGAGCTGAACATGGTGAACAGGATTACAAAGATGATAAGAATCGTGATCGGCAGGACGATAAGCAGGCGCGCGTTGGCGCGCTTCTGGCTGGCGTATTCTCCCTCCCACCGCAGCGTATAGCCGAGCGGCAGCTTCACCTTGTCGTTGACCTTCTGCATGGCCTCTTCAACCGTGCTGCCGAGGTCGCGGCCGCGCACACTGTATTTGATGGCAATGTAGCGCTGGTTCCCTTCGCGATAAATTTCTGAACCGCCATCGGTGACTTTGATATCGCAGAGCTGCGCCAGCGAGACGCGTTCGCCGGAGGGCGCCAGCAGGCGGATATTTTCGATGGCGTCTTCGGTGTCGCGATATTGCGGAAGATAGCGCAGCGTGAGATCGTAGCGCGCTTCGCCCTTCAGCACCTGCGTGAGCGCGTTGCCACCCACCGCCGTCTGAATCGCATCCTGTACGTCGGAGACGTTAATGCCGTGACGTGCGGCCGCATCGCGGTTGACCGACACGTTTAGATTGGGTTGCCCGAGCACGCGGAAGACGCCGAGATCTTCGACCCCGTTGATCTGGCGCATGACTTCGACAATCTCGTCGGCCTTTGCTTCCAGAACTTTTAAATCGTCGCCATAAATCTTGGTGGCCAGTTCGCCCTTCACGCCGCTGACGGCCTCTTCCATGTTGTCTTCGATCGGCTGCGAGAATCCCCAGACAACGCCGGGAATCTTGTCGAGCTCGCGCTGCATGGCGGCGATGACTTCTTCCTTATTTTCGTGGAAGACGGGGCGCCATTCATCTTTCGGTTTGAGGTCGACGAAGTATTCGGTGTTGAAGAAGCCGGTGGCGTCGGTACCGTCGTCAGGGCGGCCAACCTGGCTGGTGCATTGCGGAACTTCCGGGAAGGAGCAAAGCACGACGCGAGCCTGATTTGCGATGCGAATGCCTTCGTCGGGACCGGTGCTCGGCGCGAGCACGCCACGCACCCAGATGGCGCCCTCGTCGAGATGCGGAAGAAACTCAGAGCCAATTGCGCCGCTGAAGGCGAGAAAAGCTCCGATGGAGACAGCGAAGAGACAGACTCCGACGGTAACGGCGCGGTGATGAATCGCCCACCTCACGCCGACGCGGTAGCGTCCAAGGAGCCACGACATTACCGGATTGCGCCATTCGCTTGCACCCTTGGCGAAGGCGAAGCTTCCGAGCACAGGAGCGACCACGATGGAGAAAAATAGTGCGCCGAGAAGCGCGAAGGCCATGGTCCACGCCATCGGCCGAAAGAGACGGCCTTCGACGCGCTGCAGCGTGAAGATTGGAAGAAACGCGGTAATGGTGATAATGATGGCGTAGAAAACGGGCCGCTGCACTTCGTGCGAGGACTCACTGATTTTTTCGATAGGCGTCTTGATACCGCCGCCTTCGGAATGACTCAAACGATGGACGATATTTTCGATGAGAACGATGGCGCCTTCGACGAGCACGCCGAAATCGAGCGCTCCGATGGAGAGCAGGTTGGCCGGAATGTGGCTGAGGTCGAGGCAGATGGCGGCGAAGAGCAGCGAGAACGGAATGGTGGCCGCGACGATGAGGGCGCCGCGAACATTTCCCAGGAACAGAAAAAGAATGAGCGAGACGAGAATCATTCCTTCCGAAAGGTTGTGCAGCACGGTGTGCGTCGTGAAGTGCACGAGCGTGCTGCGGTCGATGAAGGGGACAATTTTTACTCCGGCAGGAAGAATGTGAGCGTTTAGTTCTTCGACTGTCCGGTGAATGCCTTCGAGCGCGCCATCCGCCGCGGCGCCTTTGCGGAGCAGAACAATCCCGGAGACAACATCGTCGTTGTCGATGATTTTTCCGTCTTCTTTGTGAATGGCGCGCGCAAATTGGCCCAGCCGGATTTTGGGCCCTTGCTCGACCACTCCGACGTCTTTGATGCGGATGGGCGTGCCATTCTTCGTGGTGATGACTGTCCGCTCAATGTCTTGCACGCGATCAACCAGGCCCACCGAGCGAACGTTGATTTGCTGCAAGCCTTCCTGAATAAAACTGCCGCCCGCGTTGACGTTGTTATTGGTGAGCTGCTGCTCGACTTGAGCGAGGCTGAGGCCGTAGGCGATCAGTTTGCTGGGATCGACACGCACCTGGTATTCGCGCGTGGGGCCGCCGAAGCTGGCGACGTCGACGATGTTGGGGATGGCTTTGAAATGTTTTTCAACCACCCAGTCTTCAAGCGACTTCAGCTCCATCGCATCATAGGCGGGATTCGAGCTGTGCAGCGTGAAGAAGTAAATCTGTCCGACCGGACTCCAGTCCGTGCCCATCTGGGGATTTACGCCGGGCGGCAGCGTGACCTGGGCCAGTCGTTCGAGCGCGCGCTCGCGATTCCAGGCGTTATCGGAATCGTCGTCGAAGATCAGCTTGATGTCGGAAAGGCCGAAGAGCGAGAACGAACGCAGGTGAACGATCTGCGGGATGCCGTTCATGGCGGTCTCGAGCGGAATCGTGACCTGCTGCTCGATCTGTTCGGCGGAGATGCCGGGCCACTGCGTGATGATCTCGACGTAATTATCGGCCACATCGGGATAAGCCTCGATCGGCAGCCGCTCGAAAGAGATAATGCCCCACGCAAAGAGCAGTAGGGCAATGCCGACGACGAGCAGACGATTGCCGAGAGCGAAGTCAACAACACGGCGAATCATCGGATGCTCCCAAAGTTGCTCCGACTCATCAGTTCTCCACCGTGTTCTGTAGCGGCAGGGCGTTGGAGACGACCTGATCGCCGGGCTTCACGCCCTTTGTTATCTGCTGCATGTTGTCGGGCAGCGTGCTGCCGGTTACAACCTCCAGGCGCTTGAAGTGGCCGTTGCCGATGGGCTCGTAAACCCATTCGCGATCGTGCAGGTGGAGGATCGCCGTCGCCGGAATGATCGCGTACGTTTGAGCCTGCTTGCCGAAGAACGTTGCAGTAACGAACATGCCGATGCGCAACATGCCGGGGTTTGCAACTTCGATGCGAACTTTGGCAGTGTGAAGATTGGGGTCAAGCACGGAGAGAATATTATCCACGCGCCCCTTCAGAACCTTGCCGGGATAAGCATTGATGTGAATATCAGCGGGCTCGCCGACGTGCACGGCGTCGAGATCGTTCTCGTAGACGTCACAGACGATCCAGACGTAAGAGAGATCGGCGACGGTAAACGGATTCGGGCCGGCAAGCCCTTGAACGCCAGCCGCGTTGGTAACCTGCTGGTCGGTGATGACGCCGGAGATGGGCGCAACCACATTGACGATGCCAGAGGGATGATCTTTGTCGACCCCGAGGAGCCGCAGTTGCTCGGAGGTTGCATTGAGATCGACCTTGGCATCGTCTTCGGCAGCCTGCGCCTGTTGGAGCGCGCTTTGAGCGATTGCACCCTTATCGTAGAGAAGTTGCGCGCGGTCGAGCTGCTGATGCACCAGGCGCTCGTCGTTTACGGCTTTGAGATAGTTCTGGTAGGCGCCGGATACGTCGTTGCTCTGAACCCGCAACAGAAGCTGGCCCTTTTTGACTTGATCGCCGAGGCGGGCTTTGACTTCGACGACACGACCAGCGGCGATGGAGATCACTGGCACGGCGCGCGAAATATCGGGCTGCACAACGCCGGTGACGTTGAGCGCAGGCGCAGCTTTGTACTCGGCCGCGGTGGCCAGCGGAAACTGATCGGGGTGATCGACGGCGAAGTTGTTGGCATCCAGATCGGGCTGGACCTGGGCTTTGGGTGGCGCTTCGGCTTTGGGATCTTCCTTGTGGTCGCAGCCGGCGAGCAGCAAAACAAGCGACACGCCTAGAACGGCTGCTAGCATCGTGCCGGCGAATTTCGTTTTCATTGGATCACTTCCTGTCCGACGGCCTCGTTCAGTTGGGCAGCGGCGGTCAAGTACGAACCCACCAGATTTACATAGTTCAACTGCACGCTCCGGTATTCACTCTCCGCGTTGAGAAAATCGAGCAGCGACGCGCCGCCATGCTGGTAGGAAAACAAAATTGTGTCGCGCACGCGCACCGATTGTGCGAGGTATTTGGCCTTATAGGGACGCAGCAGAGCGAGCGTGCTGTCGACGGTGGCATATCCGGAGTCTACGTCGCTCAACACCTGCGCCTCGGCGGCATCGCGCAGTTTCTCGCTGCGCGTGATATTGAGCTTGGTGCGCAGTTTTTCGCCCTGGTTGCGGTCGAAGACGCGGAAAGGAATGTTGACGCTCACGCCGACTGTATTAATGGCAAAAGGATTGTTGGTGGAAGAGTTGTGCGTATACCACGCGCTCAGCGTCGGGTCGGTTGATCCGTTCGCGATCGCGAGCTTGTTCTCGGTTTGAGCCTTGTCGAGCGCTTCGAGGGCGGCCCTCAGATCAGGGCGCGTATCGAGCGCTTTCTTGCGAACTTCATCATGCGGCAGAATCTGGTCGTTGAAATCGTAGGTTCCGAGCACGTCAAATTGCTCGATCGGGGTCCGGTCGTTGAGCAGAGTCAGTAGTTGAATTTTCGCAGTGCGCAGATTGACATCCGCAGTCTGCAAGTCGGACTCATACTGCACACGCTGCAATTCGAGGCGATCGAAATCAATGCGAGCAATATCGCCCGCGCTGAAGCGGTCCCCACTTACCTTAAGCACCTTGTCGTAGTAGACGAGGTTGTCTTTGGCCAACTGCAGCACGGCTTTGGCCTGAAGTGTGGAGACGAAGGCGCTGCGCAGGCTGAAAAGCAGAGTACGCTCCTCATCGGCGTAATCGGACTCAGCAATCAGCGTGTCTTTCTTCGCGCTCTCAAGGCGCAGGTGGCGTTTGTTGCGGCGCTCGACCAGATAACTGATGCTGGGCGATTCAAACGTGCCGGCGAACGGCTGCCAGACTCCGTGACTGGGAGCGATTTGCGTGCCATCGACGGCGAGTCCAAGATTTGGATTCGGCCGCAAAAAGGCCGTAACCTCCTGCGCTTTCGATTCGTCGATGCTCAGCTTGTACGCTTGAAGTGTAGGGTTGTTCTGTTCGAAACGGTCGCGCACCTGCTCCCAGGTGAGAGCTTGCTGGGCGGAGGCCGGCATGGCTCCGACGCCGACAATGGCCAGCGCCGCCAGCAAAACAAGACCGTGAAACCTGTACATCAAGGACTCCCTGCACACTGGGTAAATAGAATTGCCCAGGCACGCCTGTCAGCATAAACTCGCAAAACCTTGTGGAAATGGGCTACAGGAAGCTTACACAGGCGGAGCGCGGCCCATCCAGCGCGCATTCACGAAAGTTGAGGGGGAAGGCGGCGATAGTAACGAAACCGTAGCGCCACGGACGAAGGCCAACCGCTGACGGTCGGCCGACGGCAGAGCCGGCTGCGAAAAGTCAGAGTGTGACAGCTGGCCGCAATGCCCGATGCAACGATCGCCGCTCCGGAAAATGCGTTTCGATTCTTCCATGGCCTGGCTGATGGAATGAAGATCGTCACTGGCCGAGATGACCGGAAAGAGCAGGACCAGCGCGCAACCCAGCGTGCAGATGAAGAGTAGCGAGGCGCGAGTGGAACGGCCGCAAGCCCCCCTTCGATGCCACAGAAGAAAAGCGGGCAAAACGAGCGCAAGCCAGCAAAGATTGAGAGCGAGTTCCACTGAATCCCTCAATATCTCCTAATTACTGTGATGCACAAATGCTGCTGACACAGTGCAAATGTCTCAGAATCTTGAGGATAGCATATTAGAAATGCCGAGTCTGAGTACCATGGTACTCGGGTCAGGCTTGGTGACCGAAAAGCTTTTCGGACTTAAGCCTCGAGATGCATCAAGGCCCCACCGTGACTCGCAATGGCTGTGGCGTCTGGAGGCGTTGACGAAGAATGTTGTTTCGCGCCGGGATTTCGGCAATCGCGTCGGCGTGGATGACATAAGCCCCGCTCGGCAACGTGTTGCCGAACGTGATCGGGAAATTGGTGGTCTCTGGCTTCAGCGGGAAATGCTGGTAGCCGATGGCTGTGGCGCGACCGTTTTCAGCAACGGCGACGATGACAACGGTGAGGTCGAATTCGTCCGTGGAGCCGTTGGAAACCTGCACCGAGCCATCGATCCGATCGTCACGGACCTGCGGCGGATCGAGCCATTCGAGCGTAAATGAGGCAACCACGGCGGTGTTAAAGGTCTTCTGCACGGCATGGCTTGGATGGCTTGAATCGGCGAGCGTGATAACGATCGTGAATGGGCCAGATTTGGCCGGACGGCCGGAAAGAACGCCGTCTATGCCCAGCGTGATACCTTCCGGAGCCTTGCCGTCGACCGCCCAGTGGTAAGGCGGCGCGCCGCCATTGGCATGCAGGGCGACTTTGAATTGTTCGCCCGCGTGGAGGGCCGGCAGTGAATCATCCACAATGGAGAGTGGCGTTTCGGCGACTGCGCCGCCGCACATGGAGGCGACTAGAGCCGCAACAAGCGCGAAGTACGCGGGCCAGGCTTTACCGGAC
>JBAWAI010000020.1:0-8116 GCA_049589215.1 Terriglobales bacterium | reverse complement strand
GTTCTGCCGTATCGGCGCGCAGGAAGATAAGAAAGTTGAAGTTCGCGTCGTTTGCGCCACCAATCGCGATCTGCAAGCTGAGATCGAAAATGGCACCTTCCGCCAGGATCTTTTCTACCGCATCAACGTCGTGAACCTGCGCATGCCCGCGCTCCGCGAACGGCGCGGCGATATCGAAGACCTTTGCCGGTATTTTCTGGACTACTACAACCGGAAATTCAACTGCCGGGCGCGTCCTCTGTCACTGGAAACGCTGGCCGTGCTGCAGAAGTATCATTGGCCCGGCAACATCCGCGAGTTGGAAAACCTGATCAAGCGCTACGTGATCCTCGGCCACGAAGACGCGATCACGGCCGATCTCGTACAGCGCGAGCCGGATTACATGAATCCGGACATTTCGTTCGACGGCCCGGTCTCGCTGAAGAAGCTTACGCGGCAGGCTGTGCGCGAACTGGAACGCAAAGTGATTCTGAAAGTTCTGCAACAGCACCACTGGAACCGCAAGCAGGCGGCACGCACGCTCGGCATCAGCTATCGCGCGCTGCTCTATAAAATTCGCGATGCCGGCTTGCCTTCAAACCGCGCACTGCGTCTTCGCCAGGCTGAAAACGCAGCCATGCCGAGAACCGGCGCCGCCGCCGACTAGATCGCAATATCAGTATTAAGTACTCCGCAGGAATTCCGCCGCCTTCGTGTGTGCCCGGCTGGTGGTACTCAGGCCGCAGGACCGGCGTCCATGCCGTCATAACTGTCGACCCCGAACTGTAAAGCCAGCGCGTTCATTTCTGCGTTGAGCTTCAGCAGTGAACTCGGCGTGTGAGCCTCGACTCGCTCAACGTGAAGGAAATGAGTGCTTCGATCATCGGTCTCGTATATCGATACAAAACGATAACCAAGCTTAATCAGATGGGCGGCAAGCGGTTGAAGTTTTACCGGTTTCGAATCCGTGAAGAAGTAGCCCCAAAGCAGATTGCCCGTTGCATTCCACCCGGCTTTGCGCGTCATATTCTCGAACAGTAGTTCGAGCTGCTCAATCGAGATATCTGCCACCGCGACACCCGTCGCTCCTGAGTATAAGGATCGCGAAGTGGGTGCTCAAGGGCGGAACCTATTTTGCAGAAGCTGCCTTACGCCCAGTACGTCCTATCCAGCGTTCGATACTGGATCGCCTCGGCAATATGCTTAGGCGCGAGTTCACCGACGCCTTCTAAATCCGCAATCGTCCGCGCCACTTTCAATATTCGGTCATGCGCCCGAGCGCTCAATCCCTGCTGCGTCATCGCGCGCTCCAGCAGCCGTTCGCAATCGGCGGAGAGCGTGCAGAACTTGCGGATGCTCTGCGACGACATCTGCGCGTTGCAATAAAGTTTTTCCTTCCGGCTCGCAAAACGGTCAAGCTGAATTTGCCGCGCTCGCACCACGCGCTCCAGAATCCTGGCCGAACTCTCCGGTTCAGTCGGGCTACGCATCTCTTTGTAGTTCACGGCTGGCACGTCGATGTGGATATCGATGCGGTCGAGCAGCGGCCCGGAGATCTTCGACATATAGCGCTGAATGATGGGCGGGGTGCAGTGGCACTCGCGCTTGGCGTCATTGTGAAATCCGCACGGGCAGGGGTTCATGGCCGCCGTGAGCATGAAGCGCGCGGGGAACGTGAGCGACATGGCGGCGCGCGCGATGCAGACCGTGCCATCCTCAAGCGGCTGCCGCATCACTTCAAGCACGGTGCGGGGGAACTCCGGCAGCTCATCAAGGAACAACACGCCGTTGTGAGCCAGCGAGACTTCGCCGGGCCGGGGAATGGCGCCGCCGCCGATCAGCCCGGCGTCGGAGATGGTGTGATGCGGTGAACGAAACGGCCGCACGCCCACCAGTCCCGCCCGAGCGTCGAGCACGCCGGCGACGCTGTGAATGCGAGTCGTTTCGAGCGCCTCTTCAAACGTCAGCGGCGGCAGGATCGTCGGCATGCGCTTCGCCAGCATCGTCTTGCCGGATCCCGGCGGCCCGATCATCAAAATGTTGTGGCTGCCGGCGCAGGCCACTTCAAGCGCGCGCTTGGCAGTCTGCTGGCCGCGCACGTCCTTGAAATCGAGATGCGAGTGCTGCGCCTCGCTGAGCAGCTTTTCGCGATCGACCTCGAGCCGTGAAACTCCGTTGCCCGAGTTGATGTAGTGAATCACGTCGATCAGCGACTTGAGAGGATAGACTTCCACGTCGCCGACCATGGCGGCTTCGCGCGCGTTAACTTCAGGCACGATGAGCCGCTTGACCTTGCGCGAGCGGGCCTCCAGCGCAATGGGCAGCGCTCCGCGCACGCCGCGCAGCCCGCCGTCCAAAGAAAGTTCACCGACAAAAAGCGCATCCGGAATTTCCTTTTTATTCAGCCCACCATAAGCGCCCAAAATGCCGAGCGCCATCGGCAGATCGAAGCCGGAGCCCTCCTTGCGGATGTCAGCCGGCGCCAGATTGATCGTGATGTCGGTCGGCGGGATGTCATATCCGCAATTCTTGAGCGCGGCCCGCACGCGATCACGGCTCTCGCGCACCGCGGCATCGGGCAGGCCGACGGTGTGGAAGCGGTCATCTTTCTGCTTGATGCCGGAGACGTCGACCTCGACCTCGATAATACTGGCGTTCACGCCGTAGACCGCGGCACTCAGCGTTTTATAAAGCATAAGATTGCGGCAACTTTCAACGCCGCCAAACCATCAGCGGCCATCATCACTGGCAAAGGATTCCTCTCCAAAGCACGCTGCAGACACGACGAGGACGGCGCGGAAAAGGACAACGCAGGAGCCATGCTATCCCCCAGCGCACGCGACCGAGTGTGACGGCCATCACCCCGTTACCGTGATGGAACGCTTCGCGTGCGAATGTCGGGCCTTAACAGGGCGGTTCGGTGCTAGGCTAAGCTATCCGCGGAAAATCGTGCGCCTTGCAGCAGGCTTTTCCGGGCCAGCGGTGAATACGTATGCCCTCGCGAATGCCCGACGACGGTTCCACTCCTGGGTCCACTCCCAAGAGTTCGGGGGTTCCACCGAGCCATCTCGAACGCGAGGAAAGCCAGCTATGGCGATGGGCGCTGGGGCTGATCGTATTGCTGGCCGCAGCCGTCGCCTACTTATCGTGGAACCAGCTCAAGGATCTGCCCTACCGGCTGTGGGCGATTCCCGCTGGCCTCTTCGTTCTCTCCTTTTTATTTGCCACCTACGCCTTCGGTCGCAAGCGCGAAGTCTCCGACCTGAAGCAGCTCTTGCGCGGCCTGGAAGAACGCTCGGGCGCTGCGCCGACGGAAGAGCAACTCGACCAGCTCGGGCAACTCATCTCGCGCTCGCAGCGCAACTTCAAAGAGCTGATCGATTCTCTCGACGACGTCGCTCTCGCCGTCTCTCTCGACGGCACGCTGCGCACCGTGAACCGCAGAGTCACTGAGATCCTGGGGGCGTCCTACACAACCGTGCTGGGCCACAAGCTGACTGATTTTCTCGCCGCGCCGCCCGTCACCGAAACGCCCTTCGATCTCTCTCGCTTCATCGAGAAGCGCACCTGGACGGGCGTGGTCGCCATCCAGCCGACCAATCCCCCCAACTCACGGCGCCTTTATTTTGACTGCATGGTCAACGCCATCGTCAAGGGCGACGATGTCACCGGCGCCAGTGTGCTGGCGCGCAATATCACCGACCAGCGCGACAAGGAGCAGCGCTTCACGCAGCTCTTCGAGAGCCTGCGCGAAGGCGTCTACATGTGCAGCCCCGAGGGCAAGCTGCTTGAAGTGAACCCCGCGCTCGTCGATATTCTTGGATACGAGAGCAAAGAAGAGCTGCTCAATCTGCCGCCGGACGCGCTGAAAGTCGACGCCGCGCCCGAGCCGGTTCTGGGGCGCACCGGCAGCCAGAGCGGACGCACGCGCACACGCGAAGTGAAGCTCAGACGAAAAGACGGCGGCGTCGCCGTCTGCCAGGACATTTCCAGCGGCGTGATCGAAGAAGGAAGGATGGTCCGCTACCAGGGCACGCTGGTCGATATAACCGAAAAGCGCGCGATGGAGCGCCAACTGCGTGGGCAGGAAGAGTTCCGGCGCCATCTGCTGGAGAGCTTCCCGGACCTGATCCTCGTTCTCGATTTGAAAGGGAAATACACCTTCGTCAGCCCGCGCATACGCGAACTGCTCGGCTACGGAGCCGATCAGCTTCTAGGAAAAAGCGTGGATGATCCCGAGCATAGCTGGCCCGAACTCGCCAAGCTCTTCCACACGGTGGCCGCTGGAGAGAATTCGCGCGCTTCATGCGAATACGCGGCGCGGCATCAGGATGGCGTCGCGCGCACCATGCTCGGCATGGCCAGCCCGCTGCTCGATGCCGAGGGCAAGCCGGCGGGCGTCATTATCTCCGTGCGCGACGTGACCACAGAGAAAAAACTTGAGCGCCAGATTATTCAAAGCGAGCGCCTGGCCGCGATGGGCCAGATGATTGGCGGCTTCGCGCATGAGCTCAACAATCCGCTGACCAGCATTCTGGGCATGGCCGAACTGCTTCAGGATGGCGGCGTCAGCGAAGGCGCGCGCAAGCAGGTGGTGATCCTGCACCAACAGGCGCGCCGCGCGGCCGAGATCGTCCAGAACCTGCAATACTTCGCCCGCCCGCCGGCTCCCGGGCGCAGCCCCGTCAATTTAAATGAGCTGGTCCAGCGCATTCTGCACTTGCAGACGTATCCGCTGCGCAAAAGCAACATCACCGTCGACTTCACGCCGGATCCAGCTCTGCCCGCCGTCGAAGCCGATCCGAACCAGCTGATGCAGGTCTTCCTGAACCTGCTGCTCAACGCCGAGCAGGCCATTCGCGAGACTGGCGAGAAGGGCACGATCAAGGTTCGCCTGGGACGCGGCCTTCCCGGCAATCCAGATTCCGTGTGGGTCATATTTGAAGACGATGGTCCCGGCATCGCGCCCGAAAATCTCGCGCACATCTTCGATCCCTTCTTCACCACCAAGCGTCCCGGACGCGGCACAGGTCTCGGCCTGAGCATCTGCAAAACCGTAATGCGCGAGCACGGCGGAAACATCGAAGCCGCCTCAGCCCCCGGTGGAGGCGCGGCGTTCACGATTACCTTGCCGGTGGGGACGGCGGCGGAAGCCGCGCCGGTATAGGCTATCGGGTAACTGCTATCATTTACTTAGTAGCAAATGAGTTCCGCACAATGAATGTCCATCTCAATCCCGAGCAGGAGCGCATCGTCAATGACCAGCTGAAATCTGGTCAGTTTCGGTCTGCCGAAGAGGTAATTGCCGAAGCCCTCTCCGCTCTGCGCGAACGGAGACTTTCGCAAGGCGCCGACAATAACGGACAGCAGGAAGAAGCGGTTCGTGAAATGTTGACCTTCGTGGAGAAAAACCGCACTCCTCTGCGTGGTGTCTCGGTTAAACAACTCATCCGTGAAGGTCACCGTCTGTGAATGACTTCGTTCTGGACGCTTCCCTGGCGCTCCAGTGGTTCCTGGAAGATGAGAGCGGTCGCCAATATGGCCTCGACGTGCTCGCCAGTCTCTCTGCTAAACGCGCCATCGTGCCGATGTTATGGTTCTACGAAGTCGGCAACGGGCTGTTGATGGCCAACCGTCGGAAGCGAATTACGTTCGATCAAATTGCAGGATTTCTGGCGCGACTGAAGGGTCTTCCGATCGAAGCCGCTTCCCAGACGCCCGACGAGCTCCTGGATTTGCCCACGCTCGCGCAGAAACATAATCTAACGAACTACGATGCGGCATATTTGGCGCTCGCCATGAGCCATAGTCTGCCATTGGCAACGACGGATGCCGATCTTGCAAATGCCGCCGCTGCGGCGGGCGTTCGCATAGTGCGATAGGGGCAGTGCAAATGCGTTTCTATACAAAAGTAGAATGCGAGGATTGGCTTCGCGACCGAGAACGTCCGAAACCGGATGCGGTTCCCGAAGCCCAGGTGGAACGATTCGACTACCCGAAAGAGCCGCACCGCATTTTCTCCATGGCTCATTGGATCGCGAAGTCGTTAACGTACCGCCAGCCAACCCTCCTCTGGATCACGGAATGGGGTATCTGGTCTAGCACCGAGAATTGGCATTTGTATTACACATTACGGCACGCTTACAGCGACCAGCGATTGCTTCATGAAGCTCCGGGGCACCTGTTTTTGGAACACGAGTCGGAAGATCTCGCGTCGTTTTTGCAAGTCGCTATGTTGAACGGGTGGGGTGGCTACATTCTGACCCATGCTAACTACGTGAACGCATTTTTTAGCCATGACGAGTACATCGATTTCTTCGCCAAACCGGACGGCAATCTCGCAGAAATTCGCGAGGAGTTCGGAACTAGCAACCAGGCTCGTTTGCGCGTTCGAGAATGAAATTCGCCGCGGGCCATGGGCGAAAATCCGCCATGCATAGTTGCTGAGGAATACCGATTCGCACATACAACAGGGGTCTAGCCGCCCCCTACCGTTCCACCGCCATAGCCACCGCATTCCCACCGCCCAAACAAAGCGCTGCAATCCCGCGATGCACATCGCGCCGGATCATCTCATAGATCAAGGTCACCAGCACGCGCGCCCCGCTGGCCCCGATCGGATGCCCCAGCGCCACCGCGCCGCCATTTACGTTCACGCGATTCATGTCCAGCCCCAGCTCGCGAATCACTCCCAGCGCCTGCACCGAGAACGCCTCATTCAATTCGTAGAGGTCAACCTCGTCTTTCTTCCATCCCGTCTTCTGCCAGATCGTCTTTACCGCGCCGACCGGAGCCATCATTACCCACTTCGGTTCGACTCCGCTCGTAGCCTGCGCGACAATTCGCACCATCGGCTTCGCGCCGAGTTCAGCCGCCCGCGCCGCGCTCGTCACCACCACCGCCGCCGCCCCATCATTCACCCCCGGAGCATTCCCCGCCGTCACCGTCCCATCTTTCTTAAACGCCGGCTTCAACGCGCGCAGCACTTCGATCGTCGTATCCTCGCGCGGCCCCTCGTCTTTATCGAAGATCACCGGCGCCGCGCCTTTTTTCTTCGCCGGCAACTCCACCGGAACGATCTGCGCTTTGAATCGGCATTCCTTTTGCGCCGAGATCGCCTTGCGATGCGAGTTCACCGCGAACTCATCCTGCTCTTCGCGCGTGATCCCGTATTTCTCGGCAACATTCTCGCCCGTGATGCCCATGTGATAGTCGTTGTAAATATCCCAGAGCCCGTCGTTCACCATCGAATCGACCAGCTGCCCATTGCCAAGACGGTATCCCTTGCGCGCGTTCGGCAACAAATAAGGAGCGTTCGTCATCGACTCCATGCCGCCCGCGACCACGATCGAACTGTTGCCGGTCTCGATCGCCTGCGCCGCGAGCGCCACCGATTTCAATCCCGAGCCACAAACTTTGTTGATTGTCATGGCACCCACTTCGGGCGCGAGTCCGCCGAAGATTGCAGCCTGCCGCGCGGGATTTTGTCCGAGTCCCGCCGACACAACGTTGCCCATGATGCACTCATCGACCAGCTTCGCATCGATGCCCGCGCGCTTTACCGCCTCGCGCACCACCACGGCGCCAATCTCCGGCGCTCTCATGTCGCTGAGGCTTCCCTGAAATTTGCCAATCGGGGTACGGCAACCAGAGATGATCACAACATCGCTTGAACCCGGCATAAATGCGCTCCTTCACATGATTCGTCGTCTGCAAAACCGCAATACATTATAGATGGCGAAGCGCGATCAAAGATGCGCGAGCGCGGCCAGAGCAAAGTGTTAGTCGTGAACGAAGCGGCCGGTGACATCCGCGGGAAAAATCGCGCGATGAAGACGCGCGCGCGAGACGATGACGCAAAATGAGGATGAAGTTGCCACACGCGCGCGAAATTTTCCGCGCGAGCAAGATGAAGTGACTTTGGTGCAGCGTTGCGCACGCCTCGATCGATCATTTTTCTCTTGACTTCGTTCTGCGTTGACTCTATACATTCAACTAGTTGCAACAGAATGGCGTTGCGAAATTCCATGAACAAATGGAAAGGGAGAATAGATCCATGGCAACCAAAAAGAAAGCAAAGAAGAAAAGCAGCAAAAAGCACTAAGAGCTGTTAGGCAATGTAAGGCAACCATGGGGA
>JBAWAI010000019.1:0-5548 GCA_049589215.1 Terriglobales bacterium | reverse complement strand
GCCCAAGGTCGATCACGTAATCCGCGCGGCGAATCGTCTCTTCGTCATGTTCCACGACCAACACGGTGTTGCCAAGGTCGCGCAAGTCTTCGAGCGCGGCCAGCAGGCGTCCGTTGTCGCGCGAGTGCAGGCCGATGGACGGCTCATCGAGCACATACAACACACCGCGAAGCTTTGACCCGATCTGCGTCGCCAGTCGAATGCGCTGGCCTTCGCCGCCCGAAAGCGTGGCTGCCGATCGGCCCAGCGACAGGTAGCCGAGGCCCACCGCATTCAAAAATTCGAGGCGCTCGATAATTTCGTGCAGGATCCGTCCGGCGATGGTCTCGTCGCGGCCCGTCAGTTTGATTTTGCGGGCGGTTTCCAGAGCGCGCGCGATTGGCAGCGCGGTGAATTCCGCGATCGACATGCCATTTACTTTTACGGCCAGGCTCTCCGGGCGTAAACGCTGACCATGGCAGGTAGGGCACTCGGTAGCCGACATGTAATCGAGCAGGTAGTCGCGATACCCCTCGGAGGTTGTGCCTTCCAGGTTCTGTCGCAGGTGGCCGATCACTCCCAAAAATCCGGTCTTACCGCCGCGCACGTTTTCTCCGTAGAGCAGCAGGTTCTGAATCTTCTCGGGAAGCTTTTCGAAAGGCGTGGAGAGGTCGATGCCGTAAGCCTCAGCCACCAGCTTTATTCCGTGAATCAGATTCTGCGACGCCGAGCCGGGGCCAAGCCCGCCATCGAGGACCGGCTTTGACCAATCAACAATGATCTTCGCCGGATCGAAATCAAACCGGCTGCCGAGGCCGTGGCATTCGGGGCAAGCTCCATAAGCGCTGTTGAAGGAGAACGAGCGCGGCTCGAGTTGCGGGACGTTAATGCCGCAGTCGGGACAGGCGAGCATCGAGGAGTAAAGCGTCTCTTCTCCATTGACCACTGCGACCAGAACCAGCCCGCCGCCGAGCTTCATCGCCAGCGACACCGAAAGATCCAGTCGATGCTCGATGCCCGGCTTCACCAGCAGGCGATCGATGACGACTTCGATGGTGTGATTCTTGCGCTTGTCAAGCTGAAGATCGTCTTCCAGGCTCACCAGTTCGCCATCCACGCGCGCCCGCGTAAAGCCGTGCTGGACGAGCTTTTCCATCTCTTTTTTGAACTCGCCTTTGCGCCCGCGAACGATCGGCGCCATGATCATGACGCGATCGTCCGGGGTGAGCGCCATCACCCGCTGCACGATCTGGTCCGCCGACTGGCGCGCGATGGGATTGCCGCATTTGGGGCAGTGAGGCAACCCGATCGAGGAATAAAGCAACCGAAGATAGTCGTAAATTTCGGTGATCGTGCCCACCGTCGACCGCGGGCTGCGGCTGGTGGTTTTCTGCTCGATGGAAATCGCCGGGCTCAGGCCGTCGATGGAGTCTACATCCGGTCTTTCCATCTGGTCGAGGAACTGACGGGCGTAGGCGGAGAGCGTCTCAACATATCGGCGCTGCCCTTCAGCATAGATCGTATCGAATGCGAGCGATGATTTCCCCGAGCCGCTCAGCCCGGTGATGACCGTCAAGGTGTTACGTGGGATCTCGACGTCAATGTTCTTCAGGTTGTGCTGGCGCGCCCCGCGCACCGAAATTTTGGTGATGGCCATTTAGTAAAAACTGGTATGGACTTCCGTAACGTGGACGGGTCCCCAGAAATGTTGGAGAGTGAAATTACGCAGCTCTACTCCGTATCGTAGTTGCTAACAGCGGGTGGGGTCAAACGCGGCTAAACTTAATATTTTGCGGCCGGTACGAAAATGGCCGCCACAAGGGCCAATTCATCGTGGACGCACTTTTAGTGGCTTTCCTGGTAAGCAGCACAGCAGTTTTATCCGTGGCTTTGGGGGTCTTCGGATCCTATTACGCCATCACCGGACTTCTGGCCGCCGTCAATCCCTCGCGCCCCACACAATTGTTCCGCGCGCTCGTGCCCAATCAGAGCCAGGCCAGCGGCGATTGATAACGGGGCAGGGAATTCTTCCCCCGCACACTTCATTTTAAAAATAATAGCGATTGCTTGGCTGAAATCGGTCGGCTGAGTATCGGCCGAATAGGACTCGGCTGTCGCTGGCCGCGCTGTGCTTAATCCTGAGGCGGCTGTGGAGGCTGGCCACCCGCTGGGCCCGGTCGCTGGCCATCCCGGATCATCTGCAGAATCTGCTCTGGAGTCTTTGGCCCCGCGTTGGGCTGGTTGTTAGGGTCCTGGCCGTTATTGTCCTGCACGTTGGGCGGCTGGGTACTCGCTTGGCCCTGTGGTGGTGGTTGGGTTTGGTCGGACTCGTCATCCTTGTCGTCATCCTTGTCCGCATCGTCCGCATCATCATCTGCGACAATTGGCTGCGCCGCGGTGGGTTGCACCAGAGTTGGTCCGGCCCTGAAGTTCGGTATCGGGCGTCCCGACGGCCCCAGTTGCTGAGGCTGGAACGGCATGGGAGTTTCTACCGCCGGAGGAGGCGTATTCACGGCAGTCTGCACCTCGCCACCGGCCGACGGCTTCGCCATCAGCATCACGCTGGCAACCGACGCTGGATCGGCGGCCGTGCCCAGCATCACATAGTTGAACGAACTACCATTCAGCAGCGCGGCGAGAACGTCGCGCGGAGCGCCCGGTCCAAGCTGCACCACCACGCGCTCGCTCGCCCCGGCGGGAGGGATGTCAATCGTTGCGCCGGTTCGAGTGTGGACCTCATGCAGAATGTCGGCCAACGTTGCATTCTGCGCCCCGATCGTCAACAAGCCATTTTCGTATTTAACCTTGGGAGCAGCGGCAGGAAGCTGATCCATCGGCAACTGAGCTAACGGCCCTGCCGGCAGCGGTGGAAGAACAAGCGGCGGCACCGCCTTCTTGTGTGCCCTGTGGTGTACGTGGTTGGGCGGCGTAGTGGGCGGATCGACCGCGAAAGCCGCCACGCCAAGTCCAAATATAAGAGCAAAAGTCCCAGCCACGACCGCAACCAGAGGCAGCAACCGTGCCATTGAGCTACCCGCGCGCGACTTGGTTGAAAAATTCCTCATTTTGCTCGAGCGGGTCTCGCCCGTGGCGCCCGCTAAGACCCTACTCGATTTTACCATTGCCTGAAGAACGGCATCACGGCCATTTCTTGCGCTGTTTGTTACCGCCGGAATCCGCGTTCACGCCAAATGGTTGATTTGATTTAGAACTTCCGTAATCAGTTGCCGGCGGTAGAATGCCGGAGGAGGTTTTCACCGTGCATCAATTTGCCGGAACGAACCTGCGCAGACGATGGTTGATCCTCAGTTGGCTGACCTTGTCTCTGAGCGCCGGAGCGGCTCATGCGCAAACCTGCCTCGCCGCGCCCGATATGGGTGATCCCATGCGCAACGCCCTCGAGTTAACCGCCCAGCGCTTTTTCCAGATGTCAGAGCATCAGGATCTGGCGGCCCTGCGCCAGAACTCGATTCCCTCCCTGGCCGCGAATTTCGGCGGAGTGGAAAGCGCGGTCAAGGATAACCAGGCCGCCTTTCAGGGATCCCGCGCCACCGCCCGCGCGCCATTCCTGTTGACCGCCGATGGCCCCAATCCTTTGCCCAGAGCCGAGTTTCTATGCGGAGTCTTCGGCCCCTCAGGCCAGACCAGCCAAAGCGCGGTCTTCGTGCTCAACAATCTGCCACCCGGAAAGTATGGCGTCGTCATCCTCGAAGTTGCAGGGAAAGAACCACGCTCGCTCACGTTGATCCTTCAACAAGCCGGCAACGACTGGAAGCTGGCTGGGTATTACGTGCGCTCGACCGAAGCCGGCGGACATGATGGCGCGTGGTACGAAGATAAAGCGCGCGATTTCAAGAGAAAATCCGAGAATCATATCGCCTGGCTCTACTTCCGCGAGGCCATCGCGCTCACCTCTCCCGTGGACTTCATGAGCACTCTGGCCAGCGACAAGCTCTTTGACGAGGCGCAGTCGACGCTGCCGGCCGACATGCCGGCGAATGGCAACGCAGTCGATTTGAGCGCTGCCGGCAAGAGCTATCACCTGATGGAAGTTTTCCCTCTGGCAGTCGGCAGTGATCTTGACGTGGTCGTCAGATACACCGCCTCCGATATTTCAAATACTCAAAAAACGTTTCAGGAAAACATGGCGGTAATCAACGCGCTGGTCGCAAAGTATCCCGAACTGCGCCAGGCCTTCGCCGGCGTAGTAGCGCGCGCGGTTGCGCCCTCAGGCCAGGATTACGGCTCCATGCTGCCCATGAAAGAGATTAAATAGCGAGAGACGCACTCACTTCGGAATCGCATCCGCGAAGGTGCATTCCTCCGGCGACTTATCCTGCCGTAGCCCCATAAACACCGGTGCGCGTAGCTTCATTCCTCCCTCGCTCGTCTCGTGCGTCCACTCTGAAAACTTGATCTCCGCCACCAGTTTGGGCCGCACAAAGTGAACCTTTCGCAGCCCGCCGATCTCGCCGTAAAAAGGGTTCTTGCTCGTCTCCAGCGGCTTCAGGATGGCGAACATTTCCTTCAAAGTTTTCTGGTCGAAACCTGTACCCGCCTGGCCGACGTGGATCAGCCGTTTCTGATTGTCGTAAAGTCCGAGCACGAGTGAGCCGAAATATTCGCGGCTGCCCTCGGGATCGGTATAGCCTCCGACCACGCACTCCTGGCGCTGCGTGATTTTTATTTTCAACCACTCCCGCGAGCGCGTTTCCACGTAAAGACTGTCGCGCTTCTTGGCGAGAATTCCTTCGAGTCCTTTTTGCCGGGCGGCGTCGTAGAGCGCGATTCCTTTCTCCGCATAGTGATCGGAGAATTGAACGACATCGCCCTTCGTGATTCGCTCTTCCAGCAACTGCTTTCGGCGCTCCAGCGGCACACCGCGCAAATCGAAGTCATCGAGGTACAGCAGGTCGAAAGCGTAGTAAATCACCGGTACGCCTTGCCGTCCCGGCAGCCGCGATTTGCCGGGACGAAATCCCGTGCGCTGCTGCATCAGGCTGAACGATGGCCGCCCTTCGTCGTCGAGCGCAACGATTTCCCCATCGATAATGGCGCGGCCGGCCTTGATGAATTTCGATAGCGTGTCGAGCTCCGGATACTGCCCGGTCAAATCATTCTGATTGCGCGACACAAAGCGCACCCGGCCATCGACTATAAATGCGACCGCGCGGTAGCCGTCCCATTTGATTTCAAAGAGCCAGTCAGGATTGTCGAACGGCTTTTCGATGGCCGTCGCAAGCATGGGATGGATCGCAGTCGGCATCGCCTTGCGCACCGCGCCCGACGTTTCTTTCGCGAGAGATTTTTCCGTCGCCGACGATTTGCTAGCTGAAGACTTGCTCGCTAAAGACTTGCTAGCCGAAGATTTGCCAGCCGAAGACTTGCTCGTCGAAGATGACTTGCCCGCGGAAGACGATTGAACCGCGGAGGACGCCGATTTCGCGGCAGCCTTCGTCGAGTGAGCAGAAACGTTCGCCGAGCTATTTTTTTTCCCGGTCCCTGTCGCGCTCTTTGCGCCGCCGGTTGTCGATCCGCTCGTCTCCGCAGCGTCGGCGCCGTATTCGGC
>JBAWAI010000018.1:0-6351 GCA_049589215.1 Terriglobales bacterium | reverse complement strand
CACCTGCACCGCGCCCGGCAGTTGCTGAAGAATCTTGTCCTCGATCGGCTCGGGTCCGATGTTGTGGCCTGAGCTAAGAATAATGAGGTTCTTGATGCGGCCCACAATTTTCCAGTTGCCGCGCTCGTCGACTTCGCCCTGATCGCCGGTGTGGAACCAGCCGTCGCGCAGAACTTTTTCCGTCTCTTCGGTGCGATCCCAATATCCTGGAAAAATATTCGGACCGCGCACCACGATCTCCTGATTCTCCGCCAGCTTCATCTCGACTCCCGCAATCGCCGGCCCAGCGCGGCCCGGCACCACGCGTCCATCCGGATCATCCATCGTGCAGATCGCTGTCGTCTCCGTCAGCCCATACACCTGGAGCACCGGAATTCCGAGCATCATAAAGAAGAGCTGCGTCTCAATATTCAGCGGAGCCGACCCGCAGATCAGCGCGCGCAGGCTCGGTCCAATCATCTTTTTGCGAATCGTCGGAAACACCAGCCGATTCGCCATAGCCAGCCAAACCATATCGCCAACGCGCGATCGCCCGTCGTGCTTGCGCGCCCACGCGCCCTTGGCCTTGCTGTAGACCTTCAGCGGAAATCCGCCGGTCTTCCAGAGTTGTTCGTCCACCGCTTTCCGCATGCGCTCGAGCAACGCCGGCACATTCAGAAAATAATCCGGGGCCGCCGCCCGCATATCAGCGGCAATCTTGCCGAGGTCGGTGTTTAACGTAAGGTTGCAGCCGCGCAAAAGGCAGGTCAGCAGCATGATCCACGATCCCGCAAAGCAAAACGGCAGGTAATGAAAAACGCCATCCTGCCCTGGCCGCTTTTTCATCAGCTGAGTCAGTCGCCCCGAGGTGCATTCGAGCATGTGGGTGACGTTGCCCGCGTTCAGCATCACGCCCTTCGCCTCGCCCGATGTGCCCGAGGTATAAATGACCGCGACGACATCACCTTCCGCAAGCGACAGCCCCTGACCGCCCGCCGGATCGCGCCCGACAAACACGTTATCGAATGAAAAAACCGGTGGCGCCTCCGGCCATTGCTCGACGATCGCATCGCCCAGCGCTTGTTCGCCGCATGCGACCACCGATGGCCAGCAGTCTTTCATCATGGCCACCAGTTCCGCCGGCGCCTGCCGCGCGTAGAGCGGCACCGCAATCAGACCCTCCGCCATGATTGCCAAATCCATCGCGACCCAGCGAATCGAATTGTGCGCCAGCAGCGCGCACCGGTCGCCTTTCTTCAAACGCAGCCGCCGCAGATAAGCCCGCGCCACATGCACCTGTTCGATCAGTTGCCGCGCCGTACAGGTGGCAGTCTGCTCCGCCCGCACTTCACGCAGCACGATCGCGTCGCCGCTCTGCTCCAGGCTCGAAAAAAGTTGGTCGAGAAATAACATGCGATTCTGATCGTGGATTTAGCGTTCTTCGCGAGACTCGAATTGAAACCCGCTGACCTCGTAAGGGTCCGCGTGATCGGCGTAACGCGACAACATCGCCCGCGCTTTGGTGGAGATCACGGGCGTCCCGTAGCTCTCACCCGCGAAGGCGCGCACTTTGTCGATCGATTCAAAGTAAAGCATCGTCATGAATTCAGTCTCTTCATCGCGGTTCAAGCGCAGCAGTTGATGTCCGCGAAAACCGTGCTCTCGCAAGTCGTGCTTCAAATGCGGAAAGAGTTCCTTCTGCAAATAATCGTCGTAGCGATCGGCATTCTCGGGAGTTGTCCAACCTCGCCACACCCGGCAAATCACTCTCGTCCTCCAGCTTAACTGTAGGCCTGCACCAGCCCGAGCAGCCCCTCGCTCATCGGCGGAAGGTAATCCTCCCAGCTCCACTCGCCGCGCCGCGTCGGAAATTCCGGATAGCGCCGCTGCACTTCCTCTTCAAAGTAGACGCCCATGCGCGCCATCAGTTTCAAATTTCGTACCACCGTGCGCCCGATCCCGTCGGCGATGCGCTCGCCGTCACGATCCAGAATTTCAAGCGCAGCCAGCGTGCGCGCCTCGAGATCCGGGTCATCCACATGCATCAGCAGTTCTGTGTGTCCGCGTTCATTCATCAGATTGCGAATGCGTTCATCCATGGTAATGCCCGCCGACGGCACCAGCGCGGGCATCGAAGTCACAATGCCGTGATAGCGCGACGAGACCATCATGCGGCAGGCGCGCAGAATACTCACCAGTTGATACATGTTGTAATCTGCCGAAGTCAGCACAGGCACGCCGCCCAGCTTTTCCGAGATGCGCTTGCATGGACGCGCATCCAGCATCTCGGTCGCCGCCATAATCACAAAAACATTTCTCTTCTGCCGGAAAGCCGCGACTGCCTTGGCAATCGAACTCAAATAGAATTCATAAGCTCGGTCGGCCTCCGGCCCCGCATTGTGAAAATATGGTCCTCGATAATGGCTGGCTTTGTAGGCTCCCGCCACGCTATGCAGCGCCGCTTTGGCCAACGAAGCCTTCACTGGCCATTCAAAAGGATTGATCGGGCAAACGACCAGCACAGGCGTTGTTCCATCCCAACCCACGTCGCGCAGCGCCTTCTGCCCATACTCCGCGCCCAGCGGCTCAAACGTCCATGCCGTGTCGGTTCCTAATTCGGTCGGCACGCCGAGCTCACGCAAAATCTTGCGCGATTCCTCATTTCGTGTAATGACCAATGAGTTCTTACAATATCGTCCGCACATCTTTGAAACCAGCGGATCCATCAATCCCGCTTCGGCGCCATATCCGACCGATAATTTATTTTCAGCCGCCGCGATCCCGAGCGACCCAATCATCATCGTTGCCAGAGCATTTGCAAACTTCGATTTGAACATCGACCCTTCGCACGCGATCACGCCATGATGCTTCGGCACTTCGTTCGCCAAAAATGGCGGAAAAATATCCGGCAGCCGCACCTGCGATGTGCCCTCAAAATATCCCCGCGAGCGGTCGAAGTTGAAGGTCATCATGGTCAGGTCGACGCGCTCCGGCCCCAGGATTCGCCGTACCTGGCGCAACATCTCCTCCACCCGCACGTCCGAGCCCGTGTTGCGCGTCCCGTTATAGCCGGCGAACAGCAGCTTCAGTTTCTCGCCCGGCTGCCACGGCTCGCCCTTGCCCATCATCCACCGCACCTTCTTGCCTTCGATGATGCCCGACACCCACGCTTCCAGAACAAAGTCCATCATGCCGCCGACCCCCCGGCCTTCGCGGTCGTCGGCCACTCTTTATAAGGATAGGAAAAATTGTACTGGCGGCTGAAGCGCAGCAGCGGAAAGCTGTACTCCGAAAATGGCACCGGCTTGCGGCCAAGTTCGCTCGTGGCGCGCGTGTTGTCGAACACGGTGTTCCAGGTCAGATACGGCAAAAACACTTTCATCAGAGCCGCTCCGCGCCCCACCCGCCCCGTGCGATTGGCCAGCACATTCACCGTCGCCGTGAAGGGCGCATCCAAAACCGGCAGAAAGAGCGTCCCGCGCATGTTCTGCGCCTTGGCCAGCGCAGTCGTCAGCTCCCGAAAAGTCTGCGACCCGGTGCCGGAAGAAAGATGATAGGTGTCGTGCGCCGGTTTCTCTTTCATGTGCAGCGTCGAAATCGCGTCCGCCACAAAGTCCACGTTCACAATGTCGATGCGGTCGCGAGAGCGGAACGGCAGCACCGGCAAGCCCGCCAGAAACACGAACGACCGCACCATATCGAACTGCGTCGTCTCCGGATAACGGCTGTCGCCAAGCACGATGCTCGGCCGAAAAATCGTCAGCCCAACATCCGGCAGCAGCTCGCGCACCATGTGCTCGCAGAATTTCTTAGTGCGCGCGTAAGGATCGTAATCCGACCGGTCCCACTCAATCGACCGGTCCTCGGTCACAACTTCATTGCTGCGCTTGCCTGCTACGGCCACCGTGCTGACGTTCGAAAAACGCCGCAGCCCGTGGTAATACTGCGACTGGCGCGCCATCTGCACCACTTCCAGCGTGCCGCGGAGGTTCACATTCAGGCAAGCCTTCTCCGATTTGCGATTGAGTGACGCCGCGCAATGAATCACGGAATCGGTAGTATGCACCAGTCGGTCATAGTCGGCGCGGTCCAGGCCAAATCCCGGAGCCGTGAGGTCTCCGCGAAAAATTCTGATCTTTGCCTGGAGATATTCATAGAACAGGGGAAACGGCATGTGCAGCTGCATTGCATTCCAGAGGCGCAACTCCGCCTCGCGGGCATCGCGCCCGCGCACCAGCAAATTCAAAGTCGCGTCGTGCTGGCTGAGCAGATTGGCGGCGACGTGCGCGCCGATGTAGCCGGTCGAGCCGGTCAGGAAAATCGCCACGTGGCTCCGTTCGTCCCTGTTTTTATATTTTTATTTTCAGCGGCTGCAGGCGCAGTCCGCTTTTCACTCGCCGGCATTTGCAGCACGCGCGGCTCGCGCGCCTCCAGCGGCCGCCCTTCAATCAGCGGATACGTCCATCGCCGCAGCGCGGGAATATGAATGTCAATCCAGTACTCCCACCAATCCAGGCCCGCCGTATCGTAACCGAACGTCTCTCGTTCTTCCGGCACCAGCGCCTGCGACAGCTTCTCAACATTGTCGGCCACAAAATCGTGCTCGTTGTGCAGAATGAATGGTTCGAACAGCTCTACCAACTTTTCCACGCGCTCCAGATTTCGCTCCGCCTTGGCCAACGCCTTCCGCACGGGCAGCGGCGACATGATCGTCTGAATCGACCGAATGATCATCTTCTGCGCCGGCGCTGACATCCGGTTGTAGCGCTCTTTCGAAACCGGAATCGCATCCATGCGCAGCCGCAGCCAGTATTCCAGGCCCTCCTGCGCGCGATAGTGACGACGATGTCCGAGCGAGGTCAGCTCGATCGACCGCCCCATATCGCACGGATTCGTCACCGAGGTCGCCAGCTGATACAGCGGATCGTGTCGCCGCTCCACCAGCGCAGCCGCAATCAGCGTCATGCCCGCGCACACCGCATCGACCGGAATAATGTCCAGCCGCTTGCGCTCGTTCGAAGGCAGTTGCCGGAACGATGTCCCCAGCAGATACGAAAGCGACGCCGAGGTGTTGATGCCCTCATTCCATCCGCGAAATGGCTTGGCCACCGACGTCTCCACAATCGACGGACGCACGATCGCAATCGGCAGTCCCGCGCCGTATTTCGCGATCAGCGATTCCGCCAGGCTCTTTGTGTAGGTATACGTGTTCGGCCAGCCCAGCTCACTCGCGCGCTTCTTTCCTTCTTCGATCAGATAATTTTTCAGCCAGCGCACGCGATTCTTGCGAACCTGGTTTTCGAGAGCCGCCCCGCTCAGCCCCTTGGCGGCATGCTCTTTTACGAGCGCCTGCTTCTTCAGCTCTTCCGTGACCTCTGGTCCCTCGGCGCGCACCTCGGCAGACTCCACCAACTCATGCAGCCGATACCACTCGCTCTCGGCATCGTAGTTCGCCACACCCGCCGGCGTGTAATTCGGTCGCAGCCGCTCGCCCACTCGCCCGTCACGCTGCCCCGCCACATAGCAGGTCGAAAGATGCAGCAACGCCGCGTGCGCCGACCCGCGAATAAATTCGATCAGGTGATAAGTCGAATCCACATTCACGGCCACCGCGTCGCGCAGATCGGGATTAAAATCAGTCAGCCCTGAACTGTTGATGATCAGGTCCAGCTCCTGACCAAGTTGCCGGGCAACTTCCGCATCGAGCCCGATTCCAGGCTGCGATACGTCGCCCTCCACGACTTCAATTTTCTCCGCCAGCAGCGCGCCCAGCCGGTCGCCATATTTTTCAAACACTGGATCGAAGACCGGCGAATCCTCCAGCATCTTTTCAAATCGCTTCTGCCCGGGATTCGATTTCTGCCGCCGGATCAGCAGATACAATCGCCCGATCTCCGGCAAATCCATCAGCGTATTCGCCAGCCACACCTTACCGATAAACCCGGTCACGCCGATCAGCAGCACGCGCTTTCCCGCCAAGGCTCTCCGCACCGAGAGCTTTTCGGGATGCCGCGCTTCGTCGAAATAGACGATCGGCCGCACCCGCGGCTCCTCGACCCGCACCGCCGGCACAATCGCCGACGCCAGCGCCTTCGGCCCGCGCAGTCCTAGCGCCCTTACCCAGCGCGCCGGACTCTGCTGCCCATCCGGTCCGTTCTCGCGAATACGCGCAAAAATTCCCCGGGGCCGGATCACCGGGCTCAGCAATCTTCCAGTCGCGACTCCGGCGCGAAAATCGAGCCGGTTCGCAATAATCCAGCGCACGCCCAAATGCCGCGCCAGCGGGCGCATCACGTGGTCCAGCCCCTGGCTCACCAGCACGACCTCCGCGCCCGTGGCCTGCAGAGCCCTCAAATGCCGCACGCCCTCCTC
>JBAWAI010000017.1:0-17089 GCA_049589215.1 Terriglobales bacterium | reverse complement strand
GGCCCAAAGCTTTGCCGTCCGCTGCGCTTTTGCATCGCCCGATACGGCAGCATTGCGAAATAGATTACACTTTGGAATCAGGCAAGTTGGTGATCAGCAACGACAAAACCTCTGGCGTATTGTCCTTTGGGCTCAACGCGATGAGTGGCGCAGAGCAAGTGTCGGTGAAAGCCATTTTTGCAGGATATTCGGCCGCCCGGCCGTGAAATAGGCCGGATCAGTTATCCTACATACATGAATCACCTCGAAGTTCTACGCGACAAGATCGGCAGTCTCCGAATGGAGATCGCTCAGATTCAAGAGTTGAACGAGCAGTATCGCCGCCAGCACAGAAATGAGTCAGGTGCTCACGTCGCTCATGGCCAAAGGCATGAACGCCTGCAAGCCATCCAGCAAGAACTTTCCCAACTCGCCGGCCTGGGCAGAAAGGTTCGTTCAATAGAAGAGATGAAGGAGAAGCACCGCTCTCGGATGCTTGGCGCCAGCGAGGCTCAACCAACGCCAAGAGCCTCATAGCTCGAATCGGGAGAGCGCCGGCGTCGACCTCCGAAAACAGGCGGAGTGCTGAACCCGCTGGCTCTGACTTCTAGACGATCGACTCAAGGTGTCAAAACCGCCAGCCGGCGGAATCACGGGCGAGAGAATTTCACCGATTCTCTATATCCATCTGAAAATAATGGTAGGCCCGAATGGACTCGAACCATCGACCTCTTCCGTGTCAAGGAAGCGCTCTAACCAGACTGAGCTACGGGCCTGCAAGATTGCGGAAACTCGCCTACCATGCGGACGACGCCGCGACTGTTTTGAATTTTATCATGCACTATCGCCGCCGCCGGTCGCCCCGCGCCGCAAAACGTGGTAAAACAGCGCGATACGATTTTAGGTGTCGGCCCTTCGCAAGACGCGATACGCAGACCGCAATCCGCAACCGTCACCTACGAGGAAGTCATGGCACCCCAGGCGAACACGCTCACACCAACTGACTCGGCCGCCGTTCCCGGAAAACCAGCCGCGCGAGTTCTCAACAACTTCATCGACGGACGCTGGCTTCCCGCCCAAACATCGACTCACCTGGACGTCACCAACCCCGCCAACGGCGAAGTGCTGGCGCGCGTTCCTCTCTCGACCTCTGCTGACCTTGAGTCCGCAGTCGCGGCCGCGAACGCCGCTTTGCCGGACTGGCGCAGCCGCTCCGTTGGTGAGCGCACCGAATTTATATTCGCGCTCCGCGAGCAATTCCGGCGTCGCATTGATGAGCTCGCCGTTTCCGTCACCCGCGAAGGCGGCAAGGTGATCACCGACGCCCGAGCCGAAATCACGCGCTCCATCGAAGTCCTCGAAGTCGCCTGCGCCGCTCCCATGACCATGCAGGGCCGCGTTCTCGAAGGCGTGGCGCGCAACATCAACAGCGAGACCATTCGCCAGCCCGTCGGCGTCTGCGCCGCGATCACCCCTTTCAACTTCCCCGCGATGGTCCCCATGTGGTTTCTGCCCTTCGCCATCGTCTGCGGAAACACTTTTATCCTCAAGCCGTCGGAGCAGGTCCCGCTCACCTCCGAACTCATCTGCCAAATCCTCGAAGAAATCAAATTGCCGCGCGGCGTCGTCAATCTTGTCCACGGCGCGCACGATGTCGTGAACGCCATTCTTGACAGCCGCGGCATCAATGCCGTCTCCTTCGTCGGCTCGGTCAACACCGCCAAATATATTTACCGCCGTGCCGCGGAAAAAGGGAAGCGCGTGCAGGCCCTCGGCGGCGCAAAAAACTATATGGTCGTGATGCCCGACGCAGTGGTCGATAAAACGGTTTCGAATATCCTCGGCAGCGCCTTCGGCAATGCCGGTCAGCGTTGCATGGCCGGGTCGGTGCTCGTCACCGTCGGCGCCGCCCGCGACGCGATCATGCCGAAGCTGAAAGTCGAAGCCGAAAAATTGATCGCTGGAGACGGCCGCGACCCCAAATCAAGCCTCGGCCCTGTGATTTCGCCGGCCGCATGCGACCGCATTCACGACGCCATCGAAAACGGAATTAAAGAAGGAGCAGATTTGCTCGTCGATGGGCGCCATCCAAAAAGCACGCCCCAGGGTGGCAACTTCGTCGGCCCGACCGTTCTCGACCGCGTCACTCCTGAGATGAGCGCTGCGCGCGACGAGATTTTTGGGCCGGTGCTCTCCGTCATGCACGTCGATTCGCTCGATGATGCCATCGCGCTCGTCAACAATGACCCGCGCGGCAACGGCACTTCCATCTTCACCGAAAACGGCGCTGCCGTGCGCGAGTACAGCCGTCGCATCGAAGTCGGCATGGTGGGAGTGAACATCGGCGTCGCCGCCTCGCCCGCCTACTTCCCGTTTTCCGGCTGGAAGGATTCCTTCTTCGGCGACCTGCACGTCCACGGCTGGGATGCGATCGACTTCTTCACGCGCAAAAAGACGATCACGTCGCGCTATTTCTCATCGGGCGAGACGGGAAAGTTTTTTACGGAACAAGGCGACAAGCATTAAGCAGCAGACGCCGCGCCCCGCATCTGTCACCGCTTATCACCGCCTGTCGGCGCTAAAGATACGTAAGCCACCCACCGCGGCGCGTGGTCTTGATTTCGGCAAACCATCGGCACGGAAAATACAGCAGCAGAATCGTGATTCCCCAAATCAAGTAGAGAAGCGGAAGGCTCCAAACGTATCCCTCCGGCGGTTCCGGGTTTCCCATCGGATGGTTTGCAAAAAGCCACGGACTGACAAACCCAAGCCGAATCTTCGACACCACCAGTGCCAGCGCGTGAATCAGCGGAATGTGAAGCACGTAATAGAAGAACGGCACGCGCCCAAAGATTGAAACCTGCCGCGCGCCCCACCCGCGAAGCCCTTCGAGCAGCGGAATCATCGCAATGATCGGCCCCAGCGTCATCAGCAAAAAATCCAGCGACGCCGGATACTTGCTCGTGTTCAGAAACGAAAGCCACGCTGGCATTGGCGCGCCATTGCGCTGCATCCCCGCATGCCACGGTCGCGGATCGCCATACAAATTAAATCCGCGCAGCACCAGGAAAAGCGCCACCGCCGAAAGCCCGATCACCACGCAGAGTCGGTTCCTCCGCGCCGGTTCCAGCGCCAGAATCTTCCCAAACGCATACCCCGCCGCCATGACCCCGATCCACGGCACGATCGAGTAGAGCACGACGAGGTTCGGCCCATCCGGACCAAACTGTATTGGCCCGGCGAAGAACCCAACATAGAAAATTTTCCAGAGGCCCGAAAACCGGTTCTGGTCGAGCCCATCCAGCAACCGGCCCATGTTTATCAGATTGTGCCCCGCAATGATCGCTACCCCGATTGTTCCCACCGCGGCCGTCGGCAGTTTCACCAACCCCGCCATCAGGATCATGCAGCACCCAATCACCCAGATCACTCCCGCCATCTCGTAGTGCTTGAAATCAAAGTTGAAAGTCCACGCAACGCGCAGCACCGTCAACTCAAGAAAAATGAGCCACAAGCCTCGGATCACCAGATGCTTTGACAGGTCGTCATGCTTGCGACCATAGAAAAAAGTGCTCGTACCGGCCAGAAAAATAAATGCCGGCGCGCAAAAATGCGTGATCCAACGAGTGAAAAAGACGGCAGGCGTGGGGCCTCCCGCCGAAACCCCGGAAAAGACTCGAACATGGTCGATCGCCATCAGGATCATGACGCCGCCGCGGATAAGGTCGATGGACGCGATCCGCGATGGCGCGGTCGAAATCGCGGCGGCTGGAGAGGTGCCTGGCACGCCGCTAGATTACACAACCCGCGCGCGAGTAGCCAGCCCTTCTGCGACCCACAAGATTGGAACGGGACGAGCGCGGAGCCCGTCCCTCCAATTCCGCACTCAGTGCTTGAACGAAATATTCAACCCGGTCGAAATCTGCAGATCGTTCCGCTCGATTCGCGGCGTCGCGATCGGCGGATTGCTGACGAAAACATCCGCCACTGAGTTCTGCCATCCCAGCCATTTGTTGAGCTTGGTCACAGTGCCGAAATTAAATGTGAAGCGGTACTGCGACGTATCGCTCAAGTCGGGATAAAACAGGAACGCCTGCGTCACCACCGTGCTTTTGCCGAGCTTGTGGTTGAAGGCATCGCCGATCGTCAACGCCGCCAGGTTCTGGTTATAGGAGTAACTGGTCGGCGGCGGTGTGGGATTCGCAATGTCTGAGTAACTCTCATGCGTGTAGTTGCCGCCGAAGAGAATGTCGAGCGTCGTGTTCGCGTTCTTGATGGCGTGCCATCCCATGCCGCCTCCGAGAATGGTTCGCAGGTCAAGGTCCTGCAGAGAGTTCGAGAAGAAGTCCGCGCTCCCGAACCCGAATACCCGCGGAACAAAATCGCGATCGTAGCGGGCCCCGCCGCCGTTAGAATCGGCCGTAGTTTGCGGCCCGGTCGCGGGCGCAATCACCTTATCGTTCACCGCATAGATGGAGTTCTCATAGAGCGTCAGCTTGTCGTGCAGTCCCGTGCGCACCGCGTTGAACGCCACATTCAGATTCTTCGTCTCGCTGTTGCCCGCAGTTACCGCAAAGCCCAGATTCAGGCCGCCAGTCCAGCCCTCGCGCCACCCCGGATGCTGCGCTTTTTCAAAGGCCGTTTCCTCCGCGTCATTGCGCATCACCGTAACTGACGAGAGCGGCGTTTCCACCGAGCCTCCGGACTTCGTCGCCACCACCAAGTCAGCGCCGCTGGTTGCAACCGGGCCTACCTCCGTCTTGCCGCCCGCCGTCACGTGCAGGGCTCCCGTCGAACTGAGCGACTGAATCGCGTCGAATTTAATCGTCAAATCCCCGGCATAGTCGGTCTTCAGCACCAGCGTCTTGCCATCCGACTTGGTTATCGATCCGGTCAGCTTGTCGCCGTTCTTCATCACAATCTGGTCGGCGGATGCCGGAATCGCAAACAGGAAAACGAGAGAGAAAGAGAGTGATAAGAAAAGGCTTGCCATCAATTGCCTGCGCACAGAAATTCCTCCTGATGATTTTGGGGTTGAGCTATGAGATGCACTTTCAAATGGTGGAGAAAAAAAATCTCCGCGACCGCCGTGGAAGTGAGCGCCAACTCTGGCGGTCGCAACTCAACGAATTAATTTTGGATGCAGAAATTATAACGGCCGCGCAAGGACTTGTCATGTTTGCTGCGGCTCATGTTCACGGCGACGCCGGTCGCCCAGCGGGTCTTGTTATCGGCGACGCAGCCTCAGGCTTTCTTTTCCGGCTCCGCTTCTGTTTTGGTTTGAGCAGCGACTTCGGGCTTGGCAGTGCTGTCTTTCATCCCATCACGCAGAGCGCGGAAGCCGTCGCCCAGGCCTTTGCCGAGTTCCGGCAGCTTTCTCGGGCCGAAGAACAGCAGGGCAATAAAAAAGATCACGAGCAAGTGCATCGGTTGGAACAGACCTTCCATAAAACCTCCAGGCTATCCGCCTGCGGACAGTGATCCTTTGTCAAAGTGTATCGCAAACCGCCCTCGCAGTCTCCCACCTCATGCCCGGCCTCCACAGCCCGATTTGGCCACTCGGACAACCCCAATAATTACTTCCGTGACCTATCGAGGGTGACGCCGGCAGTCTATTTTGACCTCAGGGGCGGTTCGTACTCTGGCCGCCGCTCCTATCTCCGGAGGTCTCGTGAAACGTTGTTGGGCAAGCAGGCTGTTACCACTTTTTGTCGTTCTCCCGATGGCGGGATCGCTATGGGCGGGCCAGGGTTCCTCCGCCATCGTTTCTTTCCGCGCGTCCTCGGGCGGCCTGTCGTCTGAGCTGTCATCCTCGGCGGCATCATCTTCCGACTCATCCTCCGCTGAGCCGGGTTTGTTAGGGCCAACTCAGCCCGATGCATCTTCCTCCAACCCTCCTGCTCCAATCTGCGCCATCGACGACGTTTTTCTATGGCTGGCCGGCGGAATATCGAGTCCCCGCATCCAGCGTCTCGCAGGCGGCGAAACTGCGCGACTGGCATGCCATCTGACCCCGTCGTGCGTGCACGCTCTTGAAAAAGCGGGCGCCGATGCCAGCCTCATTCACTTTCTGACCGGTGCCTCAGCTCACCAGAAAACGCCAGGCTCCACGCCGCAAAAATCAGCCGCTACATCGACAGCCAAAACGCCCGCGACCACCGATTCGTCTTCATCCTGTCATTGCGCTAGCTCCGCCGCCGAGATCGCCGCTTTCGTGCACGCCAAAAATCTTGACGCAGCCGAAGCCAAACTTCAGACGCTGCTCCAGGCCGATTCAAAAAACGCCACGTTGCTCTTCGTTCTCGGAACCGTTCTCCGCCGCGAGGATCGGTTCGACGAATCGTTTGATGCGCTGTCCGATTCCGTCCACCTGATGCCCGGTTTTGCCGAGACCCATGGCGAGCTTTCCTATAACTTCTACCGCACCGACGACTCCGACAATGCAATTGCCGAGGCGCGCACCGCCTTGAGCATCGATCCTGCTAACGCCGAGGCCTACCGCTTCCTCGGCCTCGCTCACTATGGCGACGGCCATTACGACGCGGCCCTGAACGCCTACGAAAAATCCCTCGAGCGCGAGCCTGAAAACGCGGACGTCTACTTCGATATGGGCATCACTCAGCGCGACAAAGGAGACCTGCGCCGCGCCGCCATCGCCTACCGTCACGCCCTCTCGCTGCGCCCGGATTTCTGGGAGGCCCACAGTAACCTCGGCATCGTGCTGCGCGATCAGGGCAAGCTTGATGAAGCAGTTGCCGAATACCGCACCGCGATTCGCCTGAAGCCTGACGAGGCCAGCATCCGCAGCAACCTCGGCAACACTCTCTGCGACAAAGAAGACTTCGACAAGGCGATCGCTGAATTCAAGGAACTCTATCGCCAGACGCCCAACTGGGAGGGCGGCCACAACTGCCTCGCCCGCGCTTACATGTCGAAGCGCGACTATCCTTCCGCGATTCGCGAACTGCGCGCGGCCATTGTCCAAAATCCCGCTGGCGCAGCCGAGTATCGCGTCCTCGGGCAAGCCCTGCTCCTGACGGGGCAAGATGATGAGGCCGTCGATGTGCTGCGCAAGGCCGTCACGCTCAACCCCGAGTCGGCCCTCGGCCATCATTACCTCGGCACGGCCTTCGTGAACACGCAACAGCTCGCGGATGCGGAAAAGGAATTTCGCGAAGCCCTGCGCCTCGAGCCGAGCGGCCAAAATCACTATTCGCTCGCCGCCTGCTTGATGGCTCTCGACCGCTACGAAGAGGCCCTCGGCGAGCTCGAAACCGCCTCCCGCCTCGACCCGAATGAGAATCTGTATCGCACGCGCATGCAGGAAGCGGCTCGCATGATCACCACGCCGAAGTAGCCGTCACTACCAGACGCACGACCGGCCATTTTGGTAGGTGCACTGTCGTGCATCGCTTCCGGCATCGAAACAATCCTAAAATAGCTTCAAGGCGGAGGCCCCGCGCCGCCGGGTGGAAGTCATGGAAAGCACCGGAGTCAAAACAGCTCGCCAGAGCGCCGTCAACTCCAACGTTGTCGCCGCAGCCACTCTTTCTTCGCCCGGACTCGCGCCGGCATCGCCGCATGCGCCCGAGCCCAGAGGCATCAGCATCGGCTACGGAATGCCCTGCGCCAAATGTCGCGCCTACTATCCCGCCGACATGGACGCCTGCCCGATTTGCAAAACTCGCGAACGAATCTCTCCGGGGACAACCGCAGCAAGTTCCGCATCGGCTCCATCCGTTGCATCAGCGCATCCCCGCGCCACGTCCAATTCCGAAGAAGCCAGGCTTCTGGCCGAAGAGCGCGAGCACCTGCGCGTGCTCAAGTCGCAGATCTACGCCTCACAGCCGTCCGCTACCACCTTCCGCTGCGCGCTCGATCAGAATCACAACGGTACGGTCGAACCAGCCGCCGTCTGCCACTCCTGCTACGGAGAGGTGCGCCAGCAGGTCGGCCGCATCGAGACCGCGCTGCACATGGACCCCAAAGACGCGGCAAAGATCGTCTACGAAGCAGTCTGGGCAGACACCTCAGATCCCGACAAGACCTACTACAACGCCGCCGTGGCCCTGCTCGGCGAGCTGCGCAAACGTGCCGGAATCGCAAAGTAGTCGGCCTTCGATCCGGACATTCAACTCGGCCCACGCCGCCGCCGGCGCCAAGCCGGCCCCATCTCAAACAAACCGCAACCTGCCGAACGCCTCCGAGACATGAAAATTTGGCTGCGGCGTCCCCGTCGCCTGCCACGCGGAATAAAAACGCGGCTCGCGCCCGCCCTCCACCCGAAAAAAGTTCGCCCGCCACTCCAATGCCGGATCGAACTTCGCCGTCAGCGCCCGCATCGGAATCGCCAACTCCGCCTCCCATATGCGCCGCTCCTCATCGATCCACACCGATCGCGTCATCCCACTTTGCAAATCACGCGGCCCCGGAGGCGCCGGTCCCGGAGCCGGCCCGATCTCCGGCCCAATATCCAGATCAATCCAAAACCCATTCGGACTGACCTCAAACTCCTTGTAATGGCGCGGCTGCGATGGATCCGCCTGCAAAAACGCCTCCGCGACATCGCGATCCCACAAGCGATCACGGCGTCCGTCCGCATCCGCATCGTCAAATACGAACAGCTCCCGATAGCGGCAAGCAAATCGTACATACAACGTACGCGGAGTCCACAAGACTCGTACCTCGGTCTGCCGCTCCGGATCGGCGTTTTGGCCCTGCCAGTCCGCACAAAAGATGACCGGGCCCGCGTCCCGCCACTCCGGCGCAGGATTGCGAGCATCCAGCGGAATTTCGCGCCCAACCCGCGTGGCCGTAATCGTGGCCAAAAAGCCCCGCCCTTCGCTCGCCTTCATGGCAATTTAGTTTGACCGCAACATTCGGATAGTCCGTGCGCCGCGCCTGCCTTATGTTATCCGCATGGCAACCAATGCGATACTTTCAGAGCCCGAATCCATCGAATCAACCATGAAGTCCACTCGCCCGGCCGCCGCGACGAAGTCGTCCGAACCTAACGACCGCCGGCGCTGGCAGGCGGTCCTCGATCGCGACCGTGCGCTCGATGGCGCATTCGTCTTCGCCGTTTCGAGCACTGGCGTCTTCTGCCGGCCGTCGTGCCCAGCCCCGCGTCCGCGGCGCACCAATGTCCAATTCTTCGAGCACGCCGCCGCCGCTGAGCAAGCCGGCTACCGCGCCTGCCTGCGCTGCCGCCCAAAAGCGATCGACGGCAACCCGCAGTCCTCTCTCGTGCGCGCGATCTGCCGCTACATCGAGCAGAACATCGAAGACCGCCTCACCCTCGGTGTCCTAGCCGCAAAATTCAATCGCAGCGCATTTCATTTGCAGCGGACATTCAAATCCGTCCTCGGCGTTTCGCCCAAGGCCTACATCGACGCCTGCCGTCTGCGCCAGGTCAAACAAAACTTGCAGGCTGGCCATGACGTCACCACTTCGCTCTACGCCGCCGGATACGGCTCCAGCAGCCGCCTCTACGAGCGCACCTCGTCGCAGCTCGGCATGACGCCCGAAAAATATCGCCGCGGCGCGATGGCCGCTGTGGTTCGCTACACCATCGCTCCATCGCCGCTCGGCCGCATGCTGATCGCCGCCACCGAGAAGGGTATCTGCGCGATTCAATTCGCCGGCTCCGACGAAGAACTCCAGCAGGGCTTGATGCGCGAGTTTCCCTTTGCTACCCGCCGCCGCGACGATGCCGCGCTCGCCAAATGGCGCGTCAGCCTCGGCCAATTGCTCAACGGTCACGAAGTGAATCCCTCGCTCCCGCTCGATATTCGCGCCACCGCGTTTCAACGCCGCGTCTGGGAATGCCTGCAAGCCATTCCGCGCGGAGAGACGCGCTCCTACAGCGCGGTCGCTAAAGAACTCGGCATGCCGAAAGCTACTCGCGCCGTCGCCCGTGCCTGCGCCACCAATCCAGTCGCGATTGCCATTCCGTGTCATCGCGTGGTTCGCGAAGATGGAGCCCAGGGCGGCTATCGTTGGGGAATCGAGCGCAAAGAACAATTGCTGGCAATGGAAAAAATCGCCGGAGCCTGATTTCAGCCTGCTAATCCAGCGTGTGGTGATTCCGCATAAGTGGGTTCAGCGCCCCGCCGCTTTAGCCAGCGCTCGCGCGTCGTGCCCACCACCAATTCGCCAGAGCCGCCGCCACCGTCGCTCCCAGAATAAGAGACTTGCTCAAGTCCGCCTGCGATGTCAGCACCACGCAGATCAGCACGCCCAATCCAGCCCATACCGGCCCAAAGGGCAGGCGGAATCCCGGCGCATGAAAGCTGCCTTCGTTCGCCGACACCGCCCGTTTACGCCGCAGCGCAATCAGCGCCGCGCAAACAACTCCATAGTAAAAAAGTCTGGCCATCACCGAGAGCGTCACATTCCACGCAAAACTTCCGGCGAGCGCCAGCCCCCACACCACGGTCGCAAAAAACACGATCGAAAACCACGGCGTATGAAACTTTCGCCCCACAGATGCAAATATCGGCGGCAAGTCGCCCGCTTCCGCGAGCGCAAAAGTAACCCGCGGCATGCCCAGCAGCTTGGCGCTCAGATAACCGGTAGTCGACACCAGCGCGCCGATCGCCACCACAGCCGCCCCGAAATGTCCCATCGTCACGCGCGCAACTTCCGCCAGCGGCCGGTCACTGGCGGAGCCCGGACCCAGCACTCCCACAACCACGAACTGCACAAGCGCGTAGATGGCTGTGCAAGTCACCAGCATCACCACCAACGCAAAAGCCGCATCCCGCACCGGATTGCGAGCCTCGCCCATAGGCGCCAGCGCGGTCTCAAATCCGCCATACGCAAAGATGAGCAGAAAAATCGCCTTCATCCACGCGTGCGCCGGAAACGATTGCGACCCACCCCACGGCACAGGATGAACAATCGCCATTCCTGCCCCCGCGCAAATGATCAGCACCAGCGGCAGAATCTTCGCCACCGTAAATACGTTGCTCACCACTGCACCGTGACGCGCCCCGCGAGCGTTGATCATCGCCAGCGCCCAGACCAGCACCGTAAGAACCACAAAACGCAGCCCCGGCTGCTTCACTCGCGGCCAGAACTCCGCCAGATAAATCACAAAAAGATTGGCGTTGGCGGCCGGCGCAGCAGTCTGCGCCAGGTAAAGCGTCCACCCCACCAGGATCCCCATCAGTCGCCCGAACGCCGTCCGCGCGTAAAGATAAGGCCCTCCCGCCTCCGAGAATTGCGACCCGACTTCCGCGAAGCAGGCCACGATAACCGCCATCGCGGCCCCCGCAATCAGCACCGCCACCGTGCTGCGCTTGCCTACCTGCGCCGCCACCGTCGAGGGCAGTCCGAAAATGCCGCTCCCGATCACCGAATTAATTGCCAGAGCTGCCAGGCTCCAACGCCCCAGCGTCCGCACCAACCCACTTTGCGAGGCCGTCATTTGGAAACCGTTTTTACCACAGAGACACGTGAATGGGCTAAACTTCTTGCTCAGGAAAATCTGTCCGAAGAATTCCTGGGGAGGTTGGGGGAGGAGGAAGTCTTTCGGAGAAATCCGAAACCTGTTTTGAGAGTGTGCCTAAGCCGTGCCTGGATCGATCTCTGACATTCGTCTGTTGCTCAAAGTAAATTCGCTGCCCAGGGCGGCGAGGCCTCGCTGTGTCTTCATCACCGGAGGCACCGGCTATCTCGGGGGCAGCCTCATTCCCGTGCTCGTCGAGCGCGGCCATCGCGTGCGCGCGCTCATCCGCCCCGGCTCAACCGCCATCCTGCCGCCCGGATGCGAAGTCGTCCCAGGCAACGCGCTCGACGCCACAACCTATCGGCATCTGATCCGTCCGGCCGACACTTTCGTGCACCTCGTCGGCGTTCCCAATCCATCGCCCTCCAAGGGAGCCCAATTCCGCAAGGTCGATCTCGTCTCCGGACGCGAAGCGATCACCGCCGCCGCCGAAGCCGGCATGCCCCACTTCGTCTATCTGAGCGTCGCCCATCCCGCCCCCATGATGAAGGATTACATCGCGGTCCGTGTCGAGTGCGAGCACATGATCGAGCAACGCCGCCTCAACGCCACCGTTCTACGACCTTGGTATGTGCTCGGCCCCGAGCACCGTTGGCCCTACATTTTGCTGCCTTTTTACAAGCTCGCCGAGGTGCTTCCATTCACTCGCGACGCCGCCCGCCGCCTCGGCTTGGTTACCCTGCGTCAGATGGTCCTCGCTCTCGCAGCCGCCATTGAGGGGCCCGCACAGGGGGTCCGGGTCGTTGGAGTCCCCGAGATACGCGCCGCCCAGTTGAATCTCGCCCCTGAAGTAACTCGTCCCGCCAAGTCCATCTCGAGCCAGTAACCCGTTACGCGCGCACGGTAACTCGCTCCGCGATAATCCAGCAAAAACCTTGCCCAGAGCCTCTTTTGCACCGAAGGTAACGTCAATTACCGAAGCTCATGCACACGGGGAATCTTTGCGCTCGCGCTCCCAGATGCGATCTTGAATAGGCGATCTTCTTTGCAGGATCGCATCGGCGGGACGGAAAGGAACACATGGATCGCGAGAACCAGGAAAGCATGGAAGAGATTCAACTGCGCATGGTGCGTGTCATCGATGACCTGCGCATCATTCAGAGCGAGCTCAACTGCGCTGCCATGCAAGCCCCAACCGACCCCGAGCTTCTCGAGGCGCTCTCCGCGCCCTCGCAGATGGAATCTCTCAACGTGCTCAAATCGGTTGTCGACCAGATGCGCCATTTTCTCTGGTTTTACATTCAGGTCGTCACCAGCGATTCCGAGATGGGCGAAAAGTTTCGCCAGACGCTGCGCCTCGATCCGCCCGCGGCGCGCCCGCCCGAAGCCGATCCGCAATTTCAAAGCGCCAATGATGCCATCATGCTGCGCTATCTCGCCGACAGCCGCGGCCGCAAGCCGAACTAGCCGCCATTTCATCAACGGTCCAACTGAGGGCACGACTCAACCCGTGCCCCACCCTTCGTTCCTGTTAGAGCAATACCTTCAGAGCAAAATCCCTCCTCATTTACTAAAATTCATCCTGATGAATCCGGCGATGCGCTTTGCCGAAGCCGCTGACATCCAGGCCATCGCCGGCCTGGTGAACGCCGCCTTTCGCCCGGAGCGATTCTTTATCACAACCGATCGCACCAATCCCGAAAAAGTCGCGGCCCTACTTGAGAAGGGGAAGTTCATACTGTTCCTCGATGCCGGCATTCTGGTCGGCTGCGTATACGCCGAAATCCGCTCCGAACGCGGCTACTTCGGGTTGCTCTCCGTCGATCCCACCCGCCAGCGCAGCGGTCTGGGCGCGCAACTGATCGCGGCCGCCGAAGACTACTGCCGCGCCGCCGGCTGCCGCTTTATAGATCTCACCTTCGTCAACGTGCGCCACGAGTTGCCCGTCTACTACCGCCGCTTCGGCTACGCTGAGAGCGGCGTCTTGCCATTCCCGCCCGATCAGCACCCCAACCAATCCGTGCATCTCGTACGCATGTCGAAGACCCTGTGAACGCTCCCGCACCATCATCTGGGCAAAGCCATTCCTATTTGCCGCGGCATCGCGGCGCCGGGTATGTGATCACGCTGTTGACCTCTCCGTTCAATGAATTCTGATTCCCTGGCCCAAAAGGTGTACCGGGGACAGGCGTGAGAGTCCCATCAGCGTTGACCTTTTGCCCGTCCACCTTGCCACTGACGAACTGGACAGAGTAGAGGTAATCTCCGTTCCCCGTAATGGCTGTCCCTCCCTCCCAGTTGGTGGTGAAGAAGGGCGAACCTGTCACGGCGGACAAGGCTCCATTCCCGGCGATGGAGAACGATGTGATGTCTTGCGTAAAACTGTCGGTCGTAAAGAGGAAGTCGTCGTTCGGCGATAAGACGAGATCGAAGCTGTTGGGTCCGTCCCCGCTTGCCCCGTTCCAGAACGGCGAGCCCGGCACGGGCGTCAAGCTCCCGCTCGAGGAGAGCGAGTAGGCATCCACGTAGTTGCTGTCGTTGTTTACATCGAATGCCAGATCGTTCGCGCAATTACTCTGCACTGCCATAACCGATCCCGAGCCTGGAAACGGTGACCCGGACACCTGGGTAATCGCTCCCGAGGACGCGATACTGAAGACTTCGACCGCATTGATGGAATTTGCCGCGGCCAGTAGGAATTGATTATTGGCGGTCACATACAACGAAGTAATGTTTGCACCAACCGCAAAAGGCGAGCCCGATATTTCCGATAGAGCTCCGGTCGTCTTCGCAATGGAGAACGCATGGATGTCGGTTGTCGCTTCGTTACTGACAAAAAGGAACTGGCGATCGGGGCTGGCAGCCATATCGTACGTGCCCGATGAGCCGTCGGTAGCAAAGGGCGATCCAGCGATTGGCGCTATGTTGCCGGTTCTCTTGTCGATTGTGAACGCGCTGACTGTTCCGTCCCCTCCATTCGCGGCATAGAGATAACTCGCGGTCCCGAATTGGACGATGGCCATGCTCTCGATAGGCCCTTCGGCTCCGATGCCGCCTGTCTGAAAGGGGGACCCGGCCAGTTGCGCGAGGCGCCCGCCTGCCTCGACCTGGAATGCAGTAATCGTGTTCGGCTGATTCTGATTATTGACGTAGACATACCGATCCGTGGCGTTTGCAGCCGTAGTAACGACCGCCGGACAAACGATCGCCAGACATACAATACAAAACAACTTCATACGTCCTCCATCTTCAAGACCTTCGTCAACCCGCTTGGCATATAAGGCTCGAGATTGCCCTCTTCAAGCGCTACAGAGTCAACGACGAAGCATCGTGACCTTCCTTCAAGCCGTGCACGAGCTGCGAGCAGATCAGATGGGACGGTTCCGGCATGGGTTGCCAGGTTGCTGGGGAGAACCCAGCTTGAACCGAACGACAGGGAGTATTTTCAGAGAGGTAGAACTGACGCTCAGTTGCCTTGCCTGAACAAGGTAGATTGCCTTACCCGAGCGCGAGGATCAGCCAATTCTCAAGATACGGTCCGCAGGCTGCCCCGGGAGGCAGTCCACGGCATTGGCCACGTCCAAAGGCAGACTGACTTATCGCTAGCGCCCGAAGCCGGCCGACTGCATCGATTGCCGCGAGATGTCCGCAGTTGACGCAATCCCCTGCATACGCAGCTTGAATTCGTCCGCGTTCGAAGCATTCTCCAGAGCCGTGTCGTAGGCCACCAGGTCGGCCTGGAACAGATCCCAGAGCGACTGGTCGAAAGTCTGCATCCCATACTGCGACGTGCCAGATGAGATTGCGTCACGAATGGCGCGCGTTTTCTCGGGCACCAGGATGCACTCGCGAATGTAAGGCGTGGTCACCATCACCTCGACCGCGGGCACGCGGCCATCGGCATCGGAGCGCCGCACCAGCCGTTGGCTGACGATAGCGCGCAAAACCGCCGCCAACTGCAGGCGAATTTGCTTTTGCTCCGGCGGCGGGAAGATCGCGATGATGCGGTTGATGCTTTCCACCGCATCAAGCGTGTGCAAGGTGGAGAAAACCATGTGGCCTGTTTCGGCCGCATGCAGCGCCGTGCCAATGGTTTCCAGATCGCGCATTTCGCCGACCAGGATGACGTCCGGATCCTGACGTAAGCTGGCGCGTAGCGCGGCTGAAAACGAAGGCGTGTCGACTTCCACCTCGCGCTGGTTTACATATCCCTTTTTGTCGCGGTGCAGAAATTCGATCGGGTCTTCAATGGTGATGATGTGTTCGGCGCGCGTCGAATTGATGCGATCGACCATTGCCGCCAGCGTCGTCGATTTACCCGAACCGGTCACGCCCGTCACCAGCACCAGCCCGCGTGGCATATCGCAAATCTGCTCCACCACCTTAGGCAGGAATAATTCGTCGAGTGCGCGAATCTTCGTCGGAATAACGCGAAGCACCAGGCCCACGTTGCCGCGCTGCTGGAACACGTTCACACGGAACCGTCCAAGGCCGGCCACGCCGTACGCCATGTCGATTTCCGTGCTCTCTTTGAACTTTTGCTTCTGCCGCGCCGACATCATGCTGAACGCCATGTTCAGCATGTCTTCCGCCGAAACCCGCGGCTGGTCCGTCAGCGGAAACAACTCGCCATCGATTCGAAGGTGGGGATAGTTGCCGACCTTGAGGTGCAAGTCGGAAGCGCGGCGTTCCATCGCAATGCGAAGCAGATCATCAATATTCATGTGTCGGCGAGTCCGGCTACCTCCAGTATGATGACCGACGCCGAGTGCGCCGACGAGATGACGGAAGTAATGCGACCTTTGCGTGTGATCGCGTAGCGCGGACACTCCTGTCCGCGTGCCCGCAGGTCCCTGGTCGAGCGCTAGACGAGCACCAGAGAAGCCCGATCAGCCATAGGGGCGGTTGACTTAGTCCACCGCCTTAGCTAACCTCTTATTCGATGGAAGTCAACATTCACGAAGCCAAAACGCAACTCTCGCGACTCCTGCGCCGGGTCGCCGAAGGCGAAGAGATCACCATCTCCCGAGCCGGCGTGCCGGTAGCCAGATTGATTGCCGCTGCCCCGCTCGGCCACAGCCGGCCCATGGGAATGGATCGCGGCAAGATTTGGATTGCCGATGACTTCGATACCTTGCCACCCGAGGTTGAAGCCCTCTTTTATACCCCAATACCGGGCTTTGAGCCGCCGCGCAAGCGCCAGCCCCGGCCAGCCAGCGCGACTCCCTCCAAAAAGAGGAAGAAAAAAGCTTGAGATTGCTGCTCGATACCAACGTCTGGCTCTGGAGCCTTTGGGAGCCGGAGCGCATCGCCCGCAAGGCGCGCGAAACCTTCGCCGACTTGTCCCACGAAGTGTTCCTCTCCGCAGTTACTCCATGGGAGATCGCGATCAAGATGGGGACAGGCAAATTGGCGCTTCCGGAGCCGCCCGAATCATACATTCCGCGCCGCATGGCCGATCAGGGATTGCGCCCTCTGGCCGTTTCTCATCCGCACGCTTTAGCGGTTTTCTCGCTGCCGCATCATCATCGTGACCCCTTCGATCGCCTGCTCGTCGCGCAAGCGATCTTCGAACGCCTGACCCTGGTCACCGCAGATCGCATCATCAGCAAATATCCCGTCGAAATCCTCTGGGCCGCCCGATACCCCCCCCCGGCC
>JBAWAI010000016.1:0-2444 GCA_049589215.1 Terriglobales bacterium | reverse complement strand
GTTGTGTCGCAGCAGGACATGAAGATCGCGTCGGAACTTCTACATCGCGAGCTCGCGTTCGACAGTCTCGTATCGACTGCTCGGACGTCAACTCTCCAGGAGCCGTCGGAGCAAGCGATTCCCGAGGTCGACTGGAAGTACGAGCGCGAGCAAGCGACGGCTGATTGAGCGGAGAAATAATGGACACCTACGTATGCATCGCGCCTGATGTAAAGCTGGGCCAAGGCGTAAAACTTTCGAAGTTTATCAATCTTTACGGATGCGAGATCGGCGACGAGACAAAGATCGGCGCCTTTGTCGAGATCCAGAAAAATGCGAGCGTCGGCAAACGCTGCAAGGTCTCGAGCCACACCTTCGTCTGCGAAGGCGTGACGATCGAAGACAACGTGTTTATCGGTCATGGCGTGATGTTCATCAATGATTTGTACCCGCGGGCGACCACGGCCACAGGCGGGTTGCAAACTGAAGCCGATTGGCGCGTGGAACGGACGGTTGTGAAAAAGGGCGCCTCGATCGGCTCGGGTGCAACCATTCTCGCCAATACCTGCATTGGGGAGAATGCCATTGTCGGGGCGGGTGCGGTGGTCACGAAAGATGTTCCGGCCAATACGATCGTGGCCGGCAATCCAGCAAGAGTTCTTCGTCAAATTGAAACGGGGGTAAAGCAGTGAGCCATTCATTGACAGTTCCTTTCTTAGATCTGGTCACGCCGCACGTGCAGCTTGAGCAGGAGCTGACTGAGGTCTTTCAGCAGGCAATTCGGTCGGCGGGCTTCATCGGCGGCCCGATGGTGGAGAATTTTGAAAAAGAGTTCGCCGCTTTCTGCCAAACGAAACGCGCGGTCGCAGTCAACAGCGGCACGGACGCGCTTCGTTTCGCTTTGATGGCCGCCGGCGTGAAGTCAGGCGACGTAGTGGTCACGGTCCCGCATACGTTCATCGCGACAACCGAAGCGATCTCGCAGGCGGGAGCGCTGCCGGAATTTGTCGACATCGACGAGCGCACCTACAACATGGACCCGGAAAAACTGCGTGACTATCTGGAAACGCAATGTACGAGAGATAAGGCCGGGAAGCTGATCAGCAACAGAAGCAAGCGAGTGGTATCGGCCATCGTCCCCGTGCACCTTTACGGGCAAATGGCGGACATGGATGCGATTCTCGAACTGGCCGAGCAATACGGGCTCATAGTCGTTGAAGACGCGTGCCAGGCCCATGGAGCCGAATATTTCTCTCGCAAACAGAATCGGTGGTTTCGTGCGGGATCAATGGGACGCGCGGCGGCCTTCAGCTTTTATCCCGGAAAAAACCTTGGGGCGTGCGGTGAAGGCGGCGCGATTACGACGAACGACTCGAAGCTGGCTGACACCTGCAAGATGATTCGGGATCACGGCCAGGCCAAGAAGTACTACCACGACATCGAGGGATACAACGGGCGTCTGGATTCGATTCAGACGGGAATTCTGAGCGTGAAGCTCAAGTATTTGGCGGAGTGGAACCATCATCGACGACAACACGCCGAACGATATAGCAAGCTGCTAGGAATCTGTGAAGGCGTCATTCTGCCGTTTGAGCCCACCTGGTCGAAGGCTATCTACCACCTGTTTGTGATTCGCGTTGCGGATCGAGAGCAGTTGAAGGAATACCTGGGAACGAAAGGGGTGGGCACAGGAATCCACTATCCCATCCCGCTGCACCTGCAGAAAGCCTACGGAAATCTCTTATATCGCAAAGGTGATTTCGCGGTCACAGAGCGGGTCGCCGGCGAAATTCTCTCGCTTCCCATGTTCCCTGGACTGACGGAGGCGATGCAGAAATGTGTAGCCGAGCAGACGGCGGAATGTGTGTCGCGGATGGTTGCCGTAGAAGGCTAGATATATGTCACCGACCCAAGTGGCAAAGAAGGCCGACAGGGAACCCCGCGCGCCAGAACTGCGCGTCGCAGGTGCTATCGGCCCAAACGCTACACAACTCAAGAAACGAAAAGTTTGGATTGACCTCGAAAATTCCCCGCACATTCCGTTTTTTGTTCCCATCATCAAGGAACTCGAAGCGCGGGGCTGCGAGGTGGTTCTTACCGCCAGAGACTGCTTTCAGGTGTGCGAGCTCGCGGATATGGCGGGTCTGAATTACCGCAAGATCGGTCGTCACTACGGAAAGAATCGCATTGCGAAAGTAGTGGGGTTGGGAGTTCGTGTTCTACAGATGGCTCCGTTTGTTCTTCGAGAGCGGCCGGCTATAAGCGTCTGTCACGGTTCGCGCTCTTTGATCGTGCTCTCCGGGGCGCTCGGAATTCCCAGCGTCAACATTGCGGACTACGAACACGCGGATCATCGACTGGCAGCTTCGATCGGCTCGAAGCAAAAAAAATGGATGCTGACGCCTGAGGTCATCCCGCCGGACATTTTTGTGAAGCATGGGTTCTTAAAGGACCATGTACTACAT
>JBAWAI010000015.1:0-7435 GCA_049589215.1 Terriglobales bacterium | reverse complement strand
CCCTAGTCCCGATAAATTGGGCCAAGGCGCGCGCATTTTTGACCAGCTGTTACAACTGGCTACTCTACGGTCAGAGCGATCGTGGTAGTTTCGGTTTCGCTCCCCGAGGTTCCAGTAATCGTTATGGTAGCGGCTCCTGTTTCCGCCTTCGCGCTTACCTTTATGATCATCGTGCTGGTTGTGGTCGCAGGATTCGGACTGAACGTAACAGTTCCGACCGATTTCCCGGTTGCGTTGTTCAGTGCGGTCGCAGATAGCTTCACACTGCCGGAGAATCCATTCACCGGAGTGATCGTAATAACGCTCTTACCGACGGCACCTGGTGCGACCGTAAGTTCGCTCGGCGAGGCTCCAAGCGTGAAGCTCGGCTTCACGGTTGAGTCTGTGAAATTTACTTCCGTGATGCCTTGCCCAATGGTTACGACTACGCTGTTGGCAGTTTCTTTGCCCGCTTGGGTAGGCGGTTGAACCGCGATGCTCGCGTAAATTCCCTTCGGCAGAGTTTCCGTAACTTTCACCTGCGAGCCAATGGGATACGTACCAGCCAGCTCGCAGTAGCCGCCCTGGGACGCTGGGCCCGCCTCGATGGTGTACTTATTCTTGCTGGTGGTGCTGGAGGTCGCAAAGCTGAACGGAGTGCCGACAGTAACGCCGGTGCCGGCTGTCTTGCAGATCTTCAGCTGACCCGTTTGGCCTTCTGCTGCGCTGTTGGTAAAGGTAGCGATCGTTTCGAGCGCAACGTCGTTGCCCGGCTCGACCGTCACCGTAGCGCTGGGATTGGGTGCAGTCCACGCCACCAGTTGATCGGTGTAGCCAGGATCATAGGAATATGCAGTAACGTCGGAAACTGCGACGCCCGCGACCGGTGCCTCGCTGATCGTTACCGTACCGGATGGAACCTGGACCGGTCCCGAGCATTCGCCTACTGGGACGGAAACCGTGCCGCTGCTGAAGTAGGGGGCCGTCACCGTGAAATCAAACGTCCCTGTGACCGGGAATGAGGGGTTCGATTGCTTACAGACCTCAACATAGCCGTCGTTGGCAGTGTTAGGGCAGCTCTCCGTGTATCTGGGGTACTTCGGTTCGCCCCCAGTGCTAAAGAACGCCGTCATAGTACAGGTGCCGGGAACCGCAATCGTGCCGGTACAGGTGCTGGGCGCGATTTGTGTAACCGTGCCCAGAAGCAGGTTGGCGACGATGATGTTGCCGGCGTTGGGTGCGTTCGAGGGAGCAATGGCAAGACCGATGGGGAGCGCGCCTGGATCAGGGACAAAATTCAGGGCGTTGCCGTTTGGGTCGAACTCCATGATGCCGTTCTCCCAGGTTGATGACTTCGGTGTGCTGCTCGCCCATATATTTCCAGAGGCGTCGGCGACCATGCCCGCCAGGTTTTCGGGACACTGCTGACCGCCGTTCGCGGAGACTCCTGCAAAAATGGGGCAAGTGCTAGGTGTGAAGTCACCGGGAGGGAGGAACTGAACGCCCGGCGAATTATCGAGAAGCGGGTCATATTCCTCGATGCCCGAATTATCGACCATGAAGTATGTTCCTAACACATCGCCGGTGTAGCCGACCTCAGCGTCGTGTGAGTTATTTGGCGCCGGGGCATAGCCCGGGGTGGCGCCGCCATAACTTAAGAGAGGCATTGCGGTCGTCGGATTCAGCGCGTAGATCCGGCCGTCGCCATAGTCGGCTGCATAAAGAACTGACCCGGTTGCATTGCTACTCAGGTCCGCTATCTCTGCGAACGTCCCAATGGGCGCTGAGTACGTGATCAACGCTCCCGTCCCCAGGTTGTAGAGACCGAGAGTGCCGGAATTGTTGGCGACCCACGCCGTGTTGGTTCCGGAGATGCTGCAGGAAACACCCTCGGAGGCTCCATTGGCGTTAATGAATTGCGAATTGATGAGGTCGCCGCAATCGTCGAACTGTTCGACGTAACCGGTGGCAAAATTACTCACAAGGATGCAGTTGAGGCCGGTAGTCGGGTCGCAGCTGGGAGTGCAACTGCCTTGGGCGTGAGCCGACTCCGCGCAAAGAAACAAAACCGCAGCTGTGGATAGCAGCAAAAAAATGCTGGCTTTTGCTGCAATCGCTCTTACGGCTGACTCTGATAAGTTGGCGGTGGATTGAGATTGTGACGAAATTGCTTTGTATAGGCAGAACATATGGGCTCCTTCTCACGTGTAGTTTTGTTGGCGTGGATTCTCAGGGCGCGCATGTTGTTCCTGAGAGATGCTGTTGAAGAGTTTTCTACTTGGCCCACAAACGTGTAGTGGCGAGGCGCTACTCGCGAACGTGCTAGCGCAATGCCGGGGTCGTTGGGAAGGAATTAAAGAGTCGACCCCAAAAGCGGTACGAAGCTTATCCGCGATCCCGTTACGAGTCAATGAGATTAACGGGCTCCATAAGGTTGAACGACGAAAAATCGCCCAACTCGTGATGGCAGGCTCCGATCAAGAATCGCTGGTTTATACTGAACTCATGCCGGAGACTGCTGACAAGACTTTCTACCTCGAAACCTTCGGTTGCCAGATGAATGTGCACGACTCCGAAAAGGTGATCGGCACACTCGTGCAGCAAGGGTATCGGCAGGTGGAGACGGTCGATGAGGCGGGGTTAATCCTCTACAACACCTGCTCCATTCGCGACAAGGCTGAGCAGAAAGTCTTCAACCGGCTGAACGACTACAAGAAGCTGCGCAAGCAGGGTAAGAAATTCGGCGTTCTGGGCTGCGTGGCGCAGCAGGAGGGCGCGAAGATTTTTGAAAAGGCGCCGCATGTCGACCTGGTGTGCGGATCGGCCTCGTACCGCAATCTTCCGCAGATGCTGCTGCAGATTGAAAATGCGCAGATCGGGGGAGGGAAGCGCGTCACCGGACTTGACGACCGCGAGACCGACCTCTGCTTTGAAACCGAGTACACGGCGCGCACCAACCCGCATCGCGGATACATCACCATCATCGAGGGCTGCGATAAGTTTTGCGCTTATTGTGTGGTTCCCTACACGCGCGGCAAAGAGCGTAGCCGAACGTCGGCATCGGTTTTGGCGGAAGCGCGGCAATTGGCTGATCTGGGCTACACGGAGATTCAATTGCTCGGGCAAAATGTGAACTCTTTCCGCGATCCTGAAGGAAAGAAAAGCTTTGCCGAATTGCTGGGAGCGATTGCCGAGGTTGATGGCATCCGCCGGGTGCGCTTTACGACCTCTCACCCCCGCGATTTTGGCCGCGACATTGTGGATGTGATCGACGCGGTGCCGACTCTTTGCGATCACGTGCACTTGCCGGTGCAGAGCGGATCGACGCGCGTACTCGACGCCATGCAGCGGCTCTACCGGCGCGATGAGTACTTGGAACGCATCGCGTGGATTCAGGGGGCGAAGCGGGACATTTCAATCACGACCGACATTATCGTCGGCTTTCCGGGCGAGACCGAGCGCGAATTCGAGGAGACGCTTTCGCTGCTTGACGCCGTGGGCTATGACAGCGCGTTTACCTTCAAGTATTCGCCGCGGCCGAACACTCCGGCCCTTGGTTTGGAAGATGCGATCAGCGACGAAGAAAAAGCCCGCCGTCTCGCGTCGGTAAACGAGAAACAGCGGCAGCTTTCGGCGCATCGTAATCAACGGCATCTTGGCCAGGTTCTCGAGGCCATGGTGGAAGGGAAGAACGCGGCCCGGGGACAATGGGTTGGGCGGACTTCACAGATTAAAGTATTGAACTTTACAGCGGCCGCGGACGTCGAGATCAAGACGGGAGATTATGTAAACGTGCGGGTCACCGCCAGTTTCCCAAACAGCCTGGTGGGAGAGATGGTAAGTCAATAAACAGGCGTTGAGTCATTGAAGCGTGATTAGCAATTGAAATGATTCGATGACCAATGGTTCAACGAGTCAATGGTGTTGGGTTTTCCGATGGAAGTTGAAATGAAAATTCGCGGCCTGATGATGGACCCGGTATCGAACATGCCGATTGTGCTGCTGAAAGATGTTGGCAGCGACACGGTGCTGCCGATCTGGGTGGGCGTCTATGAGGCCAATGCCATTGCGCTCGAAATTGAAAAAGTCAGCACGCCGCGCCCCATGACGCATGACCTGATCAAAAACGTCCTCACCGGACTGGACGCGCTGGTGCACAAAGTGGTCGTCACTGAACTGAAAGAAGACACCTTCTATGCGGTGATCTGGCTGGAAAGGGAAGGCCGCGTGGTGAGCATCGATTCCCGTCCCTCCGATGCTCTGGCTTTGGCCCTGCGCATGGACTGCCCCATTTTTGTCGAGGACGAAGTTTTGAAAAACTCGAAGCAGACCGTGAATCCGTCTGACAAAACCACCAGTGACGAGCTGCGCAAATGGCTTGAGGGTCTGGGCGACGACGACCTCGGCAAGTACAAGATGTAGATGGACCCCGCCGAACAACTGCAACGCATCTACCTAGCCGGATTCGAACTCCAAACCTTCGACCGTTACCCGAAGTGTGTAGGTGTAATTCGCGAGAATTGCGTGGCTTTGCTGGTGCCGGGCGTGGATGGCTTTCAGATGCTGGGGACTCCAGGATGGCGAATGGGCGAGGTGATGGGCGTTCTTACTGAATTGCAGGGCCGGAAAGTATTCCAGGCAAAGTCGGAGATTATTGAGGCGACCGAGGAAAAGATTGAAAACCTGAATCGATTCCGGACAGATTTGATGGCGCTCCTGCATCCGGATTGACGGTAATCGATCTGCCGACGGACGCGGAGGAGATTCACACACGAACACATTGACTTGTGCCAACGACTTAAGTATTTACATAATACCTGTTATCGGACATTGCAGCTGTTGCGCGCGTGTCTTGCCCTATCTGCCATCGAGTCTGCTTTCTAGCGCCTTTTCCCGCCGTGCTTCACTCTGCCTAGCTGTCTACGGCCCGCGCTGAACTCCCGAACGCCCCGCCGTGACCCCTATGGCTGCACGTCAACCACAACTCGAGAAACTCGCTGAGCTCATCAGGCGGGCGCAGCCAGAATTGAGCTGCGGTCTCCCGCCACTCGGGCCGCACCAACACAGTGACACCGCGAGCTCCGATGGCATGGAACGCCTGCTCATCAGTCGTGTCATCTCCCAAATAGGCAATGGGTATGTAGGGTCCGACTTCATCGATGAAGTCGCGGACCGCGTCGCCCTTGTTTGCCTTGCGGGCGCGGACTTCGATTCCGCCGTCGAAGTCGAGCAGGTCAAGACCGTTCTCCGCCACGATCGGACGCCAGCCGAGGAGCACGCGGGCGCGAAGATCGGCCGCATCCAGCGGCGGCAGCCCACGCCAGTGAACGGCGATGCCTCCGGGCTTGAACTCCGCGCGATGGCGCAGGTGTTTATAGCTCAGCCAGCGCTCCGCGTCCGACAAGCCATGCAGGGTGCGGTCATCGAGATGCGGCATTTCGGTGGTGCCATCGGTGCGCAGGCGCTGCAAGCCGTGAACGCCCCAAATTTCCGGCCGCGGATGAATGTTGAGCAAGGGAAGAAGATCGGTGACTTCCCTGCCGGAGATCACCACCACTCGCGAGCCGGCATCGCGAACAATCTCCTGCAAGAGCAGGGCAATGCCCGGGTACGGAAAGGCCTGGTTGCGCTGCGTGCGAAAGGGAGCGAGCGTTCCGTCATAGTCGAGCAACAGCGCCGATTCGGGCGCCAGCGAGACGGACCGGAAAAAAGGCTCGAATTGTGATTGCACCTCCGGTCTCAACACTTGGCTCCTGGATTTCCCGTTCTTACCGTTTTCCCCGCACTCCAACAGTCACTCGCCCTCAAACCGCTCTCGTGTTCGGCCTTTCACGCCAGATCGGCCCCAGAGTCACGCGGCGCTGACTCCAGCCGGAACTTTCCGACGCGACTCGTCATGCTCCTCCGGCTGGTCTTTATCCAACCGAACCTCACAAAGCTCCGCGATCAGGTTGCCGGCCCACCGATAGATGTTGTTCTCTTTGATTGCGCGGCGCATACGCTGCACGCGTAATTGTTTTTCTTCCGGAGCCATCTCCAGCGCAACGCGGATGGCTTCGGCGCACTGCTCGATATCGTAGGGGTTGACCAGCAGGGCGTCGCGCAACTCGCGCGCCGCGCCTGTGAACTGGCTGAGAATGAGCACGCCTCGTTCATCTTTGCGGGCAGCCAGGAATTCTTTGGCGACAAGATTCATACCGTCGTGCAGCGCGGTGACAAGACAGAGATCGGCGGCGCGATAATACGGCTCGATCTCCTGGTGGCTGTGTTGGCGCGGAAGGAAGACAATGGGCTTCCACTTCCCTGCCTGGAATCGCCAGTTGATCCGCTCTGCCTCTGCCGCCACTTCGGCGAGCAGATCGTGATAGCGCTTGATATGAGTTCGGCTCGGAGCGCCGATCTGTACAAAAGTAAACTTGCCCTGATAGCTGGGATATTTCTCGAGGAAGCGCTCAATCGCCAAGAAGCGCTCGAGAATGCCTTTGGTGTAATCGACGCGGTCAACGCCAACTCCAAGATAGGTCGCCTCGACGCCGAGACCGCGCAATAGCGACTCCCGCTCTTCATAAGAGGACAACGCTTGGTGGTTGTTTCGATTTCCATTGGTCGAGCCAATCCCGGCTGAATCGTCGTCGGCAAAGGCGACGCTGATCGGAAACGGCCGCACCAGCGTGGTGTGGCCATGCCGCAAAGCGCTGAAGTGCTCCCAATCGACGCGCGATTCGACCACGCGATCGACGGTCTGAAGAAAGTTGTTGCAGTGCGATTGAATATGGAAGCCGATCAGATCGGCGCCGAGCAGGCCGTCAACCAGTTGCCGCTGCCATGGGCAGATGCCGAAGGCCTCCGTATTCGGCCAGGGAATGTGCCAGAAGATGGCGACTCGCGCATCAGGCCGTTTCTCTTTGATGAGCCGCGGCAGGAGCGCGAAGTGATAATCCTGGACGAGAATGACGGGATCTTCCTCGTCGCCGATTTCCTCGAGCAGAGCCTCGGTGAACTTGGCATTGACGTCCTGGTAGTGCTGCCAGTCGGAAGCGCGAAAAAGCGGCCGCGTGTGCGCAATATGGCAAAGCGGCCACAAACCTTCATTCGCGAAGCCGTAGTAATAGCCTTCCTCTTCTTCTTTCGTCAGCCACACACGGCGCAGCGTGTAGCGAGGATTATCCGGCGGCACGCGGAGGCGGTTTTCGCCGTCGACCACTTCGGCGTCGGCGCTGCCACTGCCATGCGCGATCCAGGTCCCGTCACAAGCATTCAATATGGGCTCGAGGGCGGTCACCAGCCCGCTCGGCGGCACGACCACGTCGATGTCTTTTCCATTACGGTTATGCGTGTAGGGCTCTCGATTGGAGACCACAAACAGATGGCTGCCGTTGAGTCGCGTGCGCACCTGCACCGAAAGGCGGTCGGCAGTCCATTGCGATTGAGCGGTGTCGCGCAGGCGCGCCTCGTT
>JBAWAI010000014.1:0-7513 GCA_049589215.1 Terriglobales bacterium | reverse complement strand
CCAACTGAAGCTTTCAGAAGAGAAGAATTAAATTCGCGACGAAGCAAGTCATCTCCAAGACAAAAAAGAGTAAGGAAGTAACAGTAGAAGGCGAGAACCCAGTGGCTCGTTGCTGGTAGCGAGCAGCCAACAGCTGGCGGCTAAACCGCATACTGCGCCACGCCGTTCCCAAACGACCAATTTTCCTTCGCGCACTCCACCAGATTAATCAGCACGTCCTCGCGCCGCACCTGCAACGCCTCGTGCAACCCGTCCGCCACCGCTTTGTAGAATTTCTGCTTCATCTCCAGACTGCGCCCGCTATTCAACGTGATCTGAATAAAAATGCAGCCGTCCGTCCTGTGCACGCCCAGATACTCACGATCAAACAGCAATCCTTCCTTCGAATGCTCCACGATTACCTGAAAGCGGTCATTCTCCGGCACATTCAAAGTCTCGCGCATCGCGCGGTAAATAATCTGCCCAACCTCGGCGCGAAACTCCGCTGGCTTGCCCGCCAACAAATCAATCCGAACCAATGGCACAAAGCCTCCTTATCCAAATGAAAATCGGCTGCACAACGTGCGAGGCCGCTGACGCGTGATTGCCTATGCCTCCCAAATCCGCGGCACATTCACATAAGACAGATCCAGCTCCGCCACCGATCCGCATCCCAGCAGCCGCAGCGTCCGATCCAGGTCCACTCGCAGAATCTCAATCGCGCGGTTCACTCCCGCCTCGCCCGCCGCCGCCAGTCCATACGCGTACGCCCGCCCGCAAATCACTGCCCGCGCGCCCATGCACAGCGCCTTCACGACATCGGTCCCGCGCCGCACGCCTCCGTCCATGAGAACCTCGGTTTGCCCGCCGACCGCTTTCACCACCTCAGGCAGCGCCCGCAGCGCGGCCGGAACACAATCGAGCTGTCGCCCGCCATGATTCGAAACCGAAATCGCCGCCGCGCCCTCATCCACCGCTCGTCGCGCATCATCCGCCGTCAACACGCCCTTCACCACGATCGGGCCGCCCCACGCCTCGCGAATCCATTTCAAATCGCTCCACGTCACCGCCGACTCCGCCAGCGCCGCCGCAATATCCATCAGCGGCATCGGCCCCTTGCCCGGCGTCACCACATTCGGCAACGCCATCAAGCCACCATCGCGCACATAGTCGACCAGCCACCCTGGGTGCGACAGAATATTGGGCACAAACGGCAGCTTCTCGAAAATTGTTCCCGAGACCAATTCCTTCATCCCGTTGCGGAAGTCGCGCTCGCGAATGCCCGCCACCGGCGTATCAATCGTCACCACCAGCGCAGAGAATCCAGCGGCCCGCGCCCGCTCAATCGCCGCCTCCGCCGCTTTCCGCCCACCCATCAGATAGAGCTGATAAAAAACCGGCCCCTTCGATGCCGCCTTCACATCCTCCAGCTTATGGCCTGAAATGGTCGAGAGAATATAACCCGTACCCGCATTCCCCGCCGCCCGCGCCGCCGCAACTTCTCCGCCCGGATGCATCATCCGGCTATAGCCAACCGGCGCCAGCAAAAACGGCAGCGCCAGTTCATGTCCCAGCACGCGCACGCACATCCCGCATTTCTCCATCGCTACCGCATGCCGCGGACGAAACGTAATGTCGTCAAACACGCGGCAATTCTCACGCAGCGTGACCTCACCCTCCGCGCCGCCATCCAGATAATCGAAGACGGCTTTGGGCACGCGCCCGCGCGCCACCGTCCGCAGATCGGCAATGCAAACTACGCGAGGAGAAGCAACGGATCGAGATAAGCGGCTCATGGGAAATTGAGGTCGGCGATCGCCGAAAAAAATCGCCTGATGGTATCACGGCAAACCATCGCTGCAGGAGCATCCAAACCCGCCGCCGATTCCAGCATAGTCATCGTCTGAAAGGGCGCGCACTTCCGCAAACCAACGCCGATCGCGCGATCGCCATGTCCGTCCCTCGGCAAGCCCGGCTCTATCGCGCCCGTTCTCCTATCCCCGGTAGGACTACCCGCTAGGACTACAAAGACCGGCCTCCAAACGAATGCGTACGATCATGCCGGGTTTCATCGGTTTATCAAAAGTCCGCACCCTTCGTGGACCGAAACTACCGGGTGTAGTACCGAAGACACCGGGCTTGGCGCCAGTTTTACCCGCAGTCATCTTCCAACGTGTGAGAAAAAAGTTGATCGATTTTGTTGAATTTTTCTCCGTGTCTGCTGCCCGAAACTGCTATTCTTATGCCCAGTACTCCCCTCCCCGGAAATCCTCCGGACATGGCTTCTAGCAGGTATTCCCGTTGTGAGGTGATCATGTCGGCTCCCGTTCGTTCTGTTGCATTCTCGACCCTAAAGCATCTTCACGCGACTCTAACCCGTGCTTCCAATCGCGCCCACTCTTTCATCTCGCTGGCCGCCGTGTTGGCCATCGTTTGCCTGCCCTTATCCGTTGCCTCGGCGCAGAACGACGTTTTGACTCATCATAATGATGTTGCCCGCACCGGCCAGAATCTCAACGAGACCATCCTCACTCCCGGCAACGTCAACATCAGCCAGTTCGGAAAACTCTTCACGCAAAATGTCGACGGCATCGTCGCCGCCCAGCCGCTCTATGCCAGCAGCGTTTTAATGGGCGATGGCCTCGTGCATAACGTCGTGATTGTGGCTACGCAGAACAATACCGTCTATGCCTTCGACGCCGACGATGACGACAACTCTAATGCCTCGCCTATCTGGGCCGTCAGTCTGAACGACGGCGGAACGGCCGATCCCATCGCCGACTATGGGTGCACGGGAACGGGGTTCAAGCAAATCGGAATTACCAGCACTCCCGTGATTGATACCGCGAAAACGACAGTCTATGTCGTTGCCAAGACCGTCAACGGTCAAGGCAATCGCCAGTTTGCCCTGCACGCACTCAATATCGCCACCGGCGCTGAAACGCTCGGCGGCCCGGTCACCATTAACGGAACCGTTGGCGCCGACAGTTTTCTGGTGGTCTACCAGATCCAGCGCCCCGCGCTGCTCCTCGAAAACGGATCGATCTATATCGGATTCGGCGGCAACGGCTGCGACATTTATAACTACAACGGCTGGCTTTTCGTCTACAACCCGCAAAACCTTCAGCAGCAGACAGTCTTTGAAGTTGCTCCCAACGGCAAGTGGTCATCGCTCTGGGGAGGTGGCGCAGGACCGGCCGCCGACGAATTCGGAAATATCTATGTCGTCACCGCCAACGGAACCTACGACGGTCCCGGCGCGGCCAACGACTACGGCGACAGCGTTCTCAAAATGAACTGGAACGGAAGCGCGTTCGGCATCGAAGATTATTTCACGCCCTACAACCAGCTTTATCTCGACGACAACGATCTCGACCTCGGCTCCGCCGGCGCATTGATTCTTCCCGACCAGCCCGGCAGCTATCCGCATGAGCTTATCGCCGGAGGAAAAGAAGGCACCCTCTACCTCATCAACCGCGACAATCTAGGCCAGTACAACGGCATCAGCGACAATGTGATCCAGACCATTCCAGGCGCCTCCGATTTTCAGCTGGTGGGCGTGCCCACCTACTGGAACGGCAACGTCTACATTGCCGGCGATCGCGATTTTACAAAGCAATATAGTTTGATCAACGGCATGCTGACGACCCAACCGGTGTCCGAGACTAGCATCTACTTCGGCGGCAATGGCGCCGCTTCCACATCCCTCAGCGCCAATCAGAATACAAACGGAATCCTGTGGGCCGTCGATCATAGCAATTACGTCTTGTTCGGATTCGACGCGACCAATCTCGGCAATGAGTTCTACAGCAGCAAAAAGGCGCCGCACTTCCGCGACCAGCTGGGGGCGATGGTGCGCTTCACAACTCCCACGGTCTCGAACGGCCACGTATACGTAGCCGGCAAGAGCACGCTCACCGTATTCGGTCTGCTTCCGCTCCTGTCTCCGGCGGCCGGAAATAATCAGTCCGGCTCTCCGAGCCAGGTTCTTCCGACGCCTTTAACCGTTCTGGCCGCTGACGCCTATTCTCACGTGCCGCAACAAGGAATCTCGATCACCTGTAGCGACGGACACGCCGGCGGAACATTTTCTCCTGGCCCCACCCAGACCACAGGAGGCGCTGGAACCATAACCTTCACCTATCAGCTTCCGGGCGCGCCGAAAGAGATCACCATCACCTGCTCCAGCCCTACGACCACCAGCGCTACATTCAGCGAAGCGTGCGTGCCCGGAGCTCCGGCCTCGATGAAGGGTACCAGTGGAAATAATCAAAAAGCACCGCCTGCTTCTCCGCTGCCGAAACCGTTAGTCGTGAAAGTGTTTGATGCGAATGGTATTGCCGTACCGGGAGTCACCATCACCTTCTCCGACAACGGCGCGGGAGGCTCATTCTCCCCACCTTCGGCGGTGACCAACACCGGAGGCAAGGCAAGCACGCAATACACCACCGGTGTTAGCGCAGGTAAGATAAGCATCACGGCATCAACGCCGGGTGTGAGTTCCGCCAGCTTCAAGGAGACGGTAGAGTAAGTAAGCAATCTGTCAGATCACTCCGTCCGGGCTTCGGCCTGGACGGGGCGATCGACGCGGGATATTCCGCGGCACCAGGTAAGAATTAAGAGGAGGATGGCAATGTTGTGGCGTACGATTTTTGCTTTACTTACATTTTCACTCACGGTCTCTGCTCAGCAGTTCCAGCACATCGTGATTGTGATTCAGGAAAATCGCACTCCCGACGACCTCTTCGGTTCGAATCCGAACTTTGAACCGGGCGTCGACATCGCCACCTCTGGGATGGCTAAGAATGTGCAGGTTACTCTTCAGCCCATTCCGCTAAACGAATGCTTCGACCTGCCCCACTCCCATCTGGCCTTTCAGAAGCAATTCAACAAGGGAGGCATGAACGGCTTCAACCTCAAGCTCTCACCGAAAAAAGGATGCGTCCCTCCCGCCTATCCCGAATACCTCTACGTCGATAACTCGACCGGCAACATTCAACCGTACTTTGACATCGCGACCAGCGGCGGATGGAGCAACCGCTTCTTTCAAACCAATCAGGGACCGAGTTTCCCCGCGCACCAGTTCCTCGTTTCCGGAACCTCTTCGATCTCCGACACCAGTGACATCCTGGCAGCCGAAAACCCGGCCGGCGGCTCCAAAGACACCGGCTGCGATTCACCCGCCGGGTCGTGGGTCTACACCATCGATCCCAATGGCAAAACTGGAAAAACCTATCCCTGTTTCTCGCGCGTGTCGCTGTTCAATTCGCTCGACGAGGCAAACCTGACCTGGCGCTTCTATTCACCCAACGCTCAGGTCACCTGGGACGCGCCCTTGTCGCTCGAGGAGTATTACCAGTCGCCGAATAATATCCTCAAGCCGCCGCAGGTTCTCACTGACATTTCCAGCTGCAACCTGGCGAACGTCGTCTGGGTTACGCCGTCAAGTTATTATTCCGATCATCCGGGCGGCACCAGCACCGGTCCCGCGTGGGTCTCATCCATCGTGAATGCGGTTCGCTCCAATCCCGCCTGTGCCAGCGGCGAAGTCTACTGGCAGGATACCGCTGTCGTGATTACCTGGGATGACTGGGGAGGATGGTTCGATCACGTTCCCCCGCCGCCGACTACCTCCGCGTGTCCGGCTTCTTATTGCGACGGCTTTCGTGTTCCGTTCCTCGTCAGCTCGGCCTACACGCCCGCCGGATATGTGTCGAACACGGTCCTCGATTTCGGCAGCATCCTCCGGTTCGTAGAAGAGAATTTCTCGCTCCCCTGTCTCGCCGAGGGACAGTGGGCAGACTGCACGTCACCGGGCCTGTCCGAATTTTTTGTAGGACCGCAAAAGAAGTACAAGCCAATCAAAGCCAAGCCCTTCGTCGATGACGGAGATGACACCGCCGATCCCGACTCCGACTAAAAAGGCCTGAGTTTCGGAGCGTCTGCGAAGATTCTCGGCGGGGTTAGGCTAGGGGCTAATCCCCGCTGTTTACAAACTAAGGTCACTTCGCGCGTACAAACCTCTCGCGTCTGCTATGATGTTCATGACGCTTTTGCACGGTTTGCTTGCCACGCGGTGGTTGTTCTTCCGACCAGCTTCATCTCCGCCTTTCCTGCCCGCCGTTTTACTGAGCGCCAAATCTAAATGAAATGTGAGCGGCATTGCAGCTCTCCATGTGTGTCTGAACGATGTCTGGACGAAGTGTATCCAGGCGGCATCGATCGGAACAACGTGTGTGACCACGGGCCCTCCAGAAAGAAACACAACTCGAATGACTAAATTTTCAGAACTGCCCCTGTCTTCCGCATTGCAGCAGAAGCTCGCGGCAGCCCAATTCACCGATCTAACCCCGATTCAGGAACGTGCGATTCCTCCAGCCCTCGAAGGGCGCGACGTCATCGGCACTGCGCAGACTGGCACCGGCAAAACGCTGGCCTTTCTCATTCCGATCATTGAGACCTTGCTTCATGAGCCCGCGCGCCACACTGTCGCCCTGGTATTGCTCCCTACCCGCGAACTCGCGATGCAGGTTCACGAGCAATACGAGCAGCTCCGTACCAAGGCATTGCCCAAGGCCGCGCTCGTCATCGGCGGCGTATCCGAAAAAGCGCAGATCCAGAGCCTTCGCGCCGGATCGAGCCTCGTGATTGCAACTCCCGGCAGGCTTCAGGATCTGATGTCCCGCCGCTTCGCCGACCTTCGCCACATCCAGGTGCTCGTGCTCGACGAAGCCGACCGCATGCTGGACATGGGCTTTCTTCCCGCGATTCGCCGCATTCTTTCGGCGCTTCCCGACGACCGGCAGACGCTCTGTTATTCGGCCACGCTCGAGCAATCCGTTGCCGGGCTGGTCAACGATTACATGCGCAATCCGGTCCGCGTCGCGTTGGGCTCGGTGCTAAAGCCGGCCGAGAGCGTACAGCTCACCGCCTACGAAGTTCGGCCGGGAGAGAAACTCGACGTCGTCCGCCGCCTGCTCTATTCGGAAAAAGGGCAGACGCTCATCTTCACCCGCACCAAACGCGGCGCCGAGCGCCTCGCCAAAGACCTTGTCCGCGACGGTTTCACAGCGGCCATGATTCACGGCGACCGCTCGCAATCGCAGCGCAACGGAGCGTTAAGCGGATTTCAGGATGGCCGTTTCCAGGTGTTGGTGGCGACTGACATTGCCTCCCGCGGCCTGCACATCGATGACGTGGCTCACGTCATCAACTACGACGTGCCCAAAATGGCGGAGGACTTCATCCATCGGGTGGGCCGCACCGGCCGCGCCGGACTGCAGGGACGCGCTTCCACGCTGGTGGCGGGAGCCGAAACCCTGGAGTTGCGTCAGATTGAACGCACTCTGAAATTGCGGATCGAGCGCAAAGAGATCGACTCCGCAGCCGAGGGGCCGCCGCGGCGAGTGGTCAGGAACACCTTGGCCATGCGGTCGCTGACTGCACTGCCCGGCGAAGTATTCGTTTAGCGCTCCGCGAAAAAGTGCGAGTAGCGGCTAGCGGGCAGCATAAGAAAGCTCCGAAGGAACAAGCC
>JBAWAI010000013.1:0-2372 GCA_049589215.1 Terriglobales bacterium | reverse complement strand
GATATGGAGTAAGAAGTTGCATGCGTCTTCGTTAGTTTTAGTCGTCGCGGTAGTGTTGTTGTCGGCGGGTTGCGCCAAGAAGGTTGCGAAAGCAACGCCCGCCGCGGCTCCGCCGACGCCGACCGCGCCAACCGCCACTCTGGCGGCGAACCCGAGCACGATTGAACAAGGCCAGTCCACCACACTGACATGGCAGACGAGCAACGCAACCGAGGTTACGATCGCCGGGCTTGGAACTTTGCCGGCCTCCGGTTCGCGTTCGGTGGCGCCGGGCACATCGACGAACTACACCCTTGTCGCAGCGGGCGCGGGCGGGACCAAAGATGCGTCAACGGGCGTGACCGTAAACCAGAAAACAGCAACAGCTTATTCTCTGTCGGATGAGGAGCTGTTCGCGAGGAATGTGAAGGACGTGTTCTTCGACTACAACGTCTCCAACATTCGTCCGGATGAAACAACCACCGCCCAGCAGGACGCCGCTTTTCTCAAGCAGCATCCGAACATGAACGTTCTGATCGAAGGTCATTGCGACGACCGCGGCTCGATCGAATACAACCTTGCGCTCGGGACGAGCAGGGCGGAATCGATAAAACAAACGCTGCTGCAAGAGGGCGTCTCGGCGGGTCAAGTCAAGACCATCAGCTACGGAAAGGAAAAGCCATTCTGCAACCAGGACGATGAACAGTGCTGGCAGCAGAACCGGGTTGACCACTTCACTTTCGCGCATTGAGCGATGATTCGGGCGGCCCGTTTGGTTGGGGCCGCCTTCTCCCTTGCCCTCGTCTGAGATCGACCAGCATCGTTTCACAGATACTATGTAAGAAGGCAAATCTCCGGGCGACCGCATCGCGGTTTCCCGGCTATGGCAAGTGACCTCAAAATGCCGCTGAAGATTGAAGGTTATCTAACTCGAAGACCGGTCATTCTGGCTCTGCTTTTCGTGGTGGCGGTCCTATCGTTTCTGGCGGTGTCTGCGCTGTCGCGAAGTTTTTCGGCGCAACAGGAGGAACTGGCGAACCGGTGGTTTAGCCGGGGGGTGGCGGACCTCAATGCAGGGCGGTTCGACAATGCGGCGCTCGAGTTTCGCACGGCGCTGCGTTACTCGCGAGACGACTACTCTTACCAGCTCGATCTGGCGGAAGCGCTGATTGGCCAGGGAAAAGCGGATGCGGCGTATTCGTACCTGATCAACCTCTGGGACCGCCAGCCCGAGAATGGCTTTGTAAACCTTGAACTCGCCAGGGTCGCCGCGCAGAGAGGGCAAACCGATTCAGCGCTGCGTTATTACCACAATGCGGTATATGCCGTGTGGACGGGCGATGAGGAGGCCGCGCGCCGGTTTACGCGTCTGGAGTTGATCAAGTACCTGTTGAAAATCAATGCCAAGACGCAGGCGCAGTCGGAGCTCATCGCGCTGGGGGAGAGCGTAGGCGACGATGCCCAGCAAGCGCAGCTTGGAGATCTTTTTCTGAGCGCGCAGGACTATGAGCACGCCCTGGCCGCGTTTCATTCGGGCCTGAAGTCGGACCCGCACAACCAAGCCGCGCTGGCGGGGGCCGGGCTGGCGGCGTTCAGACTCGCTCGTTATCCGCTGGCGGCAAAATATCTGCAAGAGGCAGTGGCTGTGGACCCCCAGGATACGCAGAGCGCTGCCCAACTCAAAAGCGCGGAAGATGTGCTCCTTATGGATCCGTTTCGGCGTGAAACGCCGGCGAGCGAGCGAGCGCGAATGGTCGTCGAGGATTTTCGCGTTGCCGGGGAGAGATTGAAATCGTGCACGGCTCCAGGTTCTTCGGCCCAACAGGCAAGCACGCAACAGGGCCTCGCGGATAATTGGACAAAGATGATGCCGCGGGTTAGCGAGGCGGCGATTCGCCGCGATCCGGACTTAGCCGAGAGTGCCATGGAGATGGTGTTCAATATCGAGCGCCAGACGAGTGCGGTTTGTGGGGCACCAAGCGGACCAGACCAGGCGTTGCTTTTGATCGCAAGATTGCATGCAGGGAGCTAATTTGAAGTTACAGACCGAAAGCCCAGCCGAGGTGATCGCAGAGGACGCAAAGATCGACTCCTCGGCTCCAGTCGTCAGCGCGGCAAAACAGGGTCTACTACAGGTCGCTTTTCGGGAGGAGCGCTTCTTCCTCGTCCTCTCCGTATTTATCGGCATTTTTTCCGGACTGGCGGTCGTCTGCTTTCGCTTGGCCATTGAATGGTGCCGCATACATTTCCTCGGGTCGGGAGTTTCGCCGCCAGCGTTGCGGCTCATTCTGGCGCCAACTCTCGCCGGGCTCGTGATCGCCATTTTGGTGATCCATGTCTTTCCGCTGGCCAGAGGGAGCGGCGTCAACCAAACGAAGGCCGCGCTGTATATC
>JBAWAI010000012.1:0-13925 GCA_049589215.1 Terriglobales bacterium | reverse complement strand
ACGCGGCGGGCCGCGTCTCTACCAGGATTTCGTGCCGCGCGCTTAAAAACCTCATGTCTACTGCCGTCTTCAAACGTATTCTTCTCAAACTGTCGGGCGAAGCGCTGGCCGCCGATCAGAGATTTGGCATTGACACGCCGCACATTCACTCCATCGCGGGCGAGATTGCCGATGTGCACAATCTCGGAGTCGAGATCGCCATTGTGGTTGGTGGTGGGAATTTTTTTCGGGGCGTGGCCGATCAGGCTAAGGACATGGACCGGGTATCGGCCGATCACATGGGCATGCTAGCCACGGTGATCAATGCGCTCGCGCTGCAGGACGCGCTGGAGAAGCAAAAAGTTTATACGCGGGTGCAATCCGCGATTGAGATGAACCAGGTGGCCGAGCCTTTCATCCGGCGGCGCGCGATTCGGCACCTGGAAAAAAGGCGCGTGGTGATTTTTGCGGGCGGAACGGGCAATCCTTATTTTTCGACTGACACGGCCGCGTCGCTGCGCGCGATGGAGATCAAGGCCGACGCCATCCTCAAGGGCACGAAGGTTGATGGCATTTATGACGCCGATCCCATGAAGGTGAAGGATGCGAAGAAATTTTCGCAGATCACTTATATGGAAGTTCTGCGGCAGGGATTGAACGTGATGGATTCGACGGCCATCTCGCTCTGCAAGGACAATAATCTTCCCATTATTATTTTCAATCTTAACGAGCACGGGAATTTGCGACGGGTGGTATTGGGGGAGAAGATTGGCTCGCTGGTGTGCGCCTGAGAAGGTCAACTTCTTTTCCGCGGATTGACGCTGAACGACGCGGATCAAACTAAAAGACAACGACTTATCCGTGGGAATCCGTGCGCTCCCCGGAATATGGAGTTCGGTTTATAATCTAGCGTTTTAATTTTTGTTTTCGGAGTCTGGCGATATGGCACTAGCGTCGATGGCGGGGAATCCTGCCCTTAAAGAAACGTACGTCCAGCTGAAGACGCGGATGGACAAGGCGGTTGAGGATTTTCGGCGCGAGATGGCGGCTACGCGCACGGGGCGGGCCAATGTCCACATGCTGGACACGATCTCGGTGGACTACTACGGCTCGCAGATGCCGCTCAACCAGATTGCGACGATTCATGCGCCGGAGCCGCAGATGATTACCGTGCAGCCGTTTGATCCGTCGGTGCTGGCAAATATTGAGAAGGCGATTCGCGGCGGCGATCTTGGGCTCAATCCGATGAACGATGGGAAGCTGATTCGCGTGCCGATTCCGGCGCTGACAGAAGAGCGGCGCAAGGAGATGGTGAAGCATCTGCATAAAATCCTTGAGGAGCACCGGACGGCGGTGCGCAACATCCGGCGCGACGGAAATGATGCGATCAAGAAGGCGTCGAAGGACAAGAAGATTAATGAGGACGACGAGAAGCGGGCGCTGGAAGAGATTCAGAAGCTGACGGATGAAGAGATCAAGAAGATGGAAGAGATGAGCAAGACGAAAGAGAAGGAAGTGCTGGAGTTTAAGTAGAGACAGTCAACTTCTTTTCCGCGGATTCGCCCGGATCGACGCGGATCAATCCTAAAGATCAATCAGCGCCAAAGATCTTTTAATAAGGTTCAGTATCTTTCCCTGCTTGCCGATTCTTTTGCGGCAGGAGACGGGGCAGGCCCCGTCTCTACTTCACTTTTACCTTCACGGTGGCTGTGCTTCTCCCGTATTGATTGGTTGAATAGAGCGTGTAGGTAGTCGTCTTGGCCGGCGTGAGCATTAGCGATGTTCCGGCTACTACTCCTGCCTGCGGCGAGATGATGTTGTACTCCTGGCCTGAAACGTTCCAACTTAATGTGACTGGCGAGCCCGGTGAACCTGTCTGCGGGTTGGCGGTGAAGCTGGTGATCGTTGGCGTCGCCCCCTGCGGAATGTTTTGTTGCGTGTAGAGCGGGCTGATCAGCAGGACGTCAAAGGCCGAGGCTGGAACACTCTTCAGCGCGCCCAGGTCGTCGTTGTCCCAGTTGTCATCGGGCGCGCCGCTGATGTAGATGGAGCTGCCGTTGTCGGCCATGATCATGCCGTATTGCTGGAGCGCGCGCAGAATCACCTGCGATTGCGGGGGAAAGCCTGAGATGTCGTAACTCGCCTTGAGACGCATACGCATGCCCATGGGCGCGGCGTATTGATTGGTGGAGTTAGCGGCCCAGTGACTGGCTGGCGGAGTGAATGCGGCTTCGCTGTATTGCAGCGTGAAACGCAGCGCGTGATTGATGGCGCCGGCGGCAACTTCATCGTAGCGCGCGAGGCCGGGGAAGATTGGCAGGCCGGCGGCGTCGGCTGAGGTCCAGGTGTAGGGGCGAGTTTCGTCGGCGAGGAGATTCCAGACCGCGCCCGAACCGGCGTTCCAGTTGTCGTTTTTCAGCTCGTGGGAGTCGTAGAGTTCGTAGAGCCAGCAGTTGTCGCGATCGAGGACGAGGACATGGCGGTCGCCGTTGCCGGGCTTTGGATAACCTTCGATGGGTGCGTTGGACGGGATCGGCATGGGGCCGGGATCGCTCTCGTCACCGTAGAGCTTGTAGTCGGTTTTGACGAGGGGCGAACCGCTTTCGACGATGTAGGGGATTCCGATCGACTGGCCGGCGTAGAGGCCGGAGCCGAAATCGGGATGGAGTGGGACTGTTGTGCCGATGAAACTGATAATGGCGTCGGAGTTGGGATCGACGGGCGCGCTGGCGATGTTTTGGTTCCAGAGATTGTCGGCGGGAAACGGGATAAAGCCGTTCAGGGACGCACCGATGCCGAGGGACATTTGGCTGCAGGTTTGTGCCGGCGAGGCGATGGAGAGGCAAAGTATCAGGAAAAGGAAGGCTGGGATTTTGCGCATGGCGGGACTCCGGCTGGGGAATTCTTGATGGCGCAAATCCAACATAGCATCAGGCACGGGGCGCGTGCGTACTCGCTTGTTCTATGCGGCGGCCATCTTCTGGACAGTGTGGAGGGTGCCCAGTTCCCATACGGGCATGGGAGTTTTCGCGGCTGAATATAAGGCTCTGAGGCGTCGGGCAGGCCATCTATAATCAAGTAGTCATGAAGTCAGTTGCCCATGCCGCCTGCCCGCACGACTGCCCAGATGCCTGCGCGGTCCTGATTACGATTGAGGATGGGCGGGCCACGAAGATTCAGGGCGATCCGGAGCATTCGGTAACGCGCGGATTTTTGTGCGCCAAGGTGGCGAAGTATCTGGACCGCGTTTATTCGCCGGGACGGGTGCTTTATCCGATGCGGCGGGTAGGGGCTAAGGGGCCGGCATCGCAACCAGACGAGCATACTTACACGGCCGCGGACAGGAGTGTCCGCGCTACAGAGACGGCATTTGAGCGCATTTCGTGGGATGAGGCGCTGGATGAGATTACGGCGCGGTTTCGAGGTGTTGCCGCCGAGTACGCGCCGGAGGCGATTCTTCCCTACTCTTTTGGTGGCACGCTGGGCGCGCTGAACGGGGCTTCGATGGACCGGCGGTTTTTTCACCGGCTGGGGGCTTCGCAATTGGAGCGATCGATCTGCTCGAGCGCGGGCGAAGAGGGATTGAAGTCGGTGCTGGGCATCAAACTCGGGACTGAGCCGGAGCAGTTTTCGGAGTCGCGCTACATCATCGCGTGGGGCGCGAACATTCACGGCAATAATGTCCATCTGTGGCCGTTCATCGAAGAGGCGCGGCGCAAGGGAGCGAAGCTGGTGGTGATCGATCCCTACCGCACGCGCACGGCGAAGTGCGCCGACTGGTATCTGCCGATTAATCCTGGGACGGACGCGGCGCTGGCGCTTGGGATGATGCATGTCATCATTGGCGAGAATCTTTACGACGCAGATTATGTGGAGCGCTACACGCTGGGATTTGAGGAGCTAAAGGCTCGGGCGCGGGAGTATTCGCCGGAGAAGGTTGCTTACTGGACGGGGATTTCGGCGGACGATATCCGGAAGCTGGCGCGCGAATATGCGACGGTGCGGCCGTCGGTAATTCGCGTGAATTACGGCATTCAGCGCTCGGAGCGGGGCGGGATGTCGATGCGGGCGGTTACGATGCTGCCCTGCCTGATTGGCTCGTGGAAGGAAGTGGGCGGCGGATTGCAGATGTCGTTGAGCGGGTCGTTTCAGTTGAACAAGGCTGCGCTCGAGATGCCGGAACTGATGGAGAAGGCGCTGGGACGGCCGGCTCGCGTGGTCAACATGGTGCAACTGGCGACGGCGCTGAATACGCTTGATGATCCTCCGGTGAAGGCGCTGTTTGTCTATAACTCGAATCCGGCGGCGGTCTGTCCTAACCATAATGAGGTGATCCGCGGGCTGATGCGGCCTGACCTATTCACGGTGGTACACGAGCAGTTTTTTACCGACACGACCGAGTATGCGGACATTGTGCTGCCGGCGACGACGTTTTTTGAGCATAAGGATTTGCAGACGTCGTATGGGCACTACTACCTGCAAGTTTCGGATCAGGCGATGGAGCCGCTGGGTGAGTGCCGGTCGAATGTTGAGATGTTCCGGGCGCTGGCTGAGCGCATGGGGTTTGAAGACGAGTGTTTTCGCGAGAGTGTAGATTCGATGATTGACTCCGCGCTGGATTCGCCGAATCCGCTGTTGAAGGGGATCACGCGGGAGCGGCTGGAAGACGAGCACTGGATTCGGCTGAAGTTGTTTGGGGACGCAGACGGGGATGATCGGCAAGAGAGACGGGACAGGTCCCGTCCCGACCCGGAGGGCGTGAAGGTTCCGTTTCTTCCTTTTGCAGAGGGGAATTTTGCTACGCCGAGCGGCAAGGCAGAATTTTATAACGCGGCGCTCATTGAGCTGGGACTCGATCCGGTGGTTGATTTCACTCCGCCGGAGGAATCCCGGCATGGAACGCGGGGAGCAGGGTATCCGCTCGAGCTTCTGGCGCGCAAGGCCGATAACTATTTGAACTCGAGTTTTGCGAATGTCGAATCGGTTCGCCAGATGGAGCCCTGGCTGGGAATGCTGGAAATGCATCCTGACGATGCGAGCGCGCGTGGGATTCGCAATGGCGACCGAGTTCGCGCGTTCAACGCGCGTGGCGAGATCGTTTTGCAGGCGCGCGTGGATGATTCTGTGTCCGCGGGCGTGGTGGCGGCGCGGCTCGATTGGGCGCGTTTTGGACCCGGCGCGCGCAACATAAACGTGTTGACCTCAGAAAAACTTGCCGACATGGGCAACGCGGCGACGTTCTATTCCGTCTGTGTTGAAGTAGAACCTTTTCGGGCGTGATGCTGCGGGAAAAGTACGCGGCTCAGCTTGGACGGTTTCCGCTCTCTACCGTATAATTACCGTTTTCCTAACTCTAGTTTTTCGAGGTAGTTGCAATTCATCGCCGTCATCAGGCTATCCCTGTGTGCGCCCCGCCCTGTGGCCGCCGCAAGGGTCCACGTCGGGGCTCTTGCTGCGTTTCTCCTTCCCCTATTGGAGGCCGGCGCCACGTTTCGGCATGGACTTGCATTGTCGGCCTGCTATTGATGCTGGCCCTCGCGATCCCTTCTTCGGGCCAGCAGGATCTGATCGTCGGCATTCAGATTCACGGCAACCGGCGAATCCCCGCGGAGACGATCAAGGCGCGCATCTTTACCAAGGTTGGAGACGTGTACGATACGGCGGCGATGGAGCGCGACTTCAATGCGCTGTGGAATACGGGGTATTTTGAGGACATCCGCTTTGAGCGTGAAGAGAGTGCGCGCGGATGGGTTCTGCACATCTACGTGAAAGAGCGGGCAACGATTCGCGAGATCAACTACGTGGGGCTGAATGCGGTTTCGACGAGCGATGTGCTGGACCGTTTCAAGGATCGCAAGGTTGGGCTGTCGGTGGAGAGCCAGTACGATCCCACAAAGGTGAAGAAGGCCGAAGTCGTGCTTAAAGAGCTGCTGGCCGAGCACGGGCGGCAGTTCGCGACGGTGCGCACCGAAATCAGGCCGATTCCTCCGGCGGCTGTGGGCATCAGCTTCGTGGTGAAAGAAGGCCCCAAAGTTAAGGTCGGCAAGATCCAGTTCCGGGGCAACGAGCATATCAAGTCGCGTACGCTACGAGCGGCCATGAAGAATCTGAAGCCGATCGGAATTCCGCATTCGATTTTTCTTGAGAATCTATTCTCGAAGACCTACGACGCCACCAAGCTCGACGAAGACACGGAGCGGGTGCGAGCGGAATTCCAGAACCGCGGGTACTTCAAGGTGGTGGTGGAAGATCCGAAGACCGACATTCACGACACCGGACACACGGGCCTGCACATCCCACTGGTTCAGGCGGGCGCGGGCAAGTCGGTCGATATCATGATGCCGATCCAGGAAGGCGCACGGTATCACCTGGGCAAGATCACCTTCAAAAACAACAAGGCGATCCGCAACGTGAATGCGCTGCGCAGCCTGTTTCCAATCAAGGATGGCGACATCTTTAGCCGCGAAAAGGTTGCCAAGGGGCTGGAGAATCTGCGCAAAGCCTACGGCGAGGCCGGGTATATCAACTTCACTTCCGTGCCGGACACGAAGTTCGACGACGAAAAGAAGACAGTCGACCTGCTGATCGACGTGGACGAAGGCAAGCAGTTTTATGTGCGGCGGATCGAGTTCGAAGGCAATACGACAACTCGCGACAAAGTCATCCGGCGCGAGATCGCGCTCGAAGAAGGGCAGATTTACAATTCCCGGCTTTGGGAACTCAGCCTGCTGCGCCTGAACCAGCTCGGGTATTTTGAACAGCTCAAACCGGACGATCCGAATACAACGGAACGGCATCTCGACGAAAAAGCCGGCAACGTCGATCTGACGCTCAAGGTCCACGAGAAGGGCAAGAACAGCATCGGATTGCAGGGCGGCGTCAGCGGACTGGCGGGCGCGTTTGTGGGCCTGAATTACAGCACCAACAATTTTCTGGGATTGGGCGAAACGCTGTCCGTGCAGGCGAGCCTGGGCGCACGTCAGCGCGACGTGGTGTTTGGATTTACCGAGCCTTATCTCTTTGACCGGCCGATTCAGGCGGGCTTCAACGTTTATCTCCGCAAGATCAATTACGACCAGGCGCGACAATACGCGATTCTGACCGGGCAGAATATAAACGCGTCATCGCCGTTTTTGCAGAACCTGCAGAATTATTCGCAGTCGAGCACGGGCTTCACGCTCAGCCTGAGCTACCCGCTGCGGCGGTCGTTCAAGCGCTTCGGCGTGAGCTACTCGTTCGACCGATCGTCGCTGGTCGCGGTGAGCAGCGCGTCGAAGCTGCTGTTCGACAATCTCAATTTCAGCGGCATTCAAGGGCCGAACGCACTCAATGGCATCATCACCAGCAAGATTGTCCCCAGCTTCACCATGAATACGCTGGATGCCGCGTATGCTCCGCATAAAGGCAAGAGCCTGTTCATCGGCGGCGAAATTGCGGGCATCGGCGGCACGGTGCATACCTTCCGGCCGATTATTCAGTACAAGCAGTTCTTCCCGATGCAGAAGCGGCGCAACGCGCTTGGCTATAACGTGCAGGCGTCATTTATTACGGGCTATGACGGGGTGGTTGCGCCTCCATTTGAACGCGCCTATCTGGGCGGCGAAAACGATCTGCGCGGCTTCGATATCCGGACAGTTTCTCCCATCGCTTACCTGTCGAGCGTGCAGACAGTCGCATTGATGAATCCAGACTGCCAAAGCCGCACCCTCCCGCAGTGCTATGTTCCCGCCGATCCTAACTATCCGGTGAGGGTGGTTGGGACCACGTGTGCTGCAAACTGCTGGAATGTTCCGATTCCCTACCAGCAACTGACTACGCCGGGCGGCGACCTGGCACTGACCGGGAACCTGGAATACCGCATCACGATTGCGGGCCCAGTTGCTATCGCGCCATTTGTGGATGTCGGCACGGACCCGATTTTGCGGACTTCGCAGTTGCAGATCAATCAAAGCCAATACAACAGCTTGCTGAGTACGTATTTCGGGTGTCCGGTGCTGACGGCGGCATATGGCTGCAATACGCAGTACGCGGTGCAAGGGTCGACGCTGGGGATTTCGCAGTATCTGCGGCCGGTGCCGGGCACGAACTGGGTGCCGCGCATGTCGACCGGACTTGAGTTGCAGATGATGCTGCCGGTCATTAACGCGCCGTTCCGCATTTATTACGCCTACAATGCGCTTCGCCTTAACAGCAACGCAGTTCCGCCGATCAAGATCACGCCCAGCATGTTCCCCAACAGCGGCGCGGGTCTCTACACCTACCAAACGACCATCGACACTCTGAGTTCTCCTTACACGTTGCGCGAGCCACGGAAGACTTTCCGGTTTACGGTGGCGACGACGTTCTAGAAAATCAGTTCCTAGGTCTCAGGTCTCAGGTCTCAGGTCTCAGGTAATGGGATTTGAGGTTTTGTGACGGGTTGGATCTAGAGGAAGGTTTCGTTCCAACTCTACCGAACACCGACATGGCGGTGGTTTAACTAATGAATGAAGCTGGTGACTGAAGCTGATAGCTGATGGCTTTACTCGATTTGCACCAGACCACTTGCTGAGATTGGGGCGGGATGTTGCGGGGCGCGCCATGCGTCCAAGACCGACACCTGGTGGACGCAGGACACTGTGCAGTGCGGAGCGCAGGACTTCTCGGTATGAAACTCGCGCCGCAGATCGCTTAGGGAATATTCCTCCAGCGGGATACCCGGATAGCCACGCTGCTGCGAGCAGTAGTGGACGAGACCATCTTCGCAAACGTAGAGATAGCGCCCGCCGGCGCGGCAGCGCCACTGATTGGGGCGGCCGAGGGCAATGTTGTCCTGGAAGGCGTTCACGCGCGTAAAGCTGCTTTTCTCAAGCTGCTTCATCTCCTGATAGACGCGGCGTTCGTCATCGGCCAGCGGCTGCACCTGGCCGGAGCCATCGTGAATAATTCCTACTGTCGAGCTGAAGCCGAGTTCGAGAGCGCGCTTGCCAATGGTGAGCGCATCCTGGGGACTGCTCACGCCTCCGCCAACCACTGAATTGATGTTGACGTGAAACTCGGCGTGCTCGGCGAGCAACTGGAGCTTGCGGTCGAGAACCTTGAGGCTCTTTTTTGAAACCTCGTCGGGGTTCACATTGTCGATCGAGATCTGGAGCCATTCGAGGCGGGCGCGGTTGAGGCGCTGAATGCGGTCAGCGGTCAGGAGATATCCGTTGGTGATGAGGCCGGAGACGACGCGGCGCTCGTGCATGCGGTGGATGATGTCATCGAGATCGGGGTGGAGGAGCGGCTCGCCGCCGCTGATGGTGACCACGGAGGTGCCGAGCTCTTTCAAGCGGTCGACGCGGCAGAGCATGAGGTCGGTGGCGACGGGCTTGGAAAAATCGTCGAACTCGTTGCAGTAGGTGCAGGCGAGGTTGCATCGGCGGATGGGGATGAGGTGAGCGAGCAGCGGATGGTCAGTCGAGGCCAGGGCCTTGAGGATGTGCCACAATCCGTGGGCGTTGCGCTCGATTGTTTTGAGCTTGCGGCGGAGTTTGACGGCTGCTGTAGGCATGTAAAGTGTGCTGTTACTATTTCAACATCCGGAGGGGCTCAACGTCCAATTTGGGGCAGCGGTTTGCGGTAAATGGGGGTTGAATGGCGATCCGGAGCCACGTTGAATCAGCGGCAACGGGGGCGACGAAGAGTCGATCAGAGAGCGAGAGGAGTAAAGCGGTTTACTCCATGTCTCCGCCCATGGGCACGTATTGGAACTTCTTGCCGTCAAAAAAAACTGCGGAGGTGGCGCTGATTTCGCCGGCTTCTTCGACGTACACGGCTTCGACGGTTTTCTTTTTAAGCTTGAATTTGCGAACCGACAACGTGCGAAAGGGCAGGTTCACGACGACGAACTTTGCTTTCGGAGTAGACGAGCGCCAGGCATCGGGACCAGCGCCATGAATGATGAGCATTACCAGCCCGCGCAGGCCCGGATCGCCAGAGGAAAACGTGGTGGTGACCTGCGGGTTGCCGTAACCGAAAAAGGCATCGTAGGGATCGATCACAGTGTAGTCGTGATCACCCTGGTCGAGCATGGGATTCTTGCAGCGCGCCGCGATCACCACGTCTTCAACGCCATCACCATCGAGGTCACCGTAGGCCACGCCCACACTCGGCATGAAGGTGAACTGATCTCCGAACTGCCGATGAATGAAGTCGTCGTCAATTTTCTTGGGCTCGAGTGTCTTGGCGTCGATCTTTTTGGCGTCGATCACCTTGGCATTGGCCACCGGGTTTTGGGCGAAGGCCGGTGCGATGATCGTCAGACAGAGAGCGGCTGCGAGGAAAATTTTCTGCATGAGTCTACTGTAGGCGCGCAGGGGCGTTACTGGCAGGTAACCAAAGTCACGGGTTGGTGGAGCAGCGGGACACGGCTTCCCCATTCATTTCAATGATGGCTATCCACGGAAGTGTTCCCATCCTTTTGGTTCGAGCACTTGACTGAGTCCATCCGAATTGATGAGGTTTATGCCATTTTTGCGAGTGATTCGACCGATGCGGGTGATGGGAACTCCCTGGATGGCTTTCGGGACTCGTTTGGAAGAAGTGAAGAGGAGTTCGTAATCGTCGCCGCCGTGGAGGGCGAAGGCGAGGTTGACGCGATTTTGCTTTCGGCGGGTGGATTGGGCATGGGGGATCGTGGCGGCTTCGATTTCGGCACCGACGTTGCTCTCCTGGCAGATGTGCTCGAGATCGGTGGAAAGGCCGTCGCTGATGTCGATCATGGCGGAGGGAATTTTGTGTTGGCGCAGCCACTGACCGACGCCTACGCGCGGCATGGGATGGAAATGTTGGGCGGAGCCGGGCCGCAGCGGGAGCGAATATCTGAGGCGGGCCAGGGTTGCGGCCGAAGCGCCGAGGGATCCGGTGACGTAAATCTGGTTGCCGGGCCGAGCGGTGGAGCGGAGCACTGCCGTTCCTTTCGGAACCGAGCCTATGACGACGATGTCGGCCTGAATACCCTCTACTGCTTGCGCGGTATCGCCCCCGGCCAGCGGGACGTTGAATTTTTTGGCCAAGGCGAGCAGTCCATTGAGGAATTGATCGATCCATTGCTGAGGGGTATCCGCGGCGACGGCCAGCGACAGAAACGCGGCCCGCGGTTTGCCTCCCATGGCGGCAATATCGCTGAGGCCGCGGGTGAGGCAGCGCCAACCGACTACGCGCGGGGGATGCCAGTCGCGCCGGAAGTGGACGTTTTCGATGGAAAAGTCGGTAGTGACGAGCAGATCTTGGTTGGGCGCCAAACGCAAGACGGCCGCGTCATCTCCGATGCCCGTCAGCAGAGCAAAGCGAGCGGACCGGCGGGCCGCTCCCGAGATGGCCTGCCGACGGATTCGCTCGATCAGAGACTTCTCGCTTTGCGGCATGGCATCACTATAACTCCGGCCAGCATCTGACCCACAAAACCTGCCTCAGGGCGGGGACGAGAGCGACGGCAGGCCTCGACCAGGAAATGCACTCGAGGTGGAACGCCTTTGGGTCATGGGGTAATATGGCCGGTAATCTGACCGAAGTGGCAGGATAGACACGGGCCTCGGTAATCTACCCGAAAGTCTGTAGGTGGTTGACAATGAGGAATCAGGTTTGTTACGGTTAACTCGCCGTTAACAGACATCTTTGCCGAACCAAGTCCCGCAGAGTGAATCGGTTGCGGATAATTTGGGCGGCATGCCTGGTTCCGTAGGGAAATGGAGCCAGTCCGCTCCCGAAGCGGCTGGTGGAATCAGGAATCCGAGCCCGAGCATGACAGTACCAGCTCTGGCGGGTTTCCTAAGGTAATGCCAAACTCCTCATTTGGAAGAGTCTATTGCGTAAGCGTTTTTACATTTTTTTCGTGGCTCGCGACGAAGCGGGGCAGCTTCGCAAGATATCCATTCCCGTTGTTTACCTTTACATTCTGATTGCGGGAATTGCCATTGGCGCGTTCAGCCTGACCGGCATTGCCAGCTCCTACGCCCGCATGCTGCAGAAGATTTCGAACTACAACCAGCTCAGGACCGAAGACGCCCAGCTCAAGGACAACTACACGCGGCTGGAGCAAGTTGCCAAAGAGCGCGACATTCAGGTGGCATCGCTTGGGTCGCTGGCGCGGGAGGTTTCGGCGCTTTACGGGCTGAAGTCGAATCCCACGGCGATGGTGGCCGCTTCGACCGACAAGATCGAACAATCGCAGGTCGACTCCTCGCTTAACACGCTGTCTGCGCTGAAAGAAACGGCGCTGACGGGGGCGGCGAGCCTGGGGATTTCGATGGGGCTCACCCAGAATTCGACGACCGCCGACTGGATTCGCGCTAACTCGGCTCCAAACCTGTGGCCGGTGGAAGGGCAGATCACGGGAAGCTTCGGCGAGCGGATCGACCCATTTAATGGTGAGGGAGCGTTTCACTCGGGCGTGGATATCTCCGCCTCAGTCGGTCAGGCGGTGATTGCACCCGCGGACGGCATGGTGACTTTTGCCAACTTCCTTGGTGGTTATGGGCGGGCCGTAATGATTGATCACGGACACGGCATTTCGACGCGCTACGGACACCTCTCCAGCTTCGCCGTCACTTCCGGGCAATATCTGCACCGCGGCGACACGATCGGCTATGTGGGTTTGAGCGGACGCTCGACCGGGCCGCACCTCCACTACGAAGTGCGGATACACGACACGCCGGTGAATCCATACAAGTATCTGCGCGTCACTTTGGCGCAGGTCGGCGGGTTTGCAGCAGGGTCGTAGATTCGTCGCGAATTGCGATTCCGAGCCTAATAAACACTTCAGGAAAATCTACTACCCTCTCGCAGACCGTCTGGTCTTAGCCCTTTGCCTTCTTTACTTCCTCGATGAGCGGCGGAACGATGTCGAATAAATTCCCCACTACTGCGAAATCCGCAATCTCGAAGATCGGCGCTTCGGAGTCTTTGTTGATCGCGATGATGCTGCGCGCGCCTTTCATGCCGACGATGTGTTGAATTGCGCCGGAGATTCCGAGGGCCAGATAAAGTTTGGGGGCGACCGTTTGGCCCGACGAGCCGATCTGGCGATCCATTGGAAGCCAGCCGTTGTCGCAGATGGGGCGCGAGGCCGCGAGTTCTCCGCCGAGCGCGGTGGCGAGTTGCTGCGCGAGTTCGATGTTCTTCTGTTCTTTGATTCCACGGCCGACGGAGACGATGATTTCGGCTTGCGTGAGGTCGACGGCTTGCTTGGCTTCCTTGAAAACTTCCTGCGGATGGTTGCGGATGATTGCATCGGGGATGTCGACGTTGACGGTCTCGATCGGAGCCGGGGATGCACTGGCTTCGGCTTTGTCGGCGCGAAACGATCCATTCTGAAAGGTCGCGAAGCAGGTGCCTGATCCGGCGAAGCTGACGTCGGCGACGAATTTTCCCTGGAACATCTGACGCGTGAATAGAAGTTTTCCGGCTTCGTACTTGACGCCGACGACGTCGCTGATGGCGGTGGTTTTGAGGGCGGTCGCGAGCTTGGGCACGAAGTCGCGCACCTGGTAGGTGTGCGGCATGAGCACGAGCTTGGCTGGATGACTCACCAGAAATTCCTTGAGCGCGTGGGCGAAAGCGTCGGGCGTGTAAGGCTCGAGTTTGGGCGACTCGATGTCATAGACCCTGGCGACTTTTCTGGCTGCGACTTCGGTGGCGATGGCAGCGACGTTTGCGCCGATTACGGCGGCTTCGAGCGTCCATCCGGTTTGGGCGGCGATGGCCTGGCCACCGGCGATTGTCTCCCAGGAGACGCGGTTGAGTTTGCCTTCGCGCTGCTCGACTACTACGAGGATGTTATCTGTCATTATGAGTTCTCAGGTCTCAGGTCTCAGAATTCGACGGCGACATTGCTAGCCGCGATTAAATTGAAACCGCTATTTTGTTTCACAGCACTCTGACTTCGTTCTTGAGCTTCTCCACCAGTTTTTTCGCTACTTCGC
>JBAWAI010000011.1:0-19004 GCA_049589215.1 Terriglobales bacterium | reverse complement strand
TGAGATTCGAAGTGAATGGACAGATGTTTTTCGTGAACTTCGTTCCCGAGGAGGGACGCTGGTATTGCTTCGCTCCGACGGCAACGGGCATGCAGAAGATTCCTGTGTCGATGGATAGCACGCCGTTCGACTCGTTTACCATGGAGCAGGACGAGCAGGCGAAAGAAATACTGAATTAGAATCCAGCTGTCAACTATCAGCAGTCTTGCGGATGCGAATCGCCGCCTCATTTAAAAAACTGATAGCTGACAGCTGATAGCTCAAACATGGCCACCCAGACGAAAGATTATTACGCGGCGCTCGGCGTCAAGAAGTCGGCCTCTGCCGATGAGATTCGCAAGGCCTTCCGCAAGCTCGCCCGCAAATATCATCCCGACGTCAATCCGGGAGACAAGTCCGCCGAGGAAAAGTTCAAGACTCTCTCCGAGGCGAACGACGTTCTCAGCGATCCGAAGAAGCGCAAAATCTACGACCAGGTCGGCTTTTACTCCGACAATATCGATCCCGCGACCGCTGAAGCCTACGCGCGCGGTGGCGGCCAACCGGGCGCTGGCGGAGGCTTTCCGGGCGGCGCGGGCGGCTATTCGGGCGAAGGCTATCCGGGCGGAGCCGGCAATGTCGATTTCGGCGGCTTTGATTTTTCCGATCTTTTTGAAGGCGCGCGCCAGGGCAATCGCAAGACGACGGCCTCTTCATCGGGTGGCGGCGGATTTCGCGACATCTTCTCGAGCATCTTTACGGGCGGCGCCCGCGGTACGGCCGACGAGCAAGGTCCGGAGGCGGGATCCGATCTTGAATACCAGGTCAACGTTCCTTTCTGGACGGCAATTCGCGGCGGCGTGATGAAGCTCAACATTGCTCGGCGCGACGTCTGCGGCAACTGCCATGGCAATGGATCGATCGAGGCGCCGGGCGTCTGCCCGCAGTGCCACGGCAAAGGCACCATCGAGCAGAGCGCCGGGCGGGGCAACGCCATGAAGTTCAACGTCACCTGTCCGCGCTGCCACGGAACCGGCAAAAATATTTCGACTTGTCCGGTGTGCCACGGCGAAGGGACGGTCGAGCGCACCGATCCTCTCGAAGTGCGCATCAAGCCGGGAACGCGCGACGGGCAGCGCATTCGCATTGCGGGCAAGGGCAATGCCGGCGTGCGCAGCGGAGCCGCCGGCGATCTCTACGTGATCATTCGCATCGGCGAGCACCCGCTGTTTCGGCGCGATGGCGATGACATTTACATCACCGTGCCGGTGACGGCGGTCGAGGCCGCGCTCGGATCGAAGATCGACGTACCGACCATCGACGGCCGCAGCACCCTGAAGATTCCGCCGGGAACGCAGTCAGGTCAAAAACTGCGGCTGCGCGAAAAAGGCGTACCGTCAGCAACCAAAGAGGGCGTGCGCGGAGACGAGATCGTGGAAGTGCAGATCACAGTGCCCATGCCGCGCGACGAAAAGACAAAAGAGCTGCTGCGGGAGCTGGCCAAGCTCAACCCGGAAGACCCGCGCGCGGAGCTATGGGCGAAGGTCTAGCAGCCGACCCGATCACAAATACCTCTGAAATTTTTCTTTGTAGCGTGTGTACAGATACGAAACCAGGAGCAGTGCGCCGCCCAGACTGATCAAAGTGATATAGCGCGCCTGGCCTTCCAGTCCCCAAACGTCGATCAGAAAGATTTTCACGACGCAAGCAAGCAGCAACCCCAGGCCCGCCAGCCGAAAACTCCTTTCGCCTACCCACACGGCCAGCAGAAATACGGCAACGCCTTCAATTCCCCAATTGACCGTGAGCTGCCCGCGGCTTGACTCCTCGGCGATCAGGGCGGTCAGAAGACCGAAAGGAACAAAGAAGAAGACCCGCTCGGGATAGCTTGCCAAAGCAAGTTCGCGGCGCAATGGGTCCGCAACGGACCGGCGCAAGGCAAAAGCAACGGGCAACCCGCCGAAGAGTAGTGCGATGGCCGCGCCAATGTAGTAGCGCTGGCCTCCGAATAAAACGTCGCGGATCGAAGGTTGCAAGAAGTTGAACGTGATTGCGCGCAGCGCGCAAGCGGCCACCAGCAGATAAGACTGATAGAGATTTTCGCGCCGCTTCAGCGCCCACGTGGCGATGATCAGCGCCAGCGCGAGAGCGGCCCATCCGGCGGCAACCCAGGCGGGGGCCAATTCGAAGTAGAGCAGCGCGCCGACCGAAATGGTTCCAAGATAAGAAAACACCGGCCCGGCGCGATCCGGGTCTTTGGTCTGCGCCTGCCGCAGCCGCAAGTCCGCATAATAATAAGCGGCTGCCAATGGAACGACGTGCGTGCTTCGCGGGCTGAGTTCGCCGGCCCGCGTCGTCACATCGAGATTCGCAATCAGCATTTGCAGAAAGCTCGCGGCAAGGGCCGCGTAGCCCTGCCAGCGCAGGAAGCCGGCCTTCAGTTGCAATCCGATCTCGAGCAGAACGATGCCGAGCATCATCCAGCCGAGCGCGATGTTCGGCGTCGCGACCTCATACCAGACGAGCAACCCGACCAGTACGGACGCGGCCCAGGTATAAGCTGCTGTGATCCACGAGAATGCTCCGGCCTCGTCGTCATCCGCGGCGCTGGCGAAGGGAGCCGCGACGTAAAGGAGCAGCGCAGTTAGTCCTACCGTGATGAGCCGCAGGCTGAAGCCGTGATATTTGTCCGCCGAAAACAGGTTTAACGTCACCAACCGGCATAGAGCGGCGACGGCAATCACGTTCCCTTGCAGAGCCAGCGACCGCTGCCTCATTTGCTTGGCGGCAAAATTGAGCGCGAGCGCCAGCACCGCCCATGCGACCGCGGTCCACATCCCTGGCCATGCCAGCCACGCTCCAAGCAGCGTGAGCACGCCGCCGAGATAAGTCAGACCCGCGGCAAATGCCGAATCGAACTCATGTTCGAAGAGCTCTGCCCAGCGCACGCGCAGCCAGTGCGAGTTGAGGTAGCAAAGCGCAGCGCCGCTTGCGAACAGCATCGCCGTCGCGTAATCGGGCAACGCGATCGGGCTGTTCATGAGGCGCAGTTCGAGCCTGAAGGTTTTACTCAGAACTGACAACTGAGAGCTGACAGCTGCACTTCTATTTCTTGCTCGGGTCGTCCGCCGGGTTGACGTAATTGAATTGCAACGGCGCCATGCCGTGCACCTGAACGATCGCCGCGGTCGCCGCCATGGCGTAGTGGTGCATGTCCGGATCGAGATAGGCGAAGCTGCCGGCCGGGAAGGTCATCATCTTCGCCGCGTCGAATTTATCTCCCATACCGACTTTGAACTCGCCCGAGATCACCGTGACGTTTTCGCGCAGCGGATGCCAGTGGGGAGCGATCTTGTATCCGGCGGGCATCTTCAGGCGAATTGTGTAGTCGCCCGAAGTCCCCATCGGATTGCCTTCCAGCACAGCCAGCTTCGCGCCCGGCGCAACAAACGGCGGCGCCGGTCCCCACTTGATCTGGTCTGGCGTAAACGCGTTCTGCGTCCCCTGCGCCAGCAATATTGCGGCACAAAACAAGAAGCCGAGTCCAAGTTTTTTCATTGGTAATCTCTCCTAATTCTTTTGGATTTGAAAAGCAAACATCATGAAATCTTCAAGCCGTCTTCGCTAGCCTCAATTCGTCGCCTCCGCGCACCGAGTAATGCTGCTCGGGCACCGGGAAGCCGGCCTGCGTAAAGGTGTCACGAATCAGCCGGTTGGTATCGAAGTATACCTGCCAGTAGTGCGCGTTGTTGCAGTATGGACGGACCGCCAGCACCGGGCCGGCGAGGTTGAAGGTGATGATCTCGACATCAGGCGCGGGCGCGGCCAGCACGTTCGGCACCTTGGCGATCGCCGGTTTCAGCAGCGCGGCGGCTTCCTGAGGATCGACTCCGTGCGCCAGTTGCGCGGTCAGTTCGACGCGCCGGTATGCGTTGGCGGAAAAATTCTGGATCGTGTCGCCGAAAACTTTGCCGTTGCCGACAATTGTCTTCACGTTGTCGGGCGTGTTGAGCGTGGTGGCGAAAAGGCCGATCTCTTCAATCGTGCCGGTCACTCCCGCGGCGGTCACGAAATCGCCCACCTTGAACGGTTGCAGGATCACCAGGAACACGCCGCCGGCAAAGTTCGAGAGCAGTCCCGACCAGGCCATGCCGATCGCAACGCCGGCCGCGGCAATCAGCGCGGCGAAGCTGGTGGTCTCGACGCCGAAGAAGCCCAGTATGGCGACGACCAGCACGATGTTGAGCAGCGCGCCGACGCCGGAGTTGATGTAACGGATTAAAGTGGGATCGATCTTCTGTTTGCGGAGGGCGCTATCGATGAGCCGGAGGGCCAGGGCGATCAGCCAGCGGCCGACCATAAACAGGACGATCGCGCCAAGGATTTTCAAACCTACGGCGGTCAGAACGGCGGTAACGGTCTGCATCATGGCGGTGAAATTGAAATTCATAGAGTCTCCTTGGTGGGGTCGGGCACGGCGGCTCAGGCCCGCGGCCCGACGGCACATTTCAGCCGCCACACAGTTTACCTGCGGCCAGGGCGGATGGCTACGTGCATTGGAATTTGGATAGGAGTGGCTGGAGGGCTTAACGAAGGTCGCGGCCGTTCTTCTCCAGATTGCGGCATCTCCGCATTACCGCATCATTTTGCCCGGTGCAGTAATCCGCGAATCTGTACGCTGAGCCGCTCCGCCGAGGGTGGATCGAAATTCGACATTACGACTACCGTGTAGGAGGCGGAACCGGCGCCCGTAATTCCGGTGTCAAGAGTGGCGTTGAGACCGGGCGCACCGCCGGCGATGCCCATGCCGTCGGGATGAACCTGAAATTTTTCGAGCGTAGCGGGCGAGACGAGTTTTCCCTTCGACAGTGCCTCAGCATAAAGAAAAAGGTCGGAGGCAGTCGTTTGTGCCGATCCGGCCGAACTGCCTCGTGCAGGCATGAAGTTGAGGTTGGGATGGCGCTCCGCGGCCGGGGATTGCCTGCCATGGTTCCCGCCCTTGTCGTCGGTTATGCCCTTGCCCTTAGCCGCCGCTTCGCCGGACTCCAGCGTGGTGTAGCCAATCGCCTGTTTCGGATCCCCGCTGGTGCGAAATGCGAAGGCCGAATTCTTCATGCCCGCGCGCTCGAAGATATTCTTCTCCACATAATCGTAATAGCTCTGGCCACTGGCGTTCTGGCCACAGACGCTCTCGATGATCAGGCCAAGAACGATGTAGCCGCCGTTGGAATACTTTTGTTGAGTGCCGGGCTGAAAGAGCAGAGCATCAGCCGCGAAGAACGGCAGGTAGTCGCGCAGCGAGCGAATCTTGTCTTTCGGCGCCGCTCGAAACTTTTCACCAAAGAAGTCTCCGATGCCCGACCGCATGTCGAGCAATTGTTCGATGGTCACCTGCTCGCGGACGGTTTGATTCGGATAGTCGGGCAGGTAGGTTCCGACCTTGTCGGTGAGCTTGAGTTTGCCCTGCTCCACAAGCTGCGCAATCGCGACCCGTGTAAATGACTTGGCAATGGAGCCGACATCGAAACGGGTGTCAGCCTGGTTGAGAATGTGGGCGTCCTTATTCGCGAAACCAAAGGCGCCTTGCCATAGAACGACCGCTCCGCGAGCGATCAAGACCGTGCCTGAGAATTCTCCGGCTTTCGATTTCTGCTCGGCGAGATCTTGCACCTCGCGGAGAATCTTGCTCTCATCCTCCGGCGGACCAGAAGTTTCTTGCTGCCCAGCATTTTCCTGGGGACCATTGTCGATCGGCTCAAGGCGCAGCCCAGTGATTTGCAATTTGTCAGGGGCAAACATGGCCGTGAGGGAAAGCTCCTCGCCGGTCGCGTTTTTAATGATGACCTGAAGGCTGCCGGCATCCTCGCCAACGAAGCGCAGCGCCGTCATGGTTCCGAGGTCCGCCTTCATGCCGCGATAGCGGGCAAGGCGTTCATCGATAGGCGTGGCATTCGGATTCTTTTCCAGAAACGCGCGCATAGCCGCCTCGCCGTCGTTGAAGGCGTCGAGGTATTGGCGCACCAGTTGTCCGTGAGGAGAGGCAGGCAGAACGTCGGCCGACCAAAGAGCGGTTGAGAGCAGGAGGCAGGCAAGGAAAACGAAAGCGAGTCTACGCATGTGTGTTGTTGGACGCGGCGGACTGCCACCGGTTAGCCGCCACGAGCGAATGCCAGACTTCACGGCACAGAGTCATCGCCGACGCCTCAACCGCCATTACCTGTGTACTGTCTTCCTGTCGAAAAATTTCCGTTTTTTGAAAAAAAATTCTTGCATCTCCAGCAAATTCCCGTAATCTCACAAATACGAACTAACTTCGCCGAAATGCCCGGAAATCGCTGTCGACCCGGGAGCCGCGAGAAACGTTTTCAAGGGAGACGCGGTGGTGAGAGTGAGTCGCTTGCGGAGGAAGACATAGAAATTGGCAACTGCAACCGCTCCAGCTAACCTTGCGCAGAATGGCCTGGGTCCCGCCGCCATCGCTGCTCCCCGGAAAAAGTCGATTCGCCTCACCCTCTGGCCCTTGGTCGCCGCCACCTTCTTTATGGTATCGGGCGGTACGTACGGCACGGAAGACATCGTGCACGGCGCCGGCTATGGCAAGGCCATCCTCATCCTGCTGCTCACCCCGCTTCTCTGGAGCCTGCCGACTGCGTTCATGATCGGCGAGCTTTCGAGCGCGTTGCCCTATGAGGGCGGCTACTACGCATGGGTGCGCCGCGCGATGGGAAATTTCTGGGGCTTTCAGGAAGCCTGGCTCTCGCTGGTTGCGTCCATTTTCGATATGGCGATTTACCCCACGCTTTTTGTCGCCTACCTGACGCGCATGTTCCCGTGGTTCCAGACGAACTATCGCGGCGTGATGGTGGCGCTCGGCGTGGTCATCGTCTGCGCCATCCTTAATATTGCCGGCGTAAAGGTCGTTTCGACGACCTCGCTGTGGCTGTTCTTCGCGCTCTCGGCGCCGTTTGCGGCGATCTTCCTGATTGCTCCGTTCAAGATCGGAGCCCTCGCCAACGCCGTGACCAAGCCGACTACCTCGAACGTCGACATACTCGGCGGGCTGCTCATCTGCATGTGGAACTACATGGGCTGGGACAACGCGTCGACTATCGCCACTGAAGTCGAGCGGCCGCAGCGGACTTATCCGCGGGCCATGCTGTGGGCGGTGGTGATCGTCGCGCTGACCTACGTGCTGCCTTTCGCCGCCATGTGGATGACCGGACTCAAAGCAAGCGCATGGGAAACGGGCGCGTGGGCTGACATCGCGCAACTGATGGGCGGCCCGGCGCTGCGCATCGCGCTGGTCGTGGGCGGCATGATGAGCGGCTTTGGCATGTTCAACGCGCTCGTCATGAGCTACTCGCGGCTGCCTCTCGCGATGGCGCAAGATGGCATGTTGCCGAAAGTTTTTGCCAAGTTGCATCCGAAGTCGCGCGCGCCTTGGGTGGCGATTATCGCGCTGGCAATCGGCTGGGGTCTAGCGCTCAACATCGGCTTCGAGCGACTGGTCACGCTCGATATCATGATCTACGGCGTCAGCCTAACGCTCGAATTTGTGGCGCTAGTCGTTCTGCGCGTCAAAGAGCCGGAACTCAAGCGCCCATTCCGCGTGCCGGGCGGCCTCTTTGGAGCGATCGCCGTCGGCATTCCGCCGACGCTGCTGCTGGGCTTCGCGGTGCTGAACAGCGAACACGAAGCAATCCTCGGGATGAGCGCATTCTGGTTTGGCCTCATTCTGATGGGCGCAGGCGTGGTCGTGTATGCCATCAATCACGCGCTGAAGCCGGCAGGCTGGACTCGTCCAGAGGCGAAGCCGGAACTGGCAGCGTAACGATCGGTTCGTCATCCTTCTCGTAGAGACGGGGCCTGCCCCGTCTCTTTTGTTTTTTCGCCGGCGATGCCATACACCATATTCGCAGATAATGGTGTATAGTATTTTTCATGAGCCGAACAAATATCGAAATTGACGATAACTTGATCCGAAAAGCGCGCAAGCTCACGCGCCTCAAGACAAAACGCCAAATCGTAGACAAGGCGCTCGATCTGCTGGTTCGTTCCGAGAGTCGTAAGGGAATTCTTCGTTACTACGGCAGCGGAATCTGGCAAGGGGATCTCAAATCGTCGCGGAGAAATCGAGTGTGATCCTGGTGGATAGCTCGGTGTGGGTCGACTTCTTCAGTTCTTCTCCAGGCCGCGCCGGAGACAAACTCCGCAGAATGATCGAAGACAGCGAACCCTTCGCACTCACTGGGATCGTTGTCGCCGAAGTCTTACAAGGATTAACACGAGACGCGGCGCCAATCGAGCGGTTTCTGGAGCAGTGGGACATGCTGGAACCCGTGGGGTTTGATACCTACCGTAGCGCCGCGAACATCTACAGACGCGCGCGAGGAAAAGGCGTGACGCTTGCCACCATCGACACGCTGATTGCAGCCATCGCGCTCGAACACGGAGCGAGCATTTTCACCCTCGATCAGGATTTTTCCAGAATCGCGCGTCTCGCCGGGCTGAAACTATACCGGTTCCGGGGGATGAATTCCGTTTAAAAGAAAACTAACTTTTTTCATTCGCGCGATGCGATGATATTTCCAAGAGATGACCAAGCGTAAATCCAAAGGCGCATACATGATCTCGGCGGTCGCCGAGATGTATGAGATTCATCCGCAGACGCTTCGTCTTTACGAGCGCGAGGGCCTGCTCAAGCCGAGTCGCACCGAAGGCAACACGCGCCTTTACACGGATGAAGATTTGCAGCGGCTCGAGTTCATTCTCACTCTGGCTCGCGACCTCGCCGTTAACATCAGCGGCATCGCCATCATTCTGCAGATGCGCGAGCGCATGGAAGAAATGCAGCGCCAGATTCAGGATTTCGTGCAGCAATTTCAACAGGAAGTAATGGCACGCGCCAATGCCGCGGCCGATCCAGCGAAGGGCGCAATCGTTCCGTTGCGCCGGCACGTTCCGACTCTCGACGGGTCGCGACGAAAAGATTCTTCAAAGTAAGCCGGGAAGTAGATCGGACGCTTTCCGCTTCGCTGAGAAATTTCCCGTTCTGTGCTTTGGAAAGTTTTCACAAGATATTAATCTCGGCGCAACCACCCGCGCTCGATTTTTGTCTAAGTTGAACGCATGCGCGCAGAGAATTCCGCTCACGCCTCGTTCTCCAAATCAGACGGCATGCCGGCGCACGGCCACTTGAGCCCGGAAAAAATACTCAAGGTCAGCCTCGAACCGGCTCGTTTCGGCACCGCCGTCGTGCTTCATTATCAGGATCGTGGCATCTCGCGGAGCGAAGGTCGCGCTCTCGCCGGCCTCATCTCAGAGGTGTTGCCCTCTGCGCGCCGGATGGTGATCGATCTCGCCGCGGTTCACTCGCTCGACAGCGGCGCGCTCGGCGAACTCGTGATGACCCACCTGTGGGCGGAGGCCGCCGGATATGCGCTCTCGTTTGCGAGCCCGCGCGACTCCGTTCGCGGCCTCTTCGAAAGCACGAACCTGGTTTCGATCCTCGACGTTTATTCGAGTGTCGAGGATGCGATCTCGGCCATGCACCACGAGCGAGTGCAATCGGCCTAGAAATCAGGTGTTAGGTCTGAGGTGTCAGGCCTCAGGCCTTAGCGCGCTGGACGCGCTTGATATTTGCAAATCCCGCGCATGCTACTTTTCCCGCTGAAACCGATACCGCCCGCCTCTGTCCTTTGCCGCCTGCTCCGCCACCTTCAAAAATGCGCGCCCCGCGTGTGAGAGCGCTGAATCTTTCCGATAGACGAGCCGCAGCTTGCGCTGAAAATGCAGATCGCGCACCGGCACGCGCACCAGTTCTCCGTGCGCGATTTCATTCTCCACGCTGATCTCGGGCACGAGCGCCACTCCATTGCCCATCGTCACGAAACGCTGAATCGCCTGCAGCGTGGGCAGTTCCACATCCATGCGCAGAGGAGTCTTGTGCCGCCGAAACGCCTCGATCACTTTGTCGCGATACGGCGAGGCCACGATGTGCGCGACAAACGATTCCGCGCCCAACTGCTTCACACTCACCTCGCGCGCGGAGGCCAGCGGATGACCTGGCGGCACCACGAACGCCAACTCGTCGAGGTAAACAACGATCGACTTCAACTGCGGCTCCTGCGGATCATACGAGAGCACGCCGAGTTCAACATCATGCCGGAGCACGCCGTCCGGAATGTGGCTGCCAAGCGAGCGCCGGACCGTGATCTTGAGCGCGGGATGATGACGGCGGAATTCGGCCAGCACGGGCAACAGGTAGAGTGCGGTGAATTCATTGGCCGCAATCGTCAGCTTGCCCTTTTGCAGCTCGCGCATCTCGACCAGCGCTTCGCGCGCGTCCTGCCGCAGATTGACGAGCTTCTCGGCGTATTCCTGCAAAACGCGGCCCGCGTCGGTGAGCACACCGTTGCGTGAGGAGCGGTCGAAGAGCGGCTCGCCGATTTCAAGTTCCAGCTTGCGCACCGCCTGGCTGACCGCCGATTGCGTGCGAAATAATTTTTCCGCGGCGCGCGAAAAGCGGCGCTCGCGGGCCACGGCGAGAAAGACTTCGAGTTGCGAGATGTCCATAAACTAATCCTCGGACGACGGGGCATTGGCAACGCTGCGGCCCGTCACCGTGTTGATTGAGTCGCGATCTTTAATAAGTATTTCTTATAGTATCAGCCAGGCTAATCATAACGTAAAGATAATAAGCTTCTCTCCGGCCGCGATCTGCCGATAAGGTTACTAGCAACACGAGATTTCCGGGAGGGGTCAGTGACCGATCGGCCACACATCACTATTTTTGACACCACGCTTCGTGACGGCGAGCAGTCGCCGGGTTGCAGCATGAATGTGCAGGAAAAGCTGCGCATGGCCGAGCAACTCGATCGCCTCGGCGTCGATGTCATCGAAGCCGGATTTCCGATCGCCTCCGATGGCGACTTCGAAGCGGTGCGCAGGATTGCCGCGGCCGTGCGGCGGCCCATCATTGCCGCCCTCGCCCGCGCCTGCACGCCCGATATTGATCGCGCCTGGCAGGCGTTGAAGTCCGCGGCCCGCCCGCGTATTCACGTTTTTCTCGCGACCTCTGACATTCACCTGAAATACAAACTGCGCATCACCCGCGAGCAATGTCTTGCTCAGGCGAAAGAATCCGTGGCATATGCCAAGTCGCTCTGCGCCGACGTGCAATTCTCACCCGAAGACGCGACGCGCACCGATATTCCGTTTCTGTGCGAAGTGGTCGAGGCCGTCATCGCCGCCGGCGCCACCACCGTCAACATCCCCGACACGGTCGGCTACAGCATGCCGGAGGAGTACGGCCAACTCATCCGCACGCTGCGCGAAAAGGTTGCGGGAATCGAGAACGTCACCATCTCCACGCATTGCCACAACGACCTCGGCATTGCGGTCGCCAACTCTCTTGCTGGAGTGCGGAATGGCGCGCGCCAGGTGGAGTGCACCATCAATGGCATTGGCGAGCGCGCCGGCAACGCGTCACTCGAAGAGATCGCTATGACAATGCGGGTTCGCGCCGACCGCTATCCCTACCAAACCGCGATCACCGGCCAACAAATTTTTGCTTCGAGCCAGATGCTCGCCGAGATCACGGGCGTTTCCGTGCAGCCAAACAAGGCGATCACCGGCCGCAATGCGTTCGCGCACGAGGCCGGCATTCATCAGGATGGCGTGCTCAAAAATCCGCTGACCTATGAGATCATGACGCCGCAATCGGTTGGCGTGCCCGATTCGCGTCTCGTGCTCGGCAAGCATTCCGGTCGCCATGCGCTCGCTTTGCGCTGCGAGCAGCTCGGCCATAAGTTCGAGCGCCGCGAACTGGATGAGATCTATCGGAAGTTTGTCGTGCTCGCCGACCGCATCAAGCACGTGCAGGACAGCCACCTGATCGAACTGATTCAGGAAGCACGGCGCGGCTCAGACCTCGCCGGCTCGGCCGCTACGAAGACAACCACGACAAAGATAGAAAAGATCGGACCGCGCTCGACCACCACCGCGCAGTTCACGCTTGCCGCGGCCGCCGGCGTGGACCGCGAGTCTCCGGCGATCTTTCAGATGAGTTTGAATCATGGTCAAGCGTCGATACCCCTCGGCGACGTTCCAATCGGAGAGCGGCGCGGCGAGCAGGAAGACTATCTTTGGGGTGTGTAGGTGGGGTTTACCGGTGATGCATGGGGTTGGCATGTAGCCAAGATGCGCGGCGGGAGTGTGGGCCCGCCTCGTAGCCCATCCATCATGTATTCTGGCGTGCGAAGCCGCATCGCATGAATCTCCGAATCACAACTCTCCCCGGTGACGGAATCGGCCCCGAAGTCACCGCCCAGGCGGTTCGCGTGCTAACCGAAGTCGCGCGCGGATTCGGACACGAGCTCCAGATCGATCAAAAAGAAATCGGTGGCGCGGCTCTCACCAAATTCGGCGACCCGCTGCCCGATGCCACCATCCAATCCTGCCTCGCCTCGCAGGCCGTTCTTCTCGGAGCCGTCGGCACGCCCGCCTTCGATCACAATCCGCGCGAGCTGCGTCCGGAAGCGGGACTCTTGCGCATCCGCAAAGAGCTCGGCGCTTTCGCCAATTTGCGTCCGGCGATCTTCTATCCCGCGCTGGCCGCGTGTTCGCCTCTGCGCGAAGAGGTCGTCCGCGGCACCCATATCCTCATCGTTCGTGAACTGCTCGGTGGATTGTATTTCGGCGAGCCGCGCGCCATCGAAGACGCTGCGGACGCGCAACATCCACGGCACGCCTTGAACACCATGCGTTACAGCGAGCCCGAGATCGAGCGCGTGGCGCGAGTGGCTTTCAGGCTGGCGCGCGGGCGACGACGCCGTGTTCTTTCCGTCGACAAGGCGAATGTTCTCGAGTGCTCTCGTCTGTGGCGCGAAGTTGTGACCCGCGTCGGCGCGGAATATCCCGACGTTCAGCTCGCGCACATGTATGTCGATTCGGCGGCCATGATGCTGGTGCTCAAGCCCGCACAGTTCGACGTCATCCTCACCGAAAATATGTTCGGCGACATTCTCTCCGATCAGGCGGGTGGCGTGGTTGGCGCGCTCGGGCTGCTCGCCTCGGCCAGCATTGGCGGTCCGGTCGGCCTCTATGAACCGGTGCACGGATCGGCACCCGACATCGCGGGCAAAGGCATCGCCAATCCACTGGGCGCAATTCTCTCCGTGGCCATGATGCTGCGCCACACGTTTCAGCTCTCCGCGGAAGCCGCGTGCATTGAAGCGAGCGTCATGTCGGCATTGCAGGCCGGCTTGCGAACCGCAGACCTGGCGCGCGGTTCGGAGCGCAGCCTCTCAACCGATGCGATGGGAGAAAAGATCGCGGAGTATGTGCGGGCGGCAGCCGCGGTGAAGGCCAGCGTAGCTTCGTAAGACAAATCTAGAGCTTGGCCGCGGACGAAATCACCGGAACCGGATACGCCCCGGCGATGGAATTCCATCTGATTTTCAGGACTTCCCCAAACATGCGCACGCCGTCGCGAAAAGGGCTCAGCCTTGTTCCCTGGCTGTGCGCCCACACCACCGGCACTTCTTTCACGCTGAAGCCGAGCCGCCGCGCCAGAAAAAGAATTTCGGGATCGAATCCCCAGCCTTCGACCCGCTGAAGCGGAAAGATGCGCTGCGCCGCCTCGCGGCGAAATGCCTTGAAGCCGCACTGCGTATCGACAAAATTCAACCTGAGAAAAATGCGCAGCACCAGGTTGTAGATCCTCCCGAAAAGCTGCCGGTAGAGCGGCTGGCGCTCGGTTTGCAGGTCGGAGCGCAGCCAGCGCGAACCGATGGCGATGTCGGCGCCTGCGGCGATCGCATCGAACAGCTTTGGCGCCTCGGTGATTGGCGAAGAGAGATCAGCATCCGTGAAGAGGCAGATGTCGCCGCTGGCACGCAACATCCCGTTGCGCACGCTGTAGCCTTTTCCGCGATTGCCCGGGTTCTCGACAAGCGCGATCTGCGAATGCGTCCTGCTGTACTCGCGCACAATTGCAGCCGTGTCGTCGCGCGAGCCGTCATCGACCACCAGAATTTCCGCGTCCCACTTGCGCTCCTCCACGTAGCGCAGCACTTCGTCGAGCGTCGGCCGGATGCGGCTGCTCTCGTTATAAGCGGGAATGATGATGGAGTAGGTCAATGGGATCGGATCACCAGGTGATCGGTTATCGGGCCATGAAATCAGATTCGAGGTTCAGATCATCCTATGGCCTGTTCACCCGATGGCCCGGTCGAAATTATGCCACCTGGCTTCGCTTGTCGAGCATGCTGAAGAATTCCGCGACCAAATCTTCATCCCATAGCCCGGCCTGCGCCTCCTGGCGCATGGTGACCGCGGTCTGCTCATGCGAGAGCGCCGGCTTGTACGGACGCGCGGTGCATAGCGCGTCATAGACGTCGACGACCTGTAAGATGCGCGGCAGGAGCGGAATGTCTCCCGCCTTTAAGCCGTCAGGATAGCCGCTGCCGTCGGAATGTTCATGATGGTGGCGAATAATCGGCAGAACCAGCCGCAACGATTTCAGCGGACGGCAAATCGCCTCGCCCGTCAGGGGATGCCTTTTCATGATCTCCCACTCGGTGGGCGTGAGGTTGCTTCCCTTTTTCAGAATTTCATCGGGCACGGAGATTTTGCCAAGATCGTGGAGATAGCCACCGCGGCGCAGCGCGACCACCGATTCTTCGTCGAGGCCAAGATGCCGCCCGAGTTCGCTGGCATTCTGGGCCAGCCGCTCGCAATGGCCCTCGGTGTAAGGATCGCGCGCCTCCACGCTGAGCCCGAGCGTGCATAGCACCGACTCGGCCGTCTCCAGTTCGTCGGTGAATTCCTTCAACTTCAGCAGCGACTTGACGCGCGCAAACAGTTCCTCCGGGCCGACCGGCTTGGTCAGAAAGTCGTCCGCGCCGGCTTCAATCGCCTTCATGCGGTCTTCGTGCGCATTCAGGCCGGTAATCATCACAATTGGAATCAGCCGGGTCTCCGGATCGTCTTTCAGTTCACGGCAGAGTTCGTAGCCGGTCTTGCCCGGCATAATCACGTCCAGCAAAATGAGGTCGGGAGCAGTGCGGCGGATCTGATCTTCGGCGTCAGCGGCGCTCGATACCACGGATGCCTGGTAGCCGCGCATGTTGAGCATTTCGCGCAACAACTCGGCGTTAAGCCGATGGTCGTCCACCACCAGAATGGATTGTTTACGACGTCCTGAAATTACTTCCACCATACGTAGTTAAGAATTCGACGCGCGAAATAAAGGTTGTACGCCGCCGTAATGGCCTTTCGCTGCAACCCGCGCCGGCAGTCGCGGGCTCGCTCCTCTGCTAGCCGCAGCATGATTCTACCCGATATCGAGAACCCGCAAATCCGAACATTTCCAATGTTCAGGGATCATGGCGGCAACGGGCCCGATTGTGCATGCTGTCACCATGCCATGCTCATCTTCTTTTGCCGCGCCGCACCAAGCCAGATCACGTAAAAACCTGTCGCGCAAACCTTTGGCGATCTTGCTTGCCCTATGCACAATGCCTTTCTGTTGCTCCCTGTGCGCCGCCGTATCTAAGCCGCACGTCATTACGTATGGCAAATGGATCTCCGCGAAGTGGCCGAACGCAACGGGAGAAAAAATGCTCGACCTCAAAGTTCGCCCGCTCCTGGTCGACGCGCGCATCAAGGAATACACGACCGGCACTCCGCATGACGTCACCGACCGCCTCTTCGTAGTGAGGCGCGCGTTTCGCATCAACGATGCGCTTCCCGCCGATAGCGCCGCGCGCTGGCAATGGCAGCGCGGCGGATGGCTGCTCGTCGACCGCCAGACCGGACGCGTCTCACAACTGAGTTTGCCTGAGTTTGATCCGTTTTATTCGACAGCCAGTTGGTATCGCGATTACGTCGCGTATTGCGGTGTCTCCGATGACGGCAAAAAGTTGTATGCCATCGTGGCCCAGGTTGGCCGCCGCAAGCCGATCCTGAAAAAAGATGCGGGCCAGCCCGCAGAGTCGGCCAATCCCGATTCCGAGTGCCCTGCGCCCGCATGGGAACGCACCCCGCTGCGGGTAACGTTTCAATCCGATAGCGACCACAAACTGGTCTTCTCGCTCCGCAACCGCATCGTCGACCTTGTGAACGACGCGGAAGAGTCAGAGGAGTAACAGCAGCTACGGCTTTCAGCAGCGCCGTTTTACCCGGCACTCGCGCTACGGCTTCGCGCGATAGAGCGGCGCATTTTCAAGCATCTTGTCGCAGACTTCAACGCAGATCCGGCTCGTCGCTTCGAGCACGTGATCGTCCGGAGCCGACGCCAAAAGAGTGGACGCGCCGTGGCAGATAAGAAAAATTCCGTCGTAAACCGCGCCATAGTCGCTGGGCTCCCCGCCGAGGCGCGCCGCAAGTTGCGTAAGCATCCAGGTGCGCACCGGACGAGGAGTCGAAAAAAAATGTCCCCAGTACTCGCCCAGCAGTTCGTACTCGCGCGGATGCGCCTTCACATACGCAAGGTAGCGGCGATGCGCCTGCTCGACGGTTGGCGAAGACAGCAGATCCGCGGTCAGTTCCTCGCGAAAGCGATACGCGAGCGCCAGCCGCAGCGCTTCTTTGCTTCGAAATCGTTTGTAGAGGGTGGGAGTGGTCGTGCCGGCTTCGGTCGCCACCGCGCGCAGCGTCAAACCGTTTTCGCCGCGCGTCCGCCACAGGCGGAGCGCAGCTTTGAGAATCCGTTCCTCGAGATGTTTGTCAGCGGTAGGAGGCATTGAACGTGCGCAAGCCCCAGTTAATAAGATGACATTGTACAACCCAAGACTGTCTAGTAACAACTAGTAATTGGAGCTGAAGTTAGTCGCAGAATCCGACTTATCTCTATCAGTTTTATGCCCCAGAGTCGCGAGCCAGACTCGCACTCAATCTTAGCATTGACACTGTTAAAGTAACAGTGTTAAAGTGTAACGATTCGTAAGCTTTCGTAAGGATTGCTTTGACTTCAATTTTAGGAGATGAGATGGTTTCGCCGGATGACGCTGCGGACCGCCTCGCCTCTGGGCAGATGAATGCGGAATTGCGGCTGGCGCAGCTGGAAATATTAAGCGCGCAGTGCGCCACCGATCGTCTCCGCCTCCGTTATTCGGCGGACGATCTGGCGCGGCACGCGCAACGCGACGTTCTGCGCAAGGCTTGGTCCTCGGCTAACGCACTATTTGAATACTACAACGCAATCGTACATCAGATCCCGGATCGCGACGCGGCCGACAAATCGACAACCATGACGCTCGAGGAGGCAAAAGTTCTCGACCTCAGCGAGCGTCTGGCACGGCATATACTCGAGCAGCGCGAGCACTTTCGCGCCATTGCACGGCCGCTGGAGCAAGGCCAGCAAATCGCCCTTATGCCGTTTTTTTCCGGCAGCATGCTCGCGCAGGCGCGCCTGGTTGTCCTGGACACGGAACGCATCCCGAGGCCTCCCCTCGATCTGGAAGCGCGCGCGATGGGCATTGCAGCTCTGTCCGATCTCGCGCATCCCTCTTCAGCGACCTTCGAAGAGGTTATGGTCTTTCACCGCGAAGTGACCGCCCAGCGCCTGTTTCACGCCCTCGTTCACGCGGTCCAGTTTGAAGTCTTGGGGGTCGAACCTTACGCCGAGCGTTTTGTGCGCGGCTTCCTGCGAACCCGCTCCCACGCCAGTGTCCCGCTTGAGGTGCATGCCTCCATGCTCGAAATGGCATTTGCCGACAAAACTCAGACTCTTTCGGTGGAGGAAAAAGTACGGCTCTGGGCGAATCAGGGCCGGTATTAGGTCAGATGAGTTTGAGTTGCCACGCACTCCAGGTTGGCTGATCGTCGTCTTTGCTGTGGGGATCAGCCAGCCTTTGGATCGTTGGCGAGCGCGGGCGGCGGCACTGTGCAAGCCTTCCCCTAGTCGCCGTTCGCGCTTAAAAGTGTGTCGCTCGGCTAACTCTCAATCGGCAACAGCCAGTTCCTCGGCCGGACGAGTGCGAATCTTCGCGCTCGTCACCATGATCACCGACGCCACGATAATCGCGCTGCCCATCAGGATGTAGCGGTCAATCCTCTCGTGCAGGACGAGCCATCCCAGAAAAACCGCGACCACCGGATTGACATACGCGTAAGTCGAAACCTTCGACGTCGGCACGTGCTGCAACAACCAGATATAAGCCGTGTATCCAATCCACGAGCCGCAGACCACAAGATAGAAAATCGCGCCCAGTCCCCGCGCCGTCCAAACGGGATGCGAGTTCCTTTCAAACACCAGAGCGAATGCCAGATTCGCAATGCCGGCAAACACCACTTGCCACGCTGTCGTGCTGAAGGGATCGCCCGCGGCGGTCTGCCACTTTTTCGACAACACCGACCCGAGCGCCCAGCTCAATGATCCGCCCTGCAGTCCGATCGACCACCAGAACTCGCGGCGGCCGAGCGCCGAAGGGTGGACGAGCGTGGGCCAGACCAGAACCACCACTCCAAAGATGCCGACCACGAGGCCGATCTTACCCCGTCGCGCAATGTGATGATCGCCCAACAGCAGACTATCCAGCACCAGAAACCACAGCGGACTCACCGATACCAGCAGCGCCGCCAGTCCGGTCGGCACGATCAGCTCGGCGTAGGAAAGCGTGAGGTTGCCGCCCACCAGCAACAGAATTCCGACGACCGCCAGGTGAAGAAGATGACGCGCGGAAAAACGAATCCGGCGGCCCGCAGCCGCGCAATACGCAAGCATGATGACGCCCGCTACCGTGAAGCGGGTCGCGCACATAAACGCAGGAGGAATCTGCTCGACAGCAATGCCGATACCCAGGTAAGTCGAGCCCCAAAAGAGATAGACCAGCCCGAAGGCGAGGACGATCTTCCATTGGCTCGGAGCCGAAGCAGTCATAGAAAACTTGAGTTTGGCCGGGAAGAAATCAGAATATCAGAGCAGAGAAAGAATAGATCGAAGGTGAGCGGTCGCTTCGCTGCAGCGGAATTACACAAAACGCTCTCGAATTGCGGCGCCGGCGTCCCGACGGCTGCGG
>JBAWAI010000010.1:0-4614 GCA_049589215.1 Terriglobales bacterium | reverse complement strand
GCTTTTCAGCGTGCGAAAAACTCTGCCTTTAACAACGTCAACTCGACCCTTCCAGCGGTTTGATTCCAAGTTTTTTTGAGTGACAAATTCTGTCGCGATTCCCGCTTCGATGACAAATTCTGTCATGCGAAAAGGCTGCGCTCTCCCAAATCTCGTTCGCTGCGCCTCGCCTGACGGGAACATTTTCCTGAAAGATGCCGTGCAAGGGTCACATGCGCTTACGTCCGTAACAATCATTTGATGCTGGCCCCTGAAATGCCCCCAATCATTTGGATTTACTAATCTTACCTACCCCCTCGGGTCCCTGGAGAACAGAAAGAGATGCAAAAACAGAAGGGCTTTTCGCTGATTGAATTGTTGATTGTCGTGGCCATTATCCTGATTATCGCGGCCATCGCAATTCCGAACCTTTTGCGGGCGCGGATCGCGGCCAATGAATCCTCGGCGGTCTCGTCGCTGCGGGCACTCAACACAGCCCAGATTGCCTACAGTGCTTTTTATCCCACAGTCGGCTTTGCCAACACGCTGAGCTCGCTGGCCGGAACCAACTGCGCGCCAGCCGGCTCCACCTCCGCCTGCCTGATCGACACGCAGCTCGCCAGCGGCTCCAAGAGCGGCTATTCGTTCACCGAGTCGGGAACCTCGGGGACACCAAATTCAAGCTATCAGTTCCGCGCCGATCCCCTTTCTCCGAACACAACCGGGGTGCGCTACTTCTGCACGTTTGCCGACGCCGTCATTCGCACCGGCAGCGCCTCGCTGACGACCTGCAACTATGGCGTCAGCCCGTTGAATAATTAATCGGAGCACCAGGCTTCGCTTTCAGAGCAGAGGAGAAATCCTCTGCCTTTCTTTTTTGCTGCGACGCTTTTAGGAGCCACTCCGGAAACGATGTTATCCGCGCGTTCTTGAGTGGCGGTCCAAGCCAAAGGATTGGCCGCGATTAATCGCGAGACTTCTGACAAAAATTGTCACTTCCAAAGGCTCTCGATTGCCATAAGGCCGCATTGGCGCTGAGCGCCCCAGCTTAGGCCTGCATTCATAGAGGGTTACAAATGGCACGCGCGGAAACTGTCCGGCACTAAAAGTGCATAGACGAAATTGTTATTTCCGGACAGTGCTGCCGGAGACGGAGAGCAGGATGCAACGAGCGCGAGGGTTTTCTCTGATCGAGCTGCTGATCGTGGTGGCGATCATTCTGATTATTGCGGCCATTGCCGTACCGAGTTATCTGCATGCACGCATTGAGGCCAACGAGTCGTCGGCCGTAGGCTCGATCCGCACCATCAACAGCGCAGAGATCGCGTACTCCTCGGCCTATCCGACGGTCGGCTTTGCGTCCTCGCTGACGGCGCTGGGCGGGAGCAGTTGTTATCCTCCGACCCCGACCAGTTCTTGCATGATCGATACGCTGCTGGCGGGCGGCACCAAGAGCGGCTACTCGTTCGTGATGCAGGGATCTTCCGGCACTCCGAACGCAAGCTACCAGGCGATTGCAACTCCGCTGGTGTGGGACGTGTCCGGCATCCGGTATTTCTGTTCATTTCAGGACGCGGTCGTGCGTTATAGCCTGACAGCACTTAGCACCTGCGATGCTACGGTTGCGTCGCTGAACTAGGAGCCGGCTTACAAATCGTGAACAGCTTTTGACTCGGGTCGAACGCCTGAACCGCGAATTTCGGCGTTCCCGATCGTGTCACCTTCGTAACCACGAATGAGCCGTTCAGGCCCATTCGTTTTTCCCATTGCATATAATTCTTTTTGTAGTGACTCATTTTGTGGCGCTTCATTGCATCACGACGCATGGATCGTCATGGGCGACCCGGATCATGGCGTCAGCTTTAACGTCAACATTAACCACCCAGTCGAATAGCTATACCCCGCACTTATAACCATGGCAGCGATTGAAATCCTGGATCTTGAAAAAACCTATCAGGTCGGCTTCTGGCGCAAGCGTCCGAAGCTGGCACTGCGTCCGCTGCGCCTGACCATCGAAGAGGGAGAAGTGTTCGGCTTCCTCGGACCGAACGGCGCCGGCAAAACCACCACCCTCAAACTGCTCATGGGACTGGTTGCCCCCACGGGCGGAAGCGCACGCATTCTGGGCATGGACTTCGATGATCCGCGCGTGAAGGCGCAGATTGGTTTCCTGCCCGAGCAGCCTTATTTCTACGATTACCTGACCGCGCAGGAACTGCTGACTTATTATGCGCAGCTTTCTGGCGTGCCGGCGGATGGGCGCGCGCGGCGGATCTCTGCGATTCTGGAGCGTTTTGGGCTGGCTGATTCAGCCCGCGTTCAGTTGCGCAAATATTCCAAGGGCATGTTGCAGCGTGTAGGGCTGGCGCAGGCGATCCTGCACGATCCAAAAGTCGTCTTTCTCGATGAGCCGATGTCGGGACTCGATCCTCTCGGCCGGCGCGAAGTGCGCGAGATGATCCAGCAGATGCGGAACGAGGGCAAGACGGTCTTTTTCTCGACCCACATACTGTCGGATGCCGAGGCGCTCTGCGATCGGGTGGCGATTATTTATCAGGGAGAGTTACGCGGCGTAGGCACGGTTGCGCAGTTGACATCGCAGACGCAGCGCCGCGTGGAAATCATTTTCTGCGCGCCCAGCGTGCCAGCCGAACTCACCAGTCTGGGAGTTGAAGCGCGGGTAAGCGGCGATATGGTGAACGCCGTCCTCGACGAAGAAAAGCAGGATGCGGCACTCGAGATTTTGCGGCGCGAGCATATCCGGCTGATCTCGCTGGCGCCGGTGCGCAGTTCGCTCGAGGAATATTACGTGCAGAAGATGCGGCCGCGTGAAAACGGCAAAGGAGCGGGCGCATGAACCGGATTGGCTACGTAGCGTTCAACACGTTTCGCGAAGCGGTGCGCGACCGTGTGCTCTATAACCTGATTGCTTTCGCTGTCCTCCTTTCGGGAGCAGCCGTGCTGGTCGGCGAGATCTCGATCGACATCGAGCGCCTGGTGGTGGTGAATCTCGGGCTGACCGCGGTCTCGCTGTTCGGTGTGGTCATCGCCATCTTCATGGGTATTGGCCTGGTCTCGAAGGAGATCGAAAAGAAAACGCTCTACACCGTGCTCTCTCGTCCCGTGCGCCGCTGGGAATTTGTGGTGGGCAAGTTTTTCGGTCTCACTGGAACGCTCGTCGTCAACACGTTCTTCATGGCCATCGGCGTTTTTCTGGCGCTGCTCTACGTGGCCCACAAATTCGAAAAAGCCGACATCTGCGTGCTGGCCGCGCTCTACTTCATCGTGCTCGAATTCCTGATCGTGTGCGCGCTGGCCTTGTTTTTTTCGTCCTTCTCGACTCCGATCATGTCGGCGGTGTTCACGTTTGCGCTGTTCGTGATCGGCAGCCTGGCCGAGGATCTGCGCGGCTTTGCCCGCATAACCGAAGGCCCGACGGGTGCGATTGCAACGGCCATTGCCTACCTGGTGCCGAATTTTTCCGCGTTCAACATTATCAATCAGGCTGCCCATGGCGATGCCGTACCCGGCCGCCTGATTCTCTATAACACTGCTTATGCCGTGCTCTATTCGGCGATGGCAATCTCGGGAGCGGTGCTCATCTTCCAGCGCCGGAACCTGAAATGACGAGCGCCCGGCGCGTTAATACCGTCGCGGTGGCCGTGCTGCTTCTGTCGATGGCTGGCGGAGTGGCCGTGTTGACCGTCGTCGACCGCATGCAGATGAAGCGCGAGCCGCAGCAGATTTTGTACATTCGCTCATCAACGACGCTGCGCCGCCTCTGCCTTGGATACACCGGCCTGCTGGCCGACATTTATTGGACGCGCGCCGTGCAGTATTTCGGCATGCAGCATCATCAGGGTTCGCGCGATTTCCGACTGCTCGCGCCGCTCCTTCAGGTAACGACGGAGCTTGATCCGAAGATGCTTCCGCCTTATCAGTTTGGGGCGAATTTTCTAGGGCCGCGGCCTCCAAACGGCGCGGGGCTGCCTGGCGATGCGCTCGAGCTTTTGAAATACGGAATCGCCCACAATCCAGATCAGTGGCGGCTTTACTACAACCTTGGCTTTTTGTATTTCACCGAATTCAAGGATTACTCAAAGGCGGCAAACGCTTTTGCGCTGGGCGCGCAACTTCCCATCACGAATGGTTTCATGCCGATTCTGGCGGCGCGCATGGCGCAGCAGGGCGGCGAATTCGAAACCTCGCGCATTCTGTGGTATTCGACCTATCAGAGTACGAAGGAGGAGGCAATCCGCAGAAACGCCGTCGATCACCTCCGGGCGCTTCAGGTGGATGAGGAGGTGACGCAACTCGAAGGCCTGGTCGCAAAATTCCATCAGCTGACCGGCCACTTCCCTACCAATATGAGCGACCTGGAGAGCGCGGGTTTCATTCGCGGCACGCCGCTCGATCCGAATGGCCACGCATATAAGGTCATGCCAGACGGCCGCGTCGAAGTTCAGGATCCCGAAAGCATTCTCTACATCACCAAGGGCCTGCCGCCAGGCATGGAGTCGCCGATGCCGAAGCCGACGGCGCCGAAGGTGAGGATCGGCCCGAGACCGCATGGGTCACGCTGTCGCCGAGTGCTGCTATATTGCTGATCGCCATGGTGTTCGTCCGCGCCTGGTC
>JBAWAI010000009.1:0-2219 GCA_049589215.1 Terriglobales bacterium | reverse complement strand
CGGGATGGCCGCGGTTGAGGTTTTCTTTCTTCTCTTTCTTCTCAGATGAAAATGTTCGCGCGCGTCCTCCTGACTTAGTTCTATTACTTCTTACTTGCCGGTGCCGGTCAGAGTAACTGATTGCGGGCTGCCGGAGGCGTTGTCTGTGAAGTTCAGGCTGCCGGTGAGGACTCCGGTTTGTGCGGGCGTGAAGCTGACTTTGATTTCGCAGCTTGTGCCGGGATTCAGGTTGGTGCCGCTGGCGCACGGGGTTATTTTCTTAGTCTGTTTGACGGCCACGAGCCCGAAGTCGCCGGTGGTTGCGACGCTGGTGATCGTGAGAATGGAGCTGCCGGTGTTGGTGGCTGTTACTTTCTTCTCGCCGGCGGCGGTGGTGCCGACCGCGATCTTGCCCCACTTCAGAGACGTTGGAGCGAGGCTCATGACCGGTCCGCCTCCGGTGCCGCCGCAAGTTGGGAAGATGAAGGATGCGATGCGGGTGGTCCAATTCTCGTAGCCCGTGACCTGCTGATATTCGTCGATATACCAGAAGGTGCAGTCGTCGGTGGGATCGACCTGCATGGCGGTGTAGTCTCCCCAGCGATTAGCGGAGCTGCCGCCGCTTTGCGAGCCAGAGCCTTCGATGATGCTGGCTTCGGTTTCCATGGAGCCGGGCGGATCGGAGGGCACGCGGCCGGTGAAGCGGACAGCGGGATAGACGCTTGTGCTGGAGGCGCTGTAGCCGAGAGCGATGTCGGCGCTCTGATCTTCGGCGAGGCTGGACATCCAGCGATAGGTTGAATCGGGAGCGAAGGTGCCTTGCTGATTGAGGGCGACGCTGCCGGCGGGATCATAGAGTTCGTACCAGCGGATGGCGATCTGGCTGCCGTTTTCGACGGCGTGGCTGAAGACGGCGCGATCGTGATCGGCGAAGTGGCGGATGGCAAAGCGATACATCATGCGATCGCCGAGCGTATCGAGCTCCTGCGTGGTGCCAGGTTGAGGAACGCAGGTACCGAAGCCAACTCCGCAGGAGAGATTGTCGTTGGCGACGCTGATGGTGGTGGGATTCGACAAGGTAGATGTGCCTTTGGCGAAGTTCAGGGTCAGCTTGCGGAGATAGAGCTCGCCGGGATTGTTGTTCTGCCAGGTGATGAACAGTCCGGGCGTGCCGTCGGCGGGAGTGGTGGGGCCATCCATGTCAGCGGGAAGGTAGCTGGCTTCGGAGGAGGGAGTTTCTTTGCAGAGCATGGCGGCTTTGGCGCTGCCCGCCAGCATGGCGGTGCGGTCGAAGCCGCAGAGATCGGCTCCGCCGGAGCCGCTGGGCGGGAAAAGATTGTAGGTAGCGAGGTAAGCGCTGTTGCTGGCGGTAGCCCAGACGCTGAGTTTGTCGTAATCGTTCAGAGTGCTGCCGAAGCTGTAGAAGTAGAGGCTGTATGCTCCGGCGGGATCGTTGGTGGTGGAGACGGCCACGCATTCACCATAACTGCCGTCGTAGTTGTCGCCGATGCCGGCGATGACCCAGCGGTCGGCTGGGCGGTCGTAAAGCACGATTGGATCGACAACATAAGTGGTGCAGAGGCCACCGATCGGGGCAAACACAGTTGGAATGTTGGTCGGGCCGGAGAGAAGTGTGCCGGTCTTGGAGTAGACGGCGACATCTGTGTTCACGGTGGTAAAGATTTTGGTGGGACCGATGGCGAGATTGTTATCAGGAGGAATCCATCCACTTTGGGTGATGCCGTCGAAGCTGATGCCTTGGGTGGCGCTGACCTCAGGGAGGGCTTCAGTTTGGAGAACGGGATCGTGCTGCCATGGTCCGGGAGTGGCGTGAAAGGCGAGAGCGCTCGGACGCGGCTCGGGCATTACGTGGTTGGGAAATGATGCCAGATCGACGGGAAGATCGGAGAGACGCTGGGAGACGCCGAAGGCGGAGGGATAGGTGACTTGCGTTTTGGTTTTATTGTTGGCCGAGAAGGCGATGGTCGCAAACGCCAAAACGCATAGAGCTGGAGCGCAGAGCATTTTCATGAAGCGAAGCATATTGATCCTCGTGAGGTCGGGGTGGGAGTGCGCGGTGGATCGAGCGACTGATGGCGCCATGGATAAGTTCTCTTGGGGAGAAAGAGGGGCTACTAGCGCATCTAGTTTATATGGAGGATGGCAATGGCGGATGAGGAATTATTGAATTGAAGAGCGTTTTTGCAAAAGAGGGTGAAGTTGTTTGCACAGTGCAGGTG
>JBAWAI010000008.1:0-1608 GCA_049589215.1 Terriglobales bacterium | reverse complement strand
CTGCCGGGAGCGCCGCTGCAAATTCCCGGCTATGGCATCGCGTATGCCACGCGACCCGCGAACACGGTAGCGGGGGATTACTACGATGTGATTCTGCGTCCAGGGACAGCAGCGGGCGAGGATCGTGTGCTGTTCGTGGTGGCTGACGTGGCGGGGAAGAGCATTCCGGCAGCGATGTTGATGGCGACCTTCCAAGCCAGTCTGCGCACGCTGGCCAGCAGCAGCGCGCCGCTCGATCAACTGGCCCGAGAGGTCAACCGCTATGCCGTTTCGAACAGCCAGGAAGGGAGGCGCTTTACCACCGCATTTCTGGCTGAGCTCGACCCCGCGACCGGCGAGATCACGTACGTGAACGCGGGGCACAACGTGCCCATCCTACGCCGGAAGTCGGGGTTGATCGAGCGGCCGGAAGTGGGCGGGATTCCGATCGGCGTTCTGCCGGACTCGGCCTACCAGCTGGGGACGACTCGCCTCGAAAGCGGCGACTGGCTGGTTATCTTCACCGATGGCGTGGTGGAGGCCGAGAACGCCGCGGGCGAAGAGTTCGACGAGCCGCGCCTGGTGCGCATGATTGACCGGGGCGCGGGAGGAACGCCCGCAGAGATGCTGCGCGGCCTGCTGGCCGACCTCGACCAGTTCGTCGGAAACGCGCCCCAGCATGACGACATCACCTGCCTGCTGCTCAAGCGCAGCTGAAGACAGGTCAAATCGAAACTGACGAGCACACGGGGGAGGTTCCGGCGACGCGAAATTCACGGATTCGCAACGTTGGTCCGAAGTCTGCAAGAATGCGGTAGATGGACGTTCATTTAGGGGTGCTTGGGCTACTTTCGGCTACCAGCAGGCGCTTTCACGGAGCGCAGGGAAATGGCAAAATTTGTCAATGTGCGTCCTCAAAGTGTCATACTGAGTGAAAGCGGCCTTCGGTAAAGGTAACTATCAGGCGGAAGTACATTGAATTAAAAGGTTTTTGACACGGAGGGGCATCTGACTTAGGTCACTTGGGGCTCTGGCAACAAGAGTGCGATAGTAAGCAGCGAGTTGGTCATCCAACCAAACAGTCAAACGGAGACGAGGAAAATGTCGATGCGGAAACAAAAGGGCTTCTCACTTATCGAACTGCTGATCGTGGTCGCGATTATTCTTATCATCGCGGCGATCGCAATCCCGAACTTGCTGCGCGCGCGCATTGCGGCTAACGAATCATCCGCGGTGTCGTCGGTTCGTACGGTTAACACGGCGCAGATCACCTATAACTCGAGCTACTCGACGGTCGGTTTCGCTGCTGCTCTGTCGTCCTTGGGCGGCACCAGCTGCGCACCGCCTAGCAACACTGGCGCTTGCCTGATCGATACCCAGCTGGCCAGCGGCTCCAAGAGCGGCTATTCGTTCGCGATGCAGGGCGCTTCCGGCACCCCGAACTCGACGTATCAGTTCATCGCTTCGCCGTTGCAGCCGAACCAGAGCGGTGTGCGTTACTTCTGCTCTTTCGCAGACGCAGTTGTCCGCGTGAACCCGACAGCGGCCATCTCGACCTGCGATTACACGCAGTCTCCTCTTAACCAATAAGTTTAAGTTGGCAAGTACCTGGGGGAGGGTACAAGCCTA
>JBAWAI010000007.1:0-28828 GCA_049589215.1 Terriglobales bacterium | reverse complement strand
TCTCTACTTTTGTGGATGGAAAAGACACTCAAGACTGGAACAGGCCATGAATTATTTGCAGCCGTCGGAATATGAGGCGTACGGGCTGGAAGCGACGACCAATGTCGCGTGGGTGACGGGTGCGTCGGCGATTGTGGATGCACATTGCCGGAGGGTGACGCTGGCGATTAATCAGTTCACAGAGCGCATACGCACCGAGGGGCAAAGGCCGGTTCGGTTGACTTATCGTCCGCTGATGGTCCTGGCGCCGGCCACGTCGCCGATCGTTTCGGCGCGGGCACGCTACGCGATGCCGCGGCGAGGCGAGCTGCCGGAGGAAACACTGTCGTGGGATGCGGCGCTGGCGTTCGGAGTGCCAGGGTGGTGGGCGGACCTGAACGTGGCGGATCTCGATTTTTTTGCTGAGACCGGAGAGGTGACGCTGCCGGTGAATGCGCTGTCATGGGCATTTAACGAACTGGAGATCACTTATACAGCGGGATGGGGGACTTTTCCGGATCCCGTGAAAGTGGCGTGTGCGCAGATAGCGAGGAACGCACAAGCGACGCCGGGATTGAACGTGAAGAAAGGCGTGATGAACAACCTGCAGCTCTGGTATTTCGCGGACACGCTAGTGGATGACATGGTGAGAGAGCTGCTGGCGCCGTTTGTGGCGCAGAAAGTTGGATGACATGACGGGGATCTCGGGAGGTGCCGCGGCGCGGGCGGCTGATGCAATGCTGCGAAGCCTGGGCGGCACCGACGTGATTCTGCTGTTTGCGGCGGCGGGGCTGCCGGGCGAGGCGGTTGCGGAGTTAGGGCTGGTGGATCCTGGAGTGGAGCAGGCGTCCATTGCGCCGGTGATTGTGCGAGAGCTGACGACGGAGACAAACGGGCCGCGGCGTCGGATCGAAGTGCTGGCGGGACGTTCGACGATGGCGCCGCTGGTGACCGAGCGGAATGTTGCGTCGGCGGATGTGCTGTTCGAGACTGCGCTCGGGATTGTGTACCGCGGAGAGATGTTTCACATCGAGGGATTTGTGGTGGAGCGATTTGGAGGAGTGGCTTATTTGTATCGAGTGCTGGCGGTGGCGTAGCGCTCGACAGCGCTCGGGCGCGACAAGTCCAAGTGCGCAGGGTATCAAAGCGCACGACTAAAGCGATACTGCAACGCCGCTCGGAATTACATCGCCTTATCAACTTACATTTGGATTTTACTCTCGACTTAGAAGGCAAGAGGATCGATATGCAGGCGGCTAAGGACAGCTTCTACATGGCGCTGCGTGCGCGGTTGGCAGGGCTAAATCCGACGCGGACGGTGATGATCGATGGCGTGGCGGTGCCGGGAATCCTGGTGCGGGAGAACCTTGAACCGCGCTTCAACGAGGCGCAACCGGGCGTGTTTTATGTGGATTGGGGAGAAGTGCTGATCGCTGAGAGTTCGCGACCGATGCTGGGAATCGAATGCTCGGTGTGGTACGCGAGCGAGGGGAGCGGGGGAACCGGAGTGGATCGCGGGCGCGTGCTGGCGGAGATGGATGTAGAGCTATTGGCAATCTGCGATCCGCCGCATACAGAGATGATCGATTACAGCCAGACGCCGAGCGCGGATTTAGGAGCGGGAATTTTCTGGACGGTACCAATGCTGGGGAACGATCCGGGAAACCTGCCGATTGCGAAGCAGGAGTGGGGTGCTGACACGGCGCGGATCGCACACTATGCGCAGTTGAAAGTCTATTTCTTTTTGCCGGAAGTGGAAGGATGACGAGGACGGGACTAAGACCTGTGGCACGGCAAACGCGCGCGTACTTTGCGGCGGTGGATCCTGTGAATGGACCGACGGCGATCTTCGACCCATCACAAAACAGCGGATTTCAGCTGGACGCGCCTCTGGCGCCCTGGATCGATCTGGGCTGGATTGAGAATTTCGTACGGACCAGCATGTCGCAGATTGAATCACTGCCCGGGGGAGCGGCGGGCGCAGTGACCGGACAAGCGCGGCGAGGCCTGGGAGCGCGAGTCGAGTTCGAATTCCGCGACTGGGGCAAGCTGCAGATGGCGCTGGCGGGCGGGGCAGAACACATGAACGTACTTGCGACAAACCCGAGCGCCTCGCCGGCTGGATCAGGCGGAGCTCCGGTGGCGGCAGTGCCGGTACTGGCGGGTTCGACAGCAGAGGAGTTAGTCGTGGGGGCGGGTGCGATTAGTGGATTCGTGATAGGCGCCTTAGTGGCGTGCGACGTCGATTATGCACAACAGATTGGATACGTCGGTACCGGGATCGCGGGAGCCTATGTCGAGAATCCGGCCAATGTTCGCCAGGATGCCAACTATGTCAGGAGAGTGACTTTCAATGTTGGCCGAGTTGCGGCAGTTACTAGCACATCATTAGTGCTGGCACAGGCGCTTCCGGGAGGCGCACCTGCGGCAGGCGCCGCAGTTCAGGAAGTGATCGCGTTCGTTGATCGCGAAGGTGGCGCATTCCTCCAACGCTGGTCTGGTTTGTTTGTTATGGAAGAGGAATCGGGTGGAAGAGTTTGTTTCTACTATCCGATTCTCAGTCCGTGCACCGTCAAAGCGGCGTGGGCACGGGAAAGTCTGGTGCAGATCCAAAAGCCGATTGGAGAGATGTCGCTGCAGGCAGCATTTACGGCGCTTCCAACGGTCGACGGTAATGATGCGGCAGTGGTGCTCAGCTACCGGAGTTACTTCCCCGCGAGCGCAGCGGATGTGTATTAGGCAGGTGAATCGACGATGAAACTGCTGATCGACAACCTGGATGGTCTCGGGCCGCGGGACTATAGCGCATGCGTAGACATGAGCAAAGGCGCGAGTGTCGAGCGACGGCTGAATGCTCCGGGACAATTGAGCCTTAACCTGCTTGGGATTGGCGGTAACGCTGTTCCGGTGAGCGGAGCACGAGTCATGCTGGTGAGGAACGATAACAGTGACGTATTCACTGGCTATCTGACGATTGCTCCGTCCTATGAGTACCTAGGTTGGGCGGACCAAGGGCGACAGTACGGATATGAACTGAGCGCGCTGAGCGATGTCATGTTACTGGACCAGAAGGCCCCGCCGCCGGAGCCGCCCTTTGTGGCTCGGAGCTCGGGTGGATCGTTAACTCAGCTGACCTTGGATGCCTTACCGGGTTGGTTTGATTTGACGGCGGTAGAGCCCGGGGATTTGATCCCGTACTTTAGCGTCGACCCGTCGAAGAGCTGGGCGGCATCGGCGTTGGAGATCGCTGTGGCTGCGCGGTTCAGCTATCGAGATGATAACGGCAAACTATTCTTCACTCCTCTGGCTCAAAACATCTACACGCTGGCGGAGAGCGATCCGACGTTTTCTCCGGATAGCCTAGTGCTGCAAAGCGTGAACCGGCTGATCAATGATCTGACGGTGTTGGGATCGCTGGAGCCGGCGGCGCACGTGAAAGATTACTTCATCGGGGACGGGTACACGACGACATTTTATATGTCGCAAATTCCGTTCACGCGAAGCAATGAGATCCCAATCTACAGCCGCACAATTCTCAACGAAGAGTACACCTCACTGGATCCTACGCACTGGACTGTTACCGACCCTACGAATGCGATATCGGTCAGTAATGGGGAGTTACAAGTAGCGGGAGGAACCGGACAAGACGGGCAAACCCTCCAGGACTTTGTGGAACCTGTAGAACTCGGTGGAGCAACGGTTCTTGAGCACGGCGACGTGATATTTGGTGCAGCGTCGACCGGGGTGATTGGTGGACTCTATAGCGGGTCGGTTGCGATTGCTAACTGCGTGGCCGGGTTCGAGATTACGCCCTCAGCGGAGAATTGCAACATTCAAGCGCTGGTGAGCGGGGCATTGGTGGGCATGCCATTGGTGACCCAGGCGGGACATCACTACGTGTTTGCGACTTACCTATATCCCACTGAGATTTATCGAATGCAGCAGGTATATCACTCCTCGGCGCATCCGAGCGGAAGCGCACGGGGAGGCGGCGCCGTCACGTGCGATGTGCGGGTCGTGCTGCAGGTACAAGATATCGATCCGTCGAATCCGGCGACTCAGGTAGCATCGGCTACTGTGCTCTATGACGGAGTTATCAGCAGTGCTCCGGGATTTTGTACTTATGCACTGATCAATGCAGCGAGCATGCAGTGCTCGGTGACGTTCACTTACATCTATCTGACGATTGATGCGCTGGTTCAAACCACACCTGACGGCGGAACTGCTGTAACGGTGCAGGCCGGATCGCTTATCGATGGTGCTGAGTGCAGAGTATCCGACACACCTACACTGGAGTTCTATCCAGAGTATATTCCGCCTGCGAATGAGGCCATTGAAGTGACGTATCGGAGTCGCGGGCATGCGATGGCGCGGGTGGTGAACTCGGCGAGCATCTCAGCGCACCAGAACGGGGCCGACGACGGAGTGCGCGGAGCGGTGCGACAGGTTGCGATTCCGCTTCCACGAACATCAGCCGATTGCGAGATCGCGGCTCTTGCAGTGTTGGATGATGCGGGACAAGGATGGACGGGAGAGTACAAGGCGTGGAGTAACTCGCTACCCGGAGGTGCGACCGATATTTTCCCGGGAGACGGCTTGGCGGTGAACGTGCCCTCGCGCGGGGCTACATTTCTCGCGATCGTGCGCGAGGCGGACTTGAGTGTGCTCGACTTGGCGGGGGAGACCGTGCAGTACACATTCAAGTTTGTGGACGCGGGGGACTATTCGTTGGCATTCGCGTTTGCGACGGCTTTGGTTAAGGAAGCGCTGATTCCGACGCCGATCGATGTTACTGAGGTGGGAGCAACTTATCTCGCGGATCTGACTTCGGCAGAGGCTACGACGATTACGTCTACGACGGTCACCATCGACGCGGGTTTCACGCCACCGGCGGGCGGCGGAATAGAGGTCCGATATTCGGACACGGGTTGGGGGCCAGGGAACAATCGCAACCTGATTGGACGGTTTACTAGTGGCACGTTCACCTTGCCGAGGTACGCGCGAGCACAAGACTATTTCTTACGGAGTTATGACAACAGTTCACCGCCAAAGTATTCGAGATACTCGGCGGCGCTTCATGTTGACTATCCATTATGAAAATGAGCGATGAGTTTCGAGGGGAAGCCGGCAATCGTGTGCCGGTCATCGTGCAGACGAGCAGCAATTTTCGGCTCGATGTACTGGAGAAGTTGGGCCGCCTTGAAGCTAAGGTCGACATGCTGGTGGGTAACGGACAACCGGGACGAATGCGGCTGGCAGAGGATCGCCTCACCTCGCTGGAGCGGAATGACATCAAGAGAACTGTATATGACCGCATCACGGCAGGGTTCATCGCATTCGTTGTGAGCGCGTTGATAACACTGCATGACCACTTTTCTGTGAGGTGAAGACTGAGTTGGCGAGAGACAAGCTTTCGCTCAGGTCTTCTTTCAATTCCACAATTCAAGCCGGAAGTTAGATGCGGGCGACTGCCGGACGCATCCCGGGAGCTGTGTGTTCGGAAAGTCGATAACGAAGTTACTGACTAAGGAGCAACGATGAATCTGCTAATTAAATACGGACCGTTAGCAATAACAATCGCTGGGACGGTGGGGGTCGCGATATTTACTCCTATATTTATTTCGGCGCACCCGATGGCATTCGCGTGGGTGAATGGGGTAGCCCAGTTGTTGCACGCGATGTTGCCATCCATTTTTCAATCAAAAGAGAGCCAATGATGAAACGACTCATGACGATGTTGACGGTTGTTATTGTGCTGCCGATGCTGGGGTGCTCTCCACTGGAGAACCAGGCGCGGGACACGGCGGCGGCGCTTTCGGGGTCGATTGTAGCGGCGCAGAGCAAGTATCAGGCGAGTTGCGTCGCGAATCCGAGCCAGGAAGTGTGCCAGGTAATTGACCGCGGAATTTCCGGCGAAAACGCGTTGGTCACTTCGGTAGAGACTTACTGCGGGTGGACACCGACGCTTGCGCCGCCTGATCCCACGGCGACGTGCGTGCCGGTCAAATCGGCGGCGGCGGCGCTGCAGGCGGCAATCGCAAATGCCGCGACGCTAACACTTCAAATCAAAGGAGCTATCTAAGATGGGAGCAACAACACTTATTAGTCTTGTGCTTACTTTGCTGCAATCCGTTTTGGCGTCGGCGCAGGTGGGCGGCGTGGCTCCGGAGGTAATTGCCAATATTGAGGCGGCGGTCACCAATCTGCTGGCGGTGCAGGGAACGCCGGTTACGTTTGCGCAACTGGAAGGTCTGCGAGTTACGACGAAGTGGTAAAGGAGCGTCGACGGTCGTTGGTCATCAGTCGTTGGGAGATGGCGCAGACAGATGCGTTGCACGATGAACGGAGTTGAGGTAGCCAGAGCATCCTCAACTCCGTTACGGGGACTATTTACCGGGTGACGCTGCTGGCTAGCCTACGTCTTCGCTCCAATTTTCCAGCGTCTTCTTTACGAAGGCCATGAATTGATCGGCCACGGCGCCATCGATTATGCGGTGATCGTATCCCAGGGTCAGATGGACGACCGAGCGGATAGCGATGGAATCGTTTCCATCTTTGTCGGTCAGGACCATTGGTTGTTTGGTAATGCCGCCGACTCCCATGATGGCGACGTTTGGCTGATTGATGATGGGCAGGCCGAAGACAGCGCCGAATTGGCCGGGATTGGTGATCGTGAAGGTCGCGCCTTCGACGTCGGCGGGCATGAGTTTTTTGGTGCGTGCGCGCTCACCGAGGTTGGTGATGCCGCGCTGGAGGCCGAGGAAGTTGAGTTCATCCGCGCCTTTGAGCACGGGAACGATGAGTCCCCAATCGAGGGCGACGGCGATGCCGGCGTTGACGTGCTTGTGGTAGCGGATGTTGTCGCCTTCGAGAGAAGCGTTGACGATGGGGAATTGTTGCAGCGCGATGATGGCGGCGCGAACGAAGAAAGGCATGAAGGTGAGGCGCGCGCCGTTGCGCTGCTCGAATCCGCTTTTTAGTTTGTTGCGGAGATTGACGATGCGCGTGAGATCGACTTCGAACATGCAGTGGACGTGAGCGCTGGTGCGGCGGGATTCGATCATGCGCTGGGCGATGATCTTGCGCATATTGCTCATGGGCACGAGGTCGCCGGGGATTGCGGCAGGAGCCGGTGCGGCGGGGCGCGGTGCTGCAGGTGCGGGAGCGGCGGGTGCCGATGCGGGAGCCGCGGAACGGTGGTCGACGAAATCGAGAACGTCTTGCTTGGTGACGCGACCGCCGGTGCCGGTGCCGCTGACCTGGGCGAGATCGATGTTGTGCTCGCGAGCTAGTTTGCGAACCAGCGGAGATGAGCGGACGTCGGATTCGTCGTCGTCTTTCGCTGCGACAGCAGGCGCTGACGCAGGCGCTGGAGGCGGCGCGGGTGCCGCTTTTTGCGCAGCGGGAGCGGGTGGCACGGGAGCGGCCTGGGCCGGTTTGGCCGGGGCGGAGGCTGCGGCGGATGCACCGTTGGCATCGGCGATCACACCGACGACGGTGTTGACCTGGACGGTATTGCCCTCAGCAACTTTGATCTCTTGAAGGACACCGCTGGCCGGCGCGGGGATCTCGGCATCGACCTTGTCGGTGGAGATTTCAAAAAGAGGCTCATCGCGCTGAACCTTTTCACCGGGCTTCTTCAGCCACTTGGTGATGGTGCCTTCGAAAATCGATTCGCCCATCTGGGGCATGACTACATCAGTCGGCATAGTTCCCTTTCCATAAGGCCGCTCGAGAGCGTGGAGCAAACAAACATTATAGCGAAGGCGCGCCGCGGTCAGGACATGCGCCGCGGACTTTGAGATCTGGGCGGGATGAGTGACGCGGCCGCGAAACGCGGCTCTTCCGTGGAGTCGCCAAAGATTCGGCCATGTCCGCAATCTTGAGACCGCGAGTGATGAGGACTCGTCGCAGCGCCAAGAGCGGCGCGGCTTCCAAGCTCAATTCTTACTGAAGCTGGCCCAAGCGGGCAGGAGCGTCCGCTCTACACGATCAGATCTGCGCAAGCAGGCCAAGGAGAAGAGAAGTGAAAGTGCGATGGATTGTAGCGTTGTCGCTGGCGGGTTTGATGCACGCGCAGAGTGTGCAATCCGGACGCTCTGTAATGACGGGCGCGTTCGCTTCACAGGGTCAGGCGACGGGCGGCAGCGGGCCTTTGACTTACTCCGCACGCACTGACTTGGCAGTGTTTGGAACTGGCGCGACAGGCGAGCTGCTGCCAGCGGCTTGCGACGGAAATGTGGCGTGCCTGGCAAATGCCTATAGCCCGAGCGCTACGGCGGGACACCAGGGCGCGGCGTTGAGCTATACGGGCAGTGCTACGCAAGCACCGCCAGCGGCGGGAACGACCGTGAGCGGACCAAACATTAATGGGCTTAACTCGTATCTAAACGGCTATGGGACAGTGGTGAACGATCCTGATTTTGGAACGGAGATGATTCGGGCGACGGATGCCAGCATGAATAGCGGTGTGCCTTGCCTGGGCGGCGGCGGCTTCGGGGTGCAGTTCAACATGGGCTCGGCGGGCGACGCTCACGATTGGGCGTCGGATATGTCGAAGTTGCTGATCCAAAACACCGGCAGCCAACAGAACCTGCTGGCGTTTAATCCAAGCACGGGACAAGTTACGCCGTCCGATCTTTGCGGCAACTACCTTCCGAGTTCGGCGACTCTTGCCTGGACTAATGCGCACGTGCTTTATGGCATTAACCGCGATCAGGAAAATACGGTGCAGTTTTCGTCTTCGACCGGGGCTTTCTTGACCGGGGAGACGGTCTCCAACGGAAGCGCGTCTGCGGCACTACAGGCGATTAACCCGAGCAGCAATCTGGCGCAGTTCGGAGTCGTGACGGGGACGGCGGCGGGAAATGTGTGGACTGGGCAAACCAGCGGCGCGACGTTGACTGCAATCGCGAATCCGCCGGTGGGTGCGGCTAATACGCCATTTGCCGTCACGCTCTACGAGGGCGTGCTGTGCGACGGATCGAGCGATCCGGTCGAGTCGGTGTGTGGATCTCTGAACCCGTGGTTCGGCACCTCGAATTCGTGTGCGGGCGCTGGCAACAGTTCTAGCCCCGCGTGCTGGTACATACAGTGGGAACTGCTTTTCAATTTTGATTATCTACCCGCGATGGCAGGCGATCCGCATTTTCCGGCGGCGCAAAATAACTGTTTGCCTCAGAACTACGGCGCCACTTATAACGGAGTTTTCCAAGGGGCGATGGACGACACTGCATTCACCATTGTATTTGGAGACAACGGGCAGGCGAGCCACACGGGACAAAGCGGAGGCACTGCTCTGACTTGCACGGGCGCGATTGGCAGCGGCGCGGTCGGCAATGGCGGAACTCATACCTGCTCTGGCCCGGTGTGGGTCGCAAATTACCGGCAGAGTTATGGATGCCGTTCTTTTAACGCTATGACGGATCAGATCGCTGGCGATTGGGGTCCGACGGGGCAGGCTTTGAACGGGCAGGCGAATGTAATCGCGGGAACTGTGACGGGATCCCCAGTGCCGGGCGATGCATGGACGCAGGATGTGACGGGGGCGACAACGCAGCTCAACTGCCTCGAGAACTCCAGCGGCCAGTGTGCGACGACGGGATGGACGCAAGCGCTGGTAGGGCTGATCTTTGGGACAGCCGACGCGACGCACGCCTGGCGAGACAGCAGCACTGGAACATCGAACTACCTCACACCTTCCGCGTCGCCCACGAATTCACCTTTCTATTATCCCGATGTACTGCATGACCTTTCACAGCGGGCCAATTCTCAGGTTGCAGAGCCGACGCTGGTGCAGCAGGGCAATATGAAAGTGACCCAGGTTGCTTACAACGCGAGCACTCATCAGACGACAATCAGCTATAACAATTCCGTTAGTTACAGCTGGGGGCAGCAGTTCATTTTTAGCGGTCTCGCGGGGGCGGATGATACATATCTGAATTGCGTGAGTGCAGATCAGTGTCCGGTGTGGACGGCGGTGGCCGGCGGCGCGCAGAGCACTGGCATTACGATCACGGACACGGCGGCCGGTAGCACGAACTACAGTGACAGTGAGAGCGGCAGTCCGATCATGACGCCGAATGCCCAGGCGCCGCTGAACGGTTTCTGGGAACTACCGAATGGCGGATTCGGTGGCTTGCAATATTGGCAGACTCAGACTCTGCTTCTCAATGTCGACTATATGGCGACGGGTCATCATGCCAGCGGGTATAACTACATTTATCAAGGCAAGTACTACACGGCGTTTAACCAGTTCAACCCGTCTGTCCCTTGTGTGACGACCGGCGTTCCTGGTGGACCAAATTATCCTGGACCGGACTCGCCATGCCCGGCGGCAGACAACCTGAATTTACTGCCGACCAGTATTACTGACGATCAACATGGGTCGAACAATGATCACGGAACTAACGACTACTCGCCCGTCGCGTTCATCACGACCCAGGTATGCGGGCAAGCTGGCAACGGCGTTGGCGACGCGGCTTGTGAACCGGAGTACGCGTCAATATGGGATTCCGAGATCATCGCCGTCGAGAACTGGGTGACACGTTCGTCGCCAGGAAATCTGGTTGGAGCCGACTGTAATTATGGGGCGGGCCCGGCGCCGTGCGTCTATCGGGTGGGCCACACGTTCAATACGGACGATAACTGGAATTTCAACGGACAGAACGGGATCGGCAACTGCTCGCCGGATGGGAACTGGTGCGCATGGGTGAGCGACTGGAATAAGACGCTGGGCTGCGAAGATGGTACGACTAATTGTTGGTCGTCATGGGAAGCTACCGCGCCAACGGCGAATGGCACGGCGGTGAGCTGGACCAGTGACGCCAGCGGCAATGTGACGATTAGTATGCCTAACCAGTTCTGTCCGACGGGCGGGCAGCAATATTGGTGGGTCAGTGGAGCGGTGCAATCGGTCGCATGCGGAACACGCGCGGGTACGGTTAAGCTAACCGGCTTCTCTGAGAGCTGGCTGAATAATCAAACGCTGACGCTCGGAGCGAATACGGCAAACAATTGGGGTTGCGACTCGACCGACTCCAACGCCGGAAACTGCAACGCGTTTGTCTTGGCATCGGTGCCCGGAGCGACGCTCAGCTCGGGGGGGACGGAAACTGCCACTCAGAAGGCCACGCCAACCGAATGCGGAAATGGAGTTCCCTGCCAGCGAGCGGATGTTTTCATCGCTAAGATTTCCTCGGCACACCAATAAGGAGAGACGAACCCTGTTGATCGCGAAGTGAGCCTGGCTTTTGCCTTTGTGAACCTTGCCCGTAGAGCTCCGCATCCAAACCTTAATTGTTTATTTTGATCGGAGGTTTGTATGTTTGTTGTTCTTGGAGCGAGTGGGCACACTGGGCAGGTTGTGGCGGAGAATCTTCTGGAGCGCGGGCAAAAAGTGCGCGTGGTGGGTAGAAGCGCGGATCGCTTGCAGAATCTTGCGGGTAAGGGTGCTGAAGTTTTTGTTGCCGATGCGACTGATGCACCGGCACTCGCCAAGGCGTTCCGAGGCGCCGATGCCGCCTACGTCCTTATTCCACCTAACCCTACCAGCAGCAACTACCGCGGATTTCAGGATCACATGAGCGATGCGATTGCTGCGGCGGTGCAGAATTCGGGAATTAAGCGGGTGGTAATGCTTAGCAGTTTTGGAGCCGACAAAGCGAGCGGAACAGGGCCGGTCGCCGGACTTTATAATCTCGAACAAAAACTCAAGCAGATTGACAACACAAACGTGCTGTATTTACGGGCCGGTTACTTTATGGAAAACACGCTGCCGCAGGTCGCTGTGGTGCGCATGATGGGAACGATGGCGGGGCCAGTTCGACCGGATCTTAAATTACCCATGATCGCGACGCGCGATATCGGGACGCCTGCGGCCGACGCGTTGCTGAACGGCGATTTTCGCGGACAGCAGACGCGGGAACTCCTCGGACAGCGCGATCTTGACTATAACGAAGCGGCGGCGATTATCGGGAAGGCGATCGGCAAACCTTCGCTTGGATATGTTCATGCTCCCAATGAGCAACTGCGGGGCGCGATGGTGCAGATGGGAATGTCAGCGAACTTTGTCGATCTGATTCTGGAGATGGCGGGAGCATTGAACTCAGGCCACATGAAAGCGCTGGAGGCGCGGTCGGCGAAGAATTCGACGGCGACAACCTTCGAGAAATTTGTGGAAGAGGAATTTGCGCCGGCGTACCGGGAGCAGGTGGCAGCGTAGGATCGGCTGGGCACCTCGCGCGCATGCGGGAAACGGGGCACGTCGCTCTGGCTGGCCATCTAACCCATCAACATACCGCCGTTTACGTTGAGCACGTGGCCGGTGATGTATCCGGCTTCGTCGGAGGCGAGAAAGGCCACGGCGCTGGCTATGTCTTCGGGAGTGCCTACGCGGCCGAGCGGGATTTGTTTCACTGCGGCCTGCTTGAATTCTTCGCTTAGAGCCGCGGTCATGCTGGTTTCGATGAAACCGGGAGCGATGGCATTGCTGGTGATGTTGCGCGATGCCACTTCGCGAGCGATGGCCATGGTCAGACCGATCAGGCCGGCTTTTGACGCGGCATAATTCGCCTGCCCTGCCTGCCCCATCTGCCCGAAAATACTTGTGATGTTGATGATGCGTCCCCAGCGTTGCTTGAGCATGGAGGGGATGACGTTTTGAATGCAGAGATAGGCAGAGGTGAGGTTGGTGCTGAGCACGGCGTCCCAGTCGACGCGCTTCATGCGCATAACGAGTTGGTCGCGCGTGATGCCGGCGTTATTGACGAGGATGTCGATCTTCCCGAAATGAGCGATCGCGGATTTTATGGCGGCCTTGACCTGGTCTTCGTCGGCGACGTCCATTGGGAAAGCAGCGGCTTTGCCGCCTGCTGCGGCGATGGCGGCGACTAGTCCTTCAAGTTTCAGCTGATTGCGGGCCGCGACAGCGATACTTGCGCCGTCTCGGGCGAGTCGAAGGGCGCACGCGTGGCCGATGCCTTGGGAGGCTCCGGTGACGAGCGCGACTCGGCCTTCGAGGTTCATGAGGAATCTCTGGAGGTGGGATTATAAATGGCCGGAGAAATGTGGGATCGTTTTTTACGCGCTTGAGGCGAGTTCGAGCTTCGAGCCGCAAACTGCGGGCGGAACCCGATGGATCGTTTTGACCGCAGTGGACGCGTAGAGATGCTCAGCCTGCCTGGCCAGCAGTGCTGGCTAATACCTGCGCATCGAAGATCTCTGCGATTTTGGCCGTCAGCCCTCGCCTTGAATAGGGTTTTGCCAGAAAATATGTATTCGAGTCGGGCTCGTCAGCGGCATACTCCGCGTAGGTGTAGCCGGAGGTGACGAGCACCTTCATATTCGGAGAGAGTTGTTGTAGTTCCTCCCCCAATTGCCGGCCGGTGCGGCCGGGCAAAATCATGTCGGTCATTAACAGGTCAATGACGTGCTCGGATTCTTCATGGACCTTGAGAGCAGCGGTTGCGTCGGCGGCCGATAGGACTGCGAGACCGGCACTTTCGAGGATGCTGCGAGTTGCTTCGCGTACGAAAGGCTCATCTTCTACCAGAAGAACAGTACGTGGCCAACCTCCCCCTTCGCGATTTTCGCTGATGCGCTCACTCGTGGATGGACACGGCCGCGTTGTCATACCCTCCTCCAGTTTCGTTTTGCACTTGTCGCTATTCTTACTGGCAATCGAGTGGCCGATGTGAATTGTGCGAAAAGTTAGCGGCAGAAAATTGGCGCGACTGATCGAGCGGAGATTATTTGGGCGAGGTGAGTATGGTCTGGTTTGGATCGATCACAATTTTGTGAACCGCTTCCGGGGCGTCGAAATGGAATAATGTCTCCGGCCCATCTGCGAGTACTTCACCTAGAAATACCAATGAGTTACCAGTCGTGGCGCCGTAGACCGGAATGGCCGTGATGAGATTGTCAGGCGCGTTCTTTTGGAGGATCAGGCCGGAAATGCTGACCGCGCCGCCCTTGCCGGCGATGTGAATCTCGCGCGTGGCAATTTCAGGTATAGCGGTACCGTTGATCCAGCCGTCTAAAAACCAGTCCAGATTGTGATGATTGTTGTACCAAAGTGGGTGAGGCAGTTCCTCTTCGAACACCTGTATCAGGTCACGCGTGCTCATGGCCTTACCGGCGTAACGGTCTCTGGCCTTGCGAAGCGCGCGGAAAAAGGGCTCGTCGGGATTGGCGGGAGCTTTACGAGAGTGCGAAGCCATCCCGGAATCGCGGAGCATGCAGCGCAGCATGTGAAACAACCAAGTGCCACGCTCGTAGCTAATGGCCTCATAACCACCGGGAAAGTGCGACGAGATCAGCCGCTGGCCAAGGGTGACAGGGCCGGCGTCGCGGAGCCACTCGCCATCTTTATTCTTACTTAGAAGATCCTTGCGGTAGTGTTCCATCACCTCGTGAAACTGCGCTGGATTTTTTTGCTCCAGCATGAGGAGAGACGCGTAGTTTGCCAGGCCCTCGGCGAGCCACTGATCGCGGTAGCTCTTCCATAGGACGAGATCGCCCCACCATTGATGGGCCGTCTCGTGGACGAGAACCTGGAGGTTCAGTTCGCGGGTGACGGAGTCGAGTTGCAGATCGCGTTGTTCCCGCGGGTTGAGAAAAGCCGTACTGGAAAGAAAGACGAGGCCGGGCCATCCCTGGCTCAAATCGCCGGGCATTTGAGTGAGTTCGAGCGAGCCGAAGGGATAAGGGCCAAACCATTGCGAAAATGTTTCGATGGCCTTGGCGGCGCGGTCGGCCACGTCCTGAAGATCGCGTGCTGGCGAAGGCGGTGGAGGGGGTGGGGCGATGACGGGCGCTAGCGACTTTCCCCGCCCACCATGTATGACCGGCGACTCGACTACCTCGGCGGGCGGCTTGGGGAAGGACTTCTCGACTCCTTTTGTGCCATACGCTTCGACTACGACATTACCGGCCTTTGCCTCAGCGCGGGAGTAGCGGCCGAGGTTAAAGCCGGCGACGGGAATCGGATGCTCGGAGACCCAGTGGGAGACGTTTTCGCCGGCTGCGTCGGTCTGCGTTTCGGACGAATGCGAGACCTGCTTGCCGGTGGCGACCAGCGTCCAGCCTGCTGGATAGTGGAACGACATGTCGAACTGGGCATGACTAAGGCCAAAATTTGGATACCAGGTGCCGCGCTCGCCGACGTACAGCAATCCGCTTCCCGCGTCGGACAAGACGTTGCCCGCGTAGTGAAAGCTGAGTTTCAATTCCTGTCCGGTCTTGAGCTCCGCGGGAAAGACAACCGCAACCATGTCGTTGCCTTTGCGACGCAACTGCGTGCCCTCGATTGCCGGATTCTGGATGAAGTCCACCGGATGACCACTCGACTCGACGGAATCGACTTTTAAATAACGCGACAGCTCGAAGAGCAGGGTTCGTTGCCCGCCATCGCCAACGTGAACGACCAGATCCGCCGATGCCTGCAACAGGGTCGGCGGACGAACTGACGCGCGAATGCGAAAGCTGGAGATGGAGACCTCATGGGTGCGCGGAGCAGCCGGGGCAGCGCCACTGGGCGCGGGTGGCAGGAACGACGTCCAGATATCGAAGAAGTCCTCGCCATCTTTTACCTGGGCCTGGCCTGCCCATAAAGGCTCGGGAATCGCGGCATCCCAGAAGACTTCAAATCCGCCAAGTCTCTTCCCGAGCAGGTGCGCATGGAGCAGAGGCGGAAATTTTCGATCGTGTTCGCCCGGTGTTTTCGACGGAAGAAAATGACTGAAGTCGATCAACAGGCGGATGGCATCGAACTCGGCCAGCTTCGGAATCGCATCCCGCCACTCCTTGAGAAAATCGGCGCTGTCGGGCGCGGGCGACAGGTAGGGCTGTAGCAACTCGGCGGTATCGTCGTTGAAGCGGAGATAGCCCGAGTTGAACTGCTCCTCCAGAATTGCCGTGCCCGTGAACAAAGCCAGCGATCCGCGTTCGACACGGTTCGGAGGCTGGAGAAGAATCTCGCCATCGCCGACGAAAAAAGCTCCAGTGGCGCGGCCGCAGATGTCTTCGGTAAAGGCTAGCGTGCCGTCGTCGAAGGTAATGTCAAGGCTGGGGCGATGTATGGATGCGCCGCGCACGTGATAGACGCGGGCGGGATCCAAGCCGACCGTGCGCAGGCGAGCGTAGAGATCAGCGGCCGTTTTGGGGCAATGCTCGGGAGCAGTCTGGCCCGCGGCAGAGGCGGAAATGGCGGCGATCAGCAGACACTTGATCAGGGACTGAAAGATGCGACCGCGCTTTAAGCCGTGGCATTTACGAGCGATTAACGCGGCGCGCATGCTGATCGAAAAGGGCCGCGCCTCCAGTAACCATCTCCTCCGCAGCCGAACGAGCACCTTGGTCACCTACGAAGCCCTCCGGCACGGTTGTTAGAATCAGCAAGAATGCGAGTGATTGGTCCCATTCTATTAGTTCTTGCCACGCTTTCCGCGTCCGCCGATGTGATCCACCTGAAAAACGGGCGCACCATCTTTGCGGATCAAGTTCGCGAGGACAAGAATAAAGACCGCGTCGAGTATGACGTAGGCGAAGACACTTACGCCATCCCGAAATCGTCCATTGAAAGGATTGATGCGGGCGGGGCGGCTCCGGTTACTGCAGGTCGCGGAGCGACGCCGGCCGAGGTACCGGACTTTGCACCGCCAACAACGTTCAGCCACGAATCTGACGTGAGCGAAAAGATTGTTCGCGAGGGCAAGGTGGACACCGAGGCGCTGGCTGCGCTGGACCGATCGGGAAACCCCGAACTGGCCGCGACCGGGTACTTTCTGGCCGGCAAGTTCGAGTCCGACCATGGGAACTTTCCGCAGGCCAAGCTTTATTATGAGTCCGCGCTGCGCTTCCAGCCCGACAACGCTACCCTGCTGATCTATTACGCGGCCAGCCTGATGCGCACCGGCCAGGCCACACAGGCTCTGACCTATGCCGAACACGCTGCGCGGGTGGCGCCTGACTCGCCCGATGCGGTAGCCATGCTCGGCTTCGTACAGTTCGCTACCGACCATACTGCGGATGCGATCCGATCATGGAAGAAGTCGCTGGTGTTGCGACCCGACCCAACCGTGAAGCAATATCTGGAGCGCGCGGAGCGGGAATCAAGCGCGGAAGCGTCTTTTTCGGAGCGCGAGAGCAGCCACTTTAATTTGCACTTCGAGGGCAAGCAGACAAGCGAAGGGTTTCGGCGCGATCTGCTGGCCGCACTTGATTCCGATTATGACGACCTGGTGCGCGATCTCGGCTACTCCCCGCATGACAACATCGCCGTGACACTCTATACGCAGCAGGCATTCTTTGACGTGACGCGCGCGCCGTCTTGGAGCGGGGCGCTCAACGACGGCAAGCTGCGCATTCCGGTGAGCGGAATGGGGACGGTGACTCCCGACCTGGCGCGCGTGCTCAAGCATGAGCTTACGCACTCATTCATCGCGCAGATGTCGAGCATGCGCTGCCCGACCTGGCTGAACGAGGGTATCGCGCAGATGGAAGAGGGCAAGTCGAGTGCGTCGAATGGACACGCGCTCGCACAGCTTTTCAGTGGCGGGGCGGAAATCCCCTACAACATGCTGGAAGGCAGTTTTATGAGTTTCTCAGCTCCGGAGGCGAATACGGCCTATGCGGAATCGCTGGCGGCCGCGGAATATATCCGCGACACTTACGGCATGGGGGACGTGCAGCGTATCCTCGAAAACCTGGCTCGGGGCAGCGCTACAGAGGCTGCGATGCGAGGGACGATCCACTCTGACTACCGGCAACTGCAGGATGAAATGACGCGCTGGCTGGCCGACCGGTACGGGCGGTAGCGGGGGCTAAAGTCCCTTGGCTGGCAGCACCCTGCGGTCCCGAAGGGCCGCTCTCCCACAGCAATAGACATGGTACGGACTGTCCGGGTGACCGGACAGCAGTTTCTTGCGCACGCAACTCTTTGAAATGATGAGCATTTGCCTGCTCAAATTCTCGCCTCTTGGTTTCATTGCCCGTTCTTCAAGATTGTGCTAAGTTCGGCTCCTGATGAAGGCACTTTTCTCAAAGTTGTTCAACGCCGCGCCGGATGAGCCTGCGCAAATCGTGCACACTGAACCGCCGCCACTACAGGGCGCCGACATGGCCATAGCGTTTTTCTCTCCGCAGGCTGGGGGGGATGTGCATGCATTTTTGCGCGTAAGCCCCACGCGCTTTCTCTTCGGAATGCTCGATGTCGCCGGAAAGCGCGAGACCAGCGGCGGGATTCTCGAAGCGGCACACGGGTGTTTCCTGTCGTCGGGCGAAGAAATTTTCTCTGCGCCGGAGCTGAATGAGCCGGAGGCAATGATCGAATTGTCGCGGCGGTTGAATCTGGAGATCATGCGCGCCGCCGGGGGCGTCCGGAGCTGCCCGGCTTTTGCCGGGTGTTACAACGAAGAATTGGGCACGGTGTGTTACGTCAATGCCGGACACACTCCGGGCCTACTCCGCGACGATTCCAGCGTAGTTGAACTGGCAGCTACCGGCTTGCCTCTTGGTTTGTTCTCGCTCGCGCCCACGGATGCGCGCGTCGTCGGAATGGGCGCCAAGTCGTCGATCGCGGTGGTTTCGCGCGGCGTGGTTGAGGCGGAGAACAAACGCTCCGAATTTGGCCTTGACGGTGTGAGGAATGTGATGCAGGCCGGGCCCGCATCCGCGAAGGATCTTTCGCAAAGAATTCTCGAAGGAGTTCAAACCTTCATGCACACCGTGCCGAAGCATAATGATGTGATGGCGCTGGTGCTTTCCCGTGCAGCCTGACAATCCCTTCTCTGATGTGTGGCTTGCGCCGCAACGCTAACAGCTAGCGTGATGACGTGTGCGAGGACACGCCCGCGACGAGCTGCGGTTCGGCAGCGTCTGGACGCTTGAACTGCTTGCTCAGAGCCAGCCCTTGTTGCTGATACGACGATCCGATGGAAACGCCGTAGACTTTGTCGGGCTCAGAGGACATGTCGTAATAGGCAAGCTTGCCCACGAGCTGATCATCTTCCAGCAAGACCGGAATCTCGTGCGCCCGGACTTCGAGGACTGCCCTCGTCCCATCAATCTCGCCCTTCTGACCATATCCAAATCCTGGATCGAAGAATCCCGCGTAGTGGACGCGGAACTCACCCATGGTGGGATCGTAGGGAAACATCTCGGCGGCTTGGTCCGGTTTTACGCGGACTTTATTCTTCGACACGAGAATGTAAAAAGTGTCGGGCTCGAGCACGATGCGGCCCGTCCTGGGCCTCGGTATCGCGTCCCAGAACTCGGCTACTTCATAGTGGTTGACTTTGGCAAGGTCGATGGGCGGCTGATGCTTCTTGGCTTTGTAGGCGACGGTTGGCGATTGCCCATCTCCCTCGAGATCAACCGTGATGGGCCAGCCTCGATTGATCGACACCCGCTCCGCTTCATCTTCCCCGACTCGCAATTCATTTTTAGCGAGGGCTTTTAGCCGGTGGTCTGTTGTGGCTGTCGCAATCCCTTTTACAAACCGGATCTGGTTCAGCTTGAGACCTTGCCTCACAATGACGGGGAAGGTTCTGGTTACGACTTCAACGTAGAGATCGCCGTGATAGCCCTTGGGCACGCGTTCGAATTCGGCGCCGATGACGGGGTCCGCATACTCGGTAATCAGTCTCGTGAAAATATCGAGCCGGCCGGTCGTGCTCTTCGGGTTGGAGATGCCGTAAACGTCGTCAGGGAGAGCCAGGCTCTCCATCAATTTGATGATGTAGACAGAATTTTCTTTCAGGGTGACGCCGTTCTCCAAATCCAGCTTCTCGAGAAGCAGATCCGGAGCGGTCGCTTTCGTCAGAAGCGTGGAGGATTCGCCCGGCAAGAAACTTGCGCGCACACGATAGGCCTCACGCCCCAGCCGCAGGTCGATGCTAGCCGGCTGGATTTGACTCGGAGTGGGCTCCGGATTTGCGCGAACTACGCCGCCGCTGACGAACTGCTCAATCTCCTGCGCTGGCAGAATCCCCTTTTTCATCGCGCGTCCATTCACCGGAAAAAGATGCTCCTCACTGGCCAACGTCTCCCCCATGCCACTAGTTGCTTTGATTGCTGGTCGCGAAGTGCCGTTGCACAATTCACGTCCCGACTATCCGGATCAGCCCTGCCCATCGGTTGTTCCGGTCCATTGATCGGATTCCAACCGGCCCCTCGTTTCGTCCAGAGTCTCGGGAAGCGGGTCACCCACGCAGAAGACGTATCCCGCTCTCCGCAAGATCAATTCCAAGGTCGGAAGGGCGCGCTCGAACCCGCTATTAATCTCAACGTATACCGGCACGACGTTGACGCTAGGCACTTTTCGGCTCCTGGTTTTCGGCGTAGAGTGCAGCTTCCGGCTGGGGGTTCAGTGCTGTTCACTTTATCCGGTGAAGTGCGCGACCGTCAACGCCCCACTTTGGTGCAAGATGCCCATCGGAGCGGGAAGACAGGCGATTGCCAAGCCGGTCCTGCACCGTGTCCATCCCGAGCGTTCATCCGGACTTGGCCCCATGCTTGTTCGGGCGTAAAATGACAAGAAAAACAACTTCCGGGCTTGAGACAAGTTCCGTGAATCAAGTTCCGTAAACCAGGTTTTAGAGAGAGCCTCAATGAACAAGAAGACCAGATTTGCCCTCTTGATGTCGGCGTTTGCCATATTGCTTCCCCTTTTTCTCTCCGCAGATACGGTGGTCGAGGAAATCGTAGCTCGCGTTAACGGGGGTATCATCACGCGTTCGGAATACGTCCGCAGCCGCGACCAGCTGAAGCAGGAGGTGCAGCAGCAGGAGCCGAACGATGCCGACCGGATTTTCGCCGAGAAGCAGAAGGATGTGTTGCGCGATCTGATCGACCAACAACTGCTTTTGCAAAAGGGCAAGGATCTGGGCATCACCGGCGATACGGAGCTGATCAAGAAGCTCGACGAGATGCGCAAGCAGATGAACCTTGAAACGATGGAGGATCTGGAGAAAGCCGCGCAAGCCCAGGGCGCATCATTCGAGGAGTTCAAGGAGAACATGCGCACCCAAATCATCACGCAGCGCGTAATCGGGCAGGAAGTTGGCTCGAAGCTGGCGATGAACAAAGATGAAGAGCAGAAGTTTTATGACGCGCATAAGGCGGAATTGGAGCATCCGGAGCAGGTTCGGCTGAGCGAGATTCTGATCGCTCCGAAAGCGCCCACGAAGGCTGTCGGGCTCGATGGCAAGCCTGAGCCGGTGACGGAAGCTGAGAATGAAGCTGCGCTAGCTGCGGCCAAGACGAAGGCGGACGATCTTGTGGCACAAATTCGCAAAGGTGCTGACTTCGCGGAACTGGCTAAGAAGTATTCCGAAACGTCGACCGCTAAAGACGGCGGCGACCTGAACTTCTTCAAACGCGGCACGATGGCAAAAGAGCTGGACGACAAAGTCTTCGCGCTCAAGACAGGCGAGGTCACGGACGCGATTCGCACCAAGCAGGGCTATGTGATCCTGAAGGTCACGGAACACCAGATGGCGGGAATTCCGACGATGAAGGAAGTCGAGCCCCGCATCCAGGATGCGCTCTATATGGAGAAGCTCCAGCCGGCGCTGCGCGCATATCTGACGGTTCTGCGCGAACAGGCGTTTATCGACTACAAGCCCGGCTACCTGGACACGGGCGCGAGTTCAAATCAGACCAAGCCGGTCGAAACGGCGACCAAAGAAGAAGAAAAGAACGTTAAGAAGAAAAAGAAGCTGGGCGTGTTCTAGACTAAGCTGAGCTGTTGCCTCAGGGCGGCACGGCCGGCAACCCTCGCTGGCAGCCGTTTCCATCGGGCGAACGGATATTTCGTCGCGCTCGCGCGTCTGTCCGGAGCGGCAAAGGTTCGCGGAGGCTCATGAAAGAGTTTTTCATCTGTGAGTGCCATCAGCAGGAAAACAAGATCATCACGTCGTGCTTCGTGGTGGCGTCGAAGCAGGTCAAGCCGAAAAAGAACGGCGAGCCTTACCTGGCGCTCACTTTGGCCGATCGCACCGGGCAGATAGAGGCCAAGATGTGGGACAACGTCGAGGAATATCTCGACGCCTTCGAGCAGGACGACTTCCTTAAGATCAAAGGGCTCATCAACAAATACAAGAACCGGTATCAGCTCACCATCCACAAACTGCGGCGGCTCGGCGAGGCGGAGGTCGATTACACCGACTACCTTCCGAAGACCAACAAAGACATCGGCGAACTCTGGCGAACGCTTACGGAGTTCGTGGCCACCTTTCAGAACCCGCATTTGAAGGCGCTGGTCGAGATGTTTATGTCCGACCCGGAAATCGCCGATCGCTATCGCAATGCGCCGGCGGCCAAAACTCTGCATCACGCCTATATCGGCGGATTGCTCGATCACGTCGTCTCGCTCTCCCGCTCATGTGACCTGATGTGCCGGAACTACCCGCAGATCAACCGCGACCTGCTGCTGACGGGGGCGTTCCTGCACGACATCGGCAAGATTCATGAGCTGAGCTACAACCGGTCTTTCTCCTATACAACGCGCGGCCAGTTGCTTGGGCACATGATTATCGAACTCGAGATGTTGCAGGCGAAACTGGCGAAGCTCCCTGACTTTCCTCCGGAGCTTAAGACGATGCTGGAGCACCTGATCATCAGCCATCACGGGCAATACGATTTCGGGTCGCCCAAGCTGCCCATGTTTCCGGAAGCGCTGATGCTGCATTATCTGGATGATCTGGATTCGAAGATGGAGGCGATGCGCGCCCACTTCGAGCGCGAGTCTGGGCTGGAAGGTCCGTGGACGAGCTATAACGCGTCGCTCGGGCGTCCGCTGCTGGATCCGCGAAAATTTGAGCGGGGTGAAAAGACGCCGACCGCGAAGGCGGAATCTGCGTCCGACGAACCCGAGCCTGCGGCTCCGGCCACTCCGGCCACGCCAGAGGCGGCGAGTGCGCCGGCGGCAACGATTGACTTGTTCAGCGAGCAGAAAGTGTAGAAATTCATCGCTGGTCCGTTGGTCGTCCGTCGTTGGCAAACCAAGGACGCCGGTAGCAATCGCCCACGCGAAATTTGTGCTCTGACGAACTGCCAACCTTCCGAACAATCAATGACCGGCGACGAACCCATGAACTTCTCGGGTATCACGACCATCACCTTTGACTGTTACGGCACCCTTATCGACTGGGAGGCCGGCATCCTGCCGGTGCTTGGCGGATTGCTTCGCCGCCACGGCCGCGCGCTAAGCGATGCTGCCATTCTCGAACTCTACGGAGAATTTGAGGCCGAGGCGGAGAGTGGCGCTTATCAGAGTTATCGTGAAGTGCTGCAATCCGTGGTGCGCGGCTTTGGCGGTCATGCCAGCTTCGATCCAAGCCCTGCTGACGTCACGTCGCTTTACGAGTCGGTGCCATTGTGGCCGCCTTTTTCGGACACGGTGGCCGCATTGCAGCGACTGGCGGCGCGCTACCGGCTCGCTATCATTTCAAACATTGACGACGATCTATTTGCGCAGACGCGCAAACATTTGGGCGTGGAGTTCGCGGCTGTGATCACCGCTGAGCAGGCGCGAAGCTATAAGCCATCCCTGCACAATTTCGAACTCGCGTTGAACAAGCTCGAGGTTCGGCCGGACCAGCTGTTGCATGTCGGGCAGAGCATTTATCACGACGTCCTTCCGGCACAATCATTGGGAATTTCGACGGTGTGGGTGAACCGCAAATCCGCTCGCCCAGGAGTCGGCGCTGTTCGGCAGGCAGAGGGTCGGCCTGATCTGGAGGTCCCGGATCTGGCTACGCTCGCGGAATTGGCCAGTAGCGGCCAATAATCGGGACGAGGGTTCATGTGTGAATCGGCGCGGGAAGAATGCCGAAGATCACTTCTCGCTTCCTGACGAACAAAGTACGGCTTTTTCCCCTTCTTTTCCTCTTCATTTACAATGCCTTTTCGAATGCTGCGCTATTTCACCTCCGGAGAATCGCACGGCGAGGCGCTGGTCGGCTTCATTTCCGGGCTGCCGGCGGGGCTTGCCATCGATCAGGCATTCGTCGATCGCGAACTCTGGCGGCGCCAACAGGGCTACGGGCGCGGCGGGCGTATGAAGATCGAGACCGACCGGGCGCACTTCCTCTCCGGCGTGCATCACGGCAAGACTATCGGTTCGCCTATTGCGGTGCTGCTCAGGAATCGCGACTGGCAGAATTGGCAGGAGTCGCTGCCGGTGGAGACGGGCGATCCTGGGAAACATAAACGTGTCGCCTCACCACGGCCTGGGCATGCCGATTTGGCGGGAGCTTTGAAGTATGATTTCGCGGAAGCGCGCTATGTGCTGGAGCGAGCATCGGCGCGTGAGTCAGCGGCGCGGGTTGCCATTGGCGCACTCGCCAAGCTGCTCTTGCGAGAGATGGGCATTGAGGTGTTGAGTCATGTGATCGCGGTAGGCGCGGTTTCCATCGCCGATCGCGAAATTGGCTGGGAGCAAATCGAGCCGCTGGCGCGGAAAGACGAAGTGCTGCTTTCCTGCGCCGACGCCGAAGCCGAGCAGCGCATGAAAGCGGAGGTCGACAACGTTCTGCGCACCGGCGATTCGGTTGGCGGAGTATTCGAGGTGGTCGCGCGGAACGTTCCCCCCGGCCTCGGCAGCTACGTGCAATGGGACGAGCGGCTGGACGGGATGCTGGCGGCGGCCGTCATGTCGCTGCAAGCGGTGAAAGCGGTTGAAATCGGAAGCGGCATTCAGGCGGCGCATTCAGCGGGATCGGCGGTGCACGACGAGATTGGCTACCAGCGCGATGCCGGATTTTCGGGCTTCACCCGCACGCGCAACAATGCGGGGGGAATCGAGGGCGGCGTCTCCAACGGCCAGGAGATTCGTGTTCGCGGATACCTCAAGCCCATTTCGACGTTGCGCCGTCCGTTGCAGTCTGTTGACTTTGCGACGCGCGAACCCGTCAAAGCCGCGTATGAGCGCTCGGATGTATGCGTGGTCCCGGCGGCGGGCGTGGCCGGCGAAGCCATGGTTGCGCTGACGCTGGCGCGCTGCGCGCTCGATAAGTTTGGTGGGGACTCGCTGAAGGAAACGAAACGGAATTGGCAGGGCTATCTGGAGCAACTGAAACGGTACTGATGAACGGCTGAAGGCGACTTGCGGCGCAGCGCAGGTTCGTGACGCATTTAAGATGATTTATCCAATCGTAAAATTCGGCGACCCGGTGCTTGAAAAGCCCGCTGCCACGGTGACTGATTTCGACGACGAGCTCAAGAAGCTCCTCGAAGACATGTTTGAGTCGATGTACGCCGCACGCGGAGTCGGATTGGCCGCCCCGCAGATCGGAATCTCAAAACGGATTGCTGTCGTGGATGTGACCTTCAAGGAAGACCCGGACGCGAAGCTCGTTTTGATTAATCCCCAAATCGTGGGCAAAGAAGGCCGGCAGCGCGGGAGTGAAGGTTGCCTGAGCATTCCGGACTTTCGCGAGGACGTCTCGCGCGCGAAAATTGTTACCGTGCGCGCGCAGGACGCAAACGGCGAGTTTTTCGAGCACACGGGGGAGGATCTTCTGGCCCGCGCGTTTCTGCATGAGACGGATCACCTCAATGGAAAGCTCTACATCTCTCACATCAGCGCGCTGAAGCGGGACCTCATCAAGCGCAAGATCAAGAAAATGGTGAAGGCGGGCGAGTGGTAGAGAGCAGGTCTTTCGGTCTCAGGTGTCAGGTCTGAGGTTTTGAGTCTCGGGGTGGCACGCCGAATGCTACTCCAGCACCGCATAAGTTCCAGTGGCGAATAGTGATTTCGTAGCACGGCTTTTCCAGAGACCTGACACCTGCGACCTGAGACCATCTTTATGATCCTGATCTTCTGCGGCACGCCTCGTTTCGCGGTCCCAACGCTGGAAGCGCTGGTGGCAGCGGGTCATTCGGTGACGCTCGTCGTGACGCAGCCGGATCGGCCACGCGGGCGCGGAATGGAACTGGCCGCTTCGCCGGTCAAGGAATCGGCGATTCGGCTTGGCATTCCTGTGGTGCAGCCCTCGGCTATCAAAGGCTATTCCGAGTTCCGCGCGCAACTTGAAGCTTTGCAGCCAGACGGAATCATTGTTGTCGGCTATGGCCGCATCATTCCGCAGTGGATGATTGATCTGCCTCGCCTCGGAAATCTCAATCTGCACGCATCGCTGTTGCCCAAGTATCGTGGCGCAGCGCCTATTCAGTGGGCGATTGCCAATGGCGAATCTATTACCGGAGTTACGACCATGCGTATCGACGCCGGCCTCGACACGGGCGACATTCTGCTGCAGCGCGAGATGCCGATTGCGATTGAGGATACTTCCGAGACGCTTGTGCCGAAGCTGGCAACCGTGGGCGCGGAGCTGATGGTGGAGACTCTGCGTGGGCTTGAAAACGGGCACGTGAAGCCAAGTCCGCAGGATGATTCGCAGGCTACACTCGCGCCGATTTTGACGAAAGAAGATGGCCACATGGATTTCTCGCGGACGGCCACGGATCTGTTCAATCGCATGCGGGGCTTTCGGCCATGGCCGGGCGCGTTCACCACTTTTCGGGCGAAGACTATGCAAGTGCATGGCGCCGCACCTGTGGACAGTGCGAGCCAGTTGGCGCCGGGCGCGATTGCCGTGGACGATGGTCACATTTTGGTAGGCTGCGGCCAAAACTCGGCGCTCAACCTGATCGAAGTTCAACTGGACGGCAAGAGGCGCATGACGGCGCAGGAATTCGTCAATGGATACCGGCTTAAACCGGGGGAGCGGCTGGGCGAATAGCAATTCCGGACGGCCGGCGCGCTGAAAGAAAATGGCGGGTCGCGAGGCGTGTAAGAATAGTCGCGATGGCCGTCTCACCATCCCGCGCTGCGGCATTTGAAATTCTGCTGAAGGTTGAGCGCGACCAATCGTACGCTAGCGAACTCCTGCATTCTACGGCTTTCACTACCCTTTCGTCCTCCGATCACGGCCTAGCGACCGAAATCGTGATGGGTGTTCTCCGCTGGCAATCGTTGCTTGACCGACATATCGCGGGGGCTTCATCGCAGAAACTTGAGCGGCTCGATGACGAGGTGCTCGTCGCCCTGCGCGTCGGCCTTTACCAACTCATATTTCTCTCGCGCGTTCCGGCGCGCGCGGCGATCTTTGAAAGCGTGGAACTCGTCAAAGCCGCGCGCAAGAAATCGGCAGCGCCGTTCGTGAACGCTATTCTACGCAAGGTTTCAGGAGGCGAGGGGAGGTCGGCAAACCTTTCTTCGGCAAATGCTCGCTCTGGCGATGCTTTGGCCGCGATTCGCGATTCTCGCGATGCAATCGCTCTGGCTGGCAATGCTTCTCATCCGGAATGGCTGGTAAAGCGTTGGGCCGCAGCGTATGGACTTGAGACGGTCCGGCAGATTTGCCTCCACAATCAGAGCCCACCCGCGACCAGCATTCACATTCACGACGATCAATCTTTGACCGAGCTTGTTCGGGCTGGCGTGGAGCTTGCGCCGGGCCGGCTGCTCTCGAACGCGCGCACGGTCGTCTCGGGCGACGTTACGAAGACGCGCGCTTACGAGGATGGCCGGATTGCAATTCAAGACGAAGCCTCGCAACTGGTTGCGATGCTGGTGGGGCGTGGCGAATCGATCCTCGATTGTTGCGCCGCTCCGGGAGGCAAGACAGCGTTGATTGCCCGTCGCAATCAGGCATCGATTGTGGTCGCCACCGAGCTACATCCGCACCGGGCGCGCCTGCTGCGCGCGCTTGCGCGAGCTCCGAACGTCCGCGTCGTTGCGGCCGACGCCCGCCAGATGCCGCTTCTGAAGACCTTCGACCGAATTCTCGCCGACGTTCCCTGTTCCGGCACGGGCACGCTGGCGCGCAATCCCGAAATCAAGTGGCGGCTCAAAGAGGAGGATCTCGCTGACTTGCAAGCGCGCCAAATTGTAATTCTTAAGTCGGCGCTTGAGCGGCTATCTGTTGGGGGCCGGCTGGTCTATTCGACCTGCTCCCTCGAGCGCGAAGAAAACGAGGACGTCGTGAAAGCTGTGCTTGCCGACGCAGCCGATTTTTCGGTCGCCGATTGCCGCGAAGAACTTGAGAATCTGCGGCAATCTGGCCAATTGTGCCAGGCCGATATAGATGTGCTTTTATCTGGGCCGTATCTGCGAACGATTCCCGGCGTCTGTCGGTGTGACGGTTTTTTCGCGGCCATCGTAACCAGGGACCGCGCCGGCGACGCAAAGAGATCCTCGGATTGAAATTGAATGAGAAAGTTCGCGATGGCCAATGGTTATCCGTCAGCGCACTTCGAAGTTCACGGCGGCGCCGGCTACGACTTTCTGCCCTGGTGACGGGGACTGTGTCACGATGATGCTCGCAGAATTCGGCTGCCCCGTCGTAACTTGCAGCGAACTGCCCGCGGGTTGCGCCGTGCCGGCAGCCATATTACCGGTGGGCGCGGGAATCAAGCTCACTTTGCCGACGCGCATGCCCGAGTCCTGCAAGGCCAGCGTCGCGCTGCCGAGCGGCTGCCCGATGAAGATCGGCATAACATAGGCCACCGGCTCGTTGGTGTTGCTCACAAGCAGATTGATCTTGGGCGCGGCAACTCCGCTCGCATTCGCCGGTGGATTTTGCGACACAACCTGCCCGGGCACCGAGTTGGGCGAATCCGCGGGGAAGCCGATTTGCGCGACCGACCCAAGAGCCAGGCCCCGCCGCCGGATGTTCAACTCGGCAGCGCGCTCGCTCTCTCCAGTCACATCGGGAATGGCCACGCGCTGCGGGCCGAGGCTGCGCGCCACGCGGATCGCCCAGCCGCGGCGAACCTTCGTGCCAGCGAGCGGCATCTGGTTGATGATTCGTCCCTCAGGGACATCCGCACTGTAGAACTC
>JBAWAI010000006.1:0-9757 GCA_049589215.1 Terriglobales bacterium | reverse complement strand
AGTTCGGTGTTTATCATCGCGGTGCAAGCGATGAAGAAGCGCTCCTCACCGGAAGCGCCGACGGAATTGGCCATGACAACGGCACCTTTCACATGCGCGCTGCCGATGGATCATCGGTCGTGCAGCGCGCAAGTGTCCACGAATCCCAGAGCGACGCTCTCAAGGTTCTCTGTGCGGCTATGGCGCAGCACGTCCACAGCGCACCCGTGGCCGTGGGACACCGCATCGTGCATGGCGGACCTCACCTTCGTTCTCATCAACTCATCACGCCGCAGGTGTTGGATCAGTTACGTTCCGCTATACATTTTGCGCCCCTGCACATCCCGCAGGCATTGACTATCATCGCCTCCGCACAGTCGATCTTCCCCTCGGCAGCACAATTCGCATGCTTCGATGACGCTTTTCATCAGACGATTCCTGAGGTCGCGGCGCATTTTGCGTTGCCACAACGTTATTTCGACGCGGGAATTCGACGCTATGGTTTTCACGGTCTGTCTTACGAGTCCCTGGTGTATCACTTCGGCGCGAGCCTTCCTGACCGGGCGATCTTTGCGCATTTGGGAAATGGCGCGAGTCTCTGCGCCCTTCGTAAAGGGAAATCGATCGACACTACGATGGGCCTCACTCCTACGGGTGGGATTCCGATGGGGACGCGCTCGGGTGATCTTGACCCCGGGATTCTTCTCTATATTTTGCGAGATGAAAAGCTCGGCGCTGACGAACTTGAAGATATGGTCAATCATCAAAGTGGACTGTCGGGTCTCTCATCTGGCGAGAGCGATGTGAAGACGCTGGAGGAGCGCGCTCGCTCCAATGATCCGAAGGCGGGTCTTGCACTGGACGTCCTTGCAATCTCAGTGCGAAAAGCGATTGGTGCCTACATGGCGCTACTGGGCGGCGCGGATCTTCTGGTGTTCACCGGAGGTATCGGCGAGCACAGCGAGTACATTCGATCCAAAGCAACCGAAGGCTTAGAGCCCCTTGGTCTCACCGCGGACAAGATTCGGATTGTCCCCACACAGGAAGAGCTGCAGATCGCACGCCACTGTCGCGACATGCTGTAGTTTTACGTTGCGGCCATAAGCAACTCAGCGTTCACGCCGCGTCGCTACGGGCAGTCGCATCCCCCGCGGGCGCTCGAGGAATAGAGAATGAGAACGTGGCTCCCGGACCGTCATTCAGTGTCGCCCACAGACGACCACGATGGCTCTCGATAATCGATCGGCTAACCGATAAGCCTATTCCCATACCGTCACCTTTCGTGGTGTAGAATGCGTCGAAAAGCCGGTCGGCAGCCTGAGGGTCAAAGCCCACTCCCGCATCCTGCACCATCAGCCGCACCCGATCGCCTTCCTCCCGTTCGGTTCTGATCACCAATAGACTCGGGCGATCCTCGATTTCCCTCATTGCATCTGCGCCATTCCTGAGCAGGTTCAGAATGACCTGCTGAAGCTGCACACGATCGCCTGTGACCTGCGGCAGATCTTCGGCGAGTTCGGGGCGAAGCGTCACACGGTTTTTCTGAAGTTCAGCCGACGACAGGGCAATCACTTCCAGCACAGCCTCATTCAAGTTCACAGATTCGGCCGCCGCATCCTGCTTGCTAAAGAGTGCGCGCAGCCGGGTGATCAATTCGGACATACGGTTGCCATCGCGAATCGTGCGCCGGGCGGTCTCGCGAGCGCCGTCCACATTTGGCGGATCGGTAGCCAGCATCCGCAGGCAGGTGCCGGCATTCGTCACGATGCCCGACAAAGGCTGGTTGACCTCGTGCGCGATCGATGCCGTCAACACTCCGAGAGTCGTAACTCTTGACACGTGTGCGAGTTCGGATCGCGCCTCACTCAGTGCCTCTTCTGAAACTCTGCGCCGCGTTATGTCCTGGGTCGCGCCGATCATCTCAAACGTTCCTGCTTGGTCGCGGATCGAATGAGAAATCGTGTGCAGGTACTTCACTGATCCGTCCGGCATTCTCAGCCGAATTTCATAGTCCTGGTCGCCGCCCACATCTTGCGCCCGCTTGATCCTTTCAGACAACAACGGGAGGTCTTCCGGATGAACTCGGCTGGCAATCTGGTCGAGCGTCACGGGGGCGTCCTTGTCAAACCCGAAGATCCGGTATGCTTCCTCCGAAAACGTAACTTCGTTCGTGTCGACACGCCAGGAAAAGCCTCCCGTTGAGCTGATGTGCTGGACCTCCGCGAGAAGAGCCTCACTGTGCCGCAACTTCTCCTCCGCCTGTTTGTGTTCCGTAACGTCCTCAGAGAGCGCCATGAGGAATCGCGGAACCAGCGCCGTTCCTGGCACTAGCGAAACATTGTTGCGCGCCCACATCAGGCTGCCGTTCTTTCGCCGATATTGCTTCTCAATCTGAAACTGCTGGCGTTTTCCCGCCAACAACTCCCCGATGAGCAACCGATTCCGTTCGATGTCCTCTTCATGGGTAATGTCGAAAAACGAAAGTTTTCGCAATTCGTCTTCGGTGTACCCGAGCATCTGTTCGAATACGGGATTCGCGGCGAGCAATCGGCCGCTAATGTCAGTGAGTGCGACGCCGATCGCCGAGTTTTCGAAAACAGAGCGCCAGCGTTCCTCGCTTGCCGCCAGCTGCGCGTGCGCGTCACGCAAGGCACTCTCGTTCCGCTTATAGTCCGTTATATCGCGCAGGTACCCGGTGAACGATGGTGGCCCATCCAGCGGCGTGCGTGTAATTGTAAGTTCGACAGGGAACTCGCTGCCATCGGAGCGGACCGCTGTCATCTCCACACGTCTGCCAAGAACTCTGGCCTCGCCGGTGGTCAGGTAGCGAGCAAATCCCTGCCTGTGCCGCTCGCGCAGCGCTGGTGGAATGATGACGTCGGCCATGTGTCTGCCCACGACCTGGTCGCGACTGTATCCGAAAGTCCGCTCTGCAGCCGGATTGAACTCCGTGATGCGCCCCTCATGGTCGATCGTCACAATGCAGTCCAGGGCTGAGTCGAGGATGGCTGCCTTCCTGACCTCGCTGCGCGTTAGTTCCCCTTCCTCGTGCCGGAGCCTTTCTTCCGCCCGTTCGCGCTCAGCGAGCTCTCTTTTGAGATCGTCGTTAGCGGCGCCGAGTTCGGCAGTTCGTTGTGCGACCTTGAGATCGAGTTCATCGGCGAGGCGTTTTTGTTGGCTGCGAAGACGTGCTCCCTGCAGCCCAATCGATGCCTGATTCGCCGCTACATTCAGCAGAAGCGACTCCGTCTGCCGCGGAAAGTTTTCTCGTTCGGCGGCTGCTACCATCACGCCAAGTTCACCCTGCGGCCCGAGCGGCAACGGCATGATCGAAACCTCGCCGTCACCAAGAATGCTCCGAAGTGGCGGAGGCCATTTTGAGGACTCGTTTTCCAAACAGTGGCTTAGCGCCTCACAGATGTCGTGTGCGGTGGGCATCGGCCCTTGCGATTTGGCGATGCGGACGATCTCAATGGGCGCATCGCCCACCGGATTCTTCAGCCGCACTGAAACGAGATCCAGGTCGAGCATGCGCATCAGCGCATCAAGCATTGTCTGCAGAATTTGGGATGGATCGCCTCCGCTCCAGATGGCAGGAAGGGCAAGCAGGCTGACAAGATCATTAATGCACCGCTGGAGGCGCTTGATCTCGGCGGATGCATCTTCGAATTGCGCTTCCATATCAGGCAGCCGTGGCGGCTGGTGAAGCCCGCAGGGCTTTACGTTGTCGGATCTCTCGCAAAAATTCCTCTGGCGGTACGAAAAACGGATTCTGCTGGAGAATGCCGCCGATGATGACCAAGGGATGAGTTCGCATGATGTCGATCACAGTGTCGCCGCCGAACTTGTCGAGACGGTATGTACAGATGACTGCATCATCGTGGAGCCGCCACACATCGTTTACGCGCGACTCGAACTCCACGAGATCGTCGACGTATGATCGATCTTCAACAACCCAGTCCATCCGGCAACAAATGCGGCTAAGCGGAAAACCGCCGGGGGCGTTGCCACTCGCCATCTGCTCGAACGCTGCCAGCATCCGATCCTGATCGAAACGGCCGTCCTGAATATACGCTTCGGTATTGATGAGAACTTCGAGTTGCCCACTCTGTTCAGCAATCGCCGGGTCGATCCCGGCTGCAGCCAACCGTTGCAGATGGTCATGACGCTGATCAGGATTGACGACGTGAACGGCCTTGTCGCCACGCTCGAATCCCTCCTTAATGAACGGAAGCAACACACGATATTCTTCTTCATCGCTGTTGAAAAACGCGCAGACATGACGCACGTCGCCAAGCTGGGAGCCGGCTAGAGAAATGGACGCCGCAGACTTCTTCATGGTGTGTCCCTTTCGAATGGCAGGTGGAGTTGCGACAGGACCCCGTTGCAACTAGGATGCACCAACCCCAAGTGGTATGTCCACCCGATTCGAGTGGCGCGGACCCCATTATTAGCGCGTCCGCGCGGGTGTCGAAGCGTTGCCGGAACAAAACCGACCTCTAGCATTTTGGTGAATTGCTGTTCGCAACGAATCGCTCCTTCGGTCATCTAAGCATTCACCAGCTTCGCTTGCTTGCGGCTGGGCGAGGGACTTATGAAAGCAGTTGTCGTCCACGAATACGGTGGCCCCGAAGTGTTAAAGTTTGAAGAATATCCTGATCCAGTTCCGGGCCCCGGCGAGGTGCTGGTTCGCGTCGCTGCCACGAGCGTCAATCCCATTGACTACAAGCGGCGCGCCGGGAAGACGAAGGATTTTTATCCTATTAATTTTCCCGGAGTGATGGGAGTCGACGTCGCGGGCACCGTCGTCAAGACAGGTCCCGGGGTCGAAGGCTTTTCTACCGGGGACAAGGTTTTCGCCATAGCGGATAACACGTACGCTGAACTCTGCGTAGTGAAAGCAATCAGCCTGGCGAAGATTCCCAAAGGACTCGATTTGATGCAGGCAGCCGCCTTGCCGCTGGTGACGACAACTGGCAACGTACTGATTTCGGGTACAGGAATTAAAGCGGGCCAGAGAGTACTTGTTGCTGGAGCCGCGGGAGGGGTGGGGCGTTCGGCGGTCTTTACCGCCAAACAACGCGGAGCGACCGTGATTGCCGGTGTTTTGAAGAGTCAGTTGGATGAAGCGAAAACCATCGGTGCGGATCAGGTAGTCGCGACCGACGACGCCAATGCCATTGCGAGTCTCCCTTTGCTTGATGCGATTGCCGATGCTGTCGACGGCAAAACCGCCGAGCTGCTGATTGCCAGGGTCAAGCCGGGAGGCGTGTTCGCATCGGTTCTTGGCGCGCCGTCCAACGCCGCGCAGTATCCATCGGTGAAGGTCGTACCGGTATACGCGCAACCCGATCCAAAGATTCTCCAGTTCATGGCAGAAGCCGTCGTAGCGGGCAAACTCGTGATCGCGATTAGCAGAAAGCTGCCGCTCAGCGAAGCGGACGAGGCCCAGGCGTCTGCTGAAAAAGGTGGTATTGGCAAAGTCCTGCTGGTGGTCTGACGCCGCCGCTAACGGTCAATCATCTTTTGGAACTCTTCAGGGTAGCGGGCGCCTTGCGGTTTGATCGCTGAAGAGGCGTTCTCGATTTCGCGCAGATCATCAGGGGTGAGCGCAACGTCATCTGCTCCAATGTTTTCTTCGAGACGATGCAGTTTGGTTGTGCCCGGGATCGGAACGATCCACGGCTTTTGCGCAAGCAGCCACGCGAGCGCAACCTGAGCAGGTGTTGCCTTCTTCACTTTTGCGAAGCTGCCAACCAAATCGACGATTGCCTGATTCGCTTTTCGATTCTCTGCGGTAAAGCGAGGAACGATGTTGCGAAAATCACCTTTGTCGAACTTCGTATCCGCGCTGATTTTGCCCGTGAGAAAACCCTTACCAAGAGGACTGAACGGAACAAACCCAATTCCGAGTTCCTCTAGCGTCGGTATCACCTCTGATTCGGGTTCTCTCCACCAAAGCGAATATTCACTCTGGAGCGCGGTCACCGGCTGCACAGCGTGCGCCCGGCGGATGGTCTTGACTCCTGCTTCTGAGAGTCCGAAGTGCTTGACCTTGCCTTCCTGAATCAAGTCCTTCACCGCTCCCGCCACGTCTTCAATCGGCACCTCCGGATCGACACGGTGCTGGTAGAAAAGATCGATCACATCGGTCCTCAGTCGTTTGAGCGAGGCCTCGGCGACTTCCTTGATGTGCTCCGGCCTGCTGTCCAGCCCAGCCTGCTTGCGCGTGTTGGGATCAAACTTGAACCCGAATTTCGTGGCGACCGCCACACGATCGCGAAATGGGGCGAGCGCCTCACCCACGAGTTCTTCGTTTGCAAACGGACCGTAGGCCTCAGCCGTATCGAAGAATGTCACACCGCGCTCAAATGCGGAACGAATCAGCGAAATCCCTTCCGGCTTGTCGACCGGTGGTCCAAAGCCAAAGCTCAATCCCATGCAGCCGAGCCCGATGGCAGAGACTTCGAGATTGCTCTTTCCGAGTGTGCGCTTCTTCATTCTGACTCCCTTTGAACGTTGTCCTGATTGGCTTCTCGCAAGCTACCAAATCTTGCACACACCGGCGGCGGGTTTCACCATGGCCTGTCCAGCCTTGCAATGGAACGCTTCCGCAAAGTCTGGCATATTTACCACGACTCCGTTGATACGATAGCGCGCTGGAGAGTGCGGATCGGTCATGGCGCGCACGCGCAGGTCTTCGGGACGCTCATTGGCGCAGTCCCACTGCGCGAATCCGACGAAGAAACGCTGCTCCGGTGTCAGACCGTCGATCGGTTGAAGATTCTTGTCTTTCGTGGCGTCTTTCCAGGCGATGTAGGCGAGAATCTCGCCGCCCAGGTCAGCGACGTTTTCGCCGAGGGTCAACTTGCCGTTGACGTGAACATCATCGACCGAAATATATCCGGAGTATTGATCGTCGACACACTTGGTGCGCGCGTCGAACTTTTCACGGTCTTCTTTTGTCCACCAATTCTTTAGATTTCCGCGGGCGTCGAACTGGCTCCCCTCGTCGTCAAAGCCGTGCGTGAGTTCGTGGCCGATGGTTCCGCCCGTATCCCCATAGTTCGGGGCATCATCCATTTTCGGATCGTAGAGCGGCGGTTGGAGCACACCGGCGGGAAAGTTGATGTCGTTCATTTGCGGATTGTAGTAGGCATCCACCGTCGGTGCGGTAATACCCCATTCGCCATGATCGACCGGTTTGCCAATTTTGGCGATCTCGCGCCGGCTCTCGAATTGGTGCGCGCGCTCGACGTTGCCGGCGAAATCATCACGGACGATTTTTACCGAGCTGTAGTCGCGCCAATGATCCGGGTAGCCGATTTTGTTGCGGATTCCAGCCAGTTTAGTAAGGGCCTGCTGTTTTGTTTCCGGGCTCATCCAGTCGAGCGCTCGAATGCGCGCGCCCATCGCGTCCTCAATGCCCCGCACCATGTCAAGCGTGCTCTGTTTCAGCCCGGGAGAGAAGACCTTGGCCACATATACCTGACCGAGCGCCTCACCCAGGTCGTAGTTCACATACTGCACGCAACGTTTCCAGCGGGGCTGCATTTCTTGTGCGCCTCGCAAATACTTGCGATAGAAATCGAAATTCTCCTCGACGAATTTCGAAGAGAGGTACGGAGACGATGTGTCGGCCACATGAAAGCGCAAATAAGCTTTCCAGGTATCGATCGATTCGGAAGACAAAAGGACGTTGAGTTCCTTGATGAACTCGGGGGTGTCGACGTTGAGGACGTCGATCTGCGGATATTGCATGTCATGGTAGTAAGAGATCCAGTCAAAATTGGGCGCGAGCCGCATGAGATCCGCGACCTTCATTTTATGAACCAATTTATGCGGATCGCGGCGGTCGACACGGCTGAGTGAGGCCTTGGCCATGGCCGTTTCCAGGCGCAATACGGCCTCGGCATTTTGTTTTGCGGATACCGGACTGTCGCCGATCAACTCGAAAACTCGCGTCACATGTTCAAGATAGTGCTCGCGTGTTTCCTTCGACTTGGCGTCGTCTTTGATGTAGTAGTCGCGATCCGGTAGGGCGATGCCGCCTTGGTCGACTTCGGCAATGACCTTCTCGGAATCGTCCGGATCTTGTGTCGATCCCGCCGAGAAGAGCAGGGAACTGTTGTAGGAATATCTGTAGTAAATCGATTGCAACCGCGCCACGAGGGGTGTGAGTTCTTTTGCCGACTTGATCTGCTCAATTGCTTCCAGCTCCGGCGCAATGGTCTTGGTTCCACGTTTTTCTACGGCCGTATCGTCCATGCAAGCCGCGTAGAAGTCGCCAATCTGCTCGGTCACGGCATTGCGCTGCCCGTTCGGCTGGGCGGCGACTTCAAGTATGCCGTGGAGAAAGGTCAGATTGTCCTGATAGAGCTTCGCGTAGACCGACCATGAGGTCTGGTCGGGAGGGGTAGGATTCTTCCTTTCCCACCCGCCACAAGAATAATGATAGAGATCCTGGCAAGGGTCGATTGATTTGTCCATTGATGAAATATCGAGACTGGGGCTATAGGGCAATATTGGCTCGGATGTTGGCTGCGTGGGTTGCGTTTGAGCATTCGCCAGCGATAGAGCAATGACCAGAGGCAACAACCGGAGTACGGCGTGTTTTAGCATATTCACCTGGGATAAAGTTTGACGCACGAAGTCACGAATCCGCTCATGATATGGGACGCTATTCCCCATATCAAGCGCTGGCGCCAGAAACGGCGCGAAGGCGGCTATCGTTTCTTATTTGATTCGGGAGAGGTTCTGGCCGCAGGTGTTTCCGCCGGCGCTGGCAGAGACTGCAGCTCGTGCTGAATCCACTCAAGGTTTTTGCCATCCTCAAAAGCGGCTTTGAACTCGTCCATGTTTTTGTAGAGCATTACGCTCGAGCCCGCGGGAACCGCCCTCCGCATTTTCTGTTGGGAGTCCTTTGGCGTGATCTCGTCAAAGAGTTCATCGTCAAGCCTGAACTTTTTTGCCTGGATCTTTGGCAGCCAATCGACGGGATCCAGTCTGGCTACTTTCTTTAAGAAGTCAGGTTTTATGTACTCTGGGCGCTCGTTTTCGGGCACCACCGGAGAAGTTGCCAACCAGTCGGGCCAATCACCCCAGGGGTCGAGCGCCTCGAGCACCTTAATCCGCGGATCGACCGCCGAAGCCATGATCGCAATGCTTGCGCCTGAGCCTTGCGTGAACATCCCGACGTGGTCCATGTCGAGGTCGCCGCGCGCAGCCAGATAATTCAACACCATCTGCACGTCGTGCGCCGAGGTCGCGAGGCATTCCTGGAGTTCGCTGACGAACCAGTCTTTCATCGAACGATCATGATAGCGGTGTCCGGTGAGCGCAGAGACAAATCCGACAGCCGCGAATCCGTTCCTGGTAACGAGCTCCTGATACTCGTCGCGCTTGAAAATGTCCGTGTCGGTGGGATAGCCATAGAGATACAAAATGACGGGAGGCTTTTTTGCGCTCTTGGGTTTTATTACATAAAGGTCGATCGGATCGCCCGTCCGCCATTGAACGCGCATCAGTTCCAACGTGTAGTGGGGAAGATCACTGAAAAACACCAGTGGCTTCGCCGGTTTCAGATTGCTGGTATCCAGAGCAGGCGTAGTCCAGTCTTCGTGCACGCCCTCGAAGTTAGCGGCCGCTGGATCCACCAGAGACGGAGGGGCCGCAGAGACTTGAGCCGTGCTCAATTTTGCCAGGAGCAAGAGGCTGATAACGAGAGCAGCTGCTTTTAGCGATTTGAACCGTAGATAACTCGACATCATATTTTCTT
>JBAWAI010000005.1:0-2808 GCA_049589215.1 Terriglobales bacterium | reverse complement strand
CATATGTACGATGGCCGAACTCCGTTGGACAAAGGTACTGTCGTCGGCCACGAGATAATGGGGGTAATCGAAGAAGTTGGCGAGGCCGTCGAGAGCATCAAGCCGGGCGATCGCGTGGTGCTGCCCTTCAATATCGCCTGCGGTTTTTGCTTTAACTGCCATCGCGGCCACACGGAAGCCTGCCTGACTATGAACCCCGAGGAACCGCATGCCGCCTATGGTTATGCAGGAATGGGCCCGTATCAGGGAGGGCAGGCGGAATTTGTGTTGGTGCCGCACGCCGATTTCAACTGTCTGAAGCTGCCTGGACGGCCAGGTGATCAGTGGGAAGATGACTTCCTTCTTCTGTCGGATGTGTTTCCCACCGCTTTTCATGCCACCGAACTTGCATGCGTAAGCGCCGGAAAAACGGTTGCCGTCTTCGGAGCCGGTCCGGTGGGCCTGCTCTCCGCCTACTGCTCGCTGCTCAAGGGCGCATCCGAAGTCTACCTTGTCGATAGCATTCCTGAACGCCTTGAAAAAGGACGCGAATTGGGAGCGATTCCGGTTGATTTCAGCCACGGCGATCCGGTAGAGCAGATCTTCAAGTTGCGCAAACAAAATCAGGGAATACAGGAAGGGCTGCGCCCAGGGGAAGAGAAAATGAAGGGCGTGGATTGCGCGATCGACGCGGTCGGTTATCAGGCGCGAAACGACGCGGACCCTAAAAAGGAAAAACCGATGCAGGTCCTGGACAACTGTTTAAAAGTGGTGAATCCCACGGGCAGCATCGGCATGATTGGCGTGTATATGTCGCCTGACCCCGGCGCGAAGGGCGACGCTAAACAAGGAATCTTTCCTTTCCCGGTGGCCGAGTTTTTTGACAAGGGCATAAGCATGGGAAGTGGCCAGGCGCCAGTGAAGAAATATAACGAATACCTTCGCGATCTTATTGTGAATGGGCGCGCAAAGCCGGGCCAGATTGTAAGCCATCACATCGACATCGATGACGCTCCCGATGCCTATGACAAATTTGATCAGCGAATTGAGGGTTACACGAAAGTGCTGATTCGCTTCCCGCAAAAAAAGGCAGCATAAGCGGTGCTCTCGTCGTATCCGTTGAAATGAGCGTCGAATCCCAAGTAGTGGTTTGGTAGGGATTCGACGTTTTTTTGTCTTTTGAGGGTCATATAAGTGCGGCAATAGCAGTGCCGGAAGTTATAAATGCGTCCGCGCGGGTGTCCGAGTATCTGGATCGCGGGATTACGCAGTGCCGCTACATAACGGTCGGTCTGATCATCTTTCTTGCGCAGGGAGGAATGAAAGCAGCCCAGAACGATATCGAGCTCACCTAGCGATGAAACCTCCATATCGACCTGACCAGCGGGATTCAGGTTCACTTCTATCGAGCGCAGCACGCGCAGCGTCTTGCCTGCAGCGCCCAGAGACTGATTGACGGCAGCAATTTCTTCCGCCTGTTGCCGTAGCTGCTCCTCATTGATGCCTCCCGCTATCTTCAAACCTTTTGAATGGTCGGTGATGGCGATGTATTCATAGCCACGAGCATCTGCCGCTTCAGCCATCTCCTGAATCGAGGCGGAGCCGTCACTCCACTCCGTGTGCATTTGCAGATTTCCTCTGGCGTGGGATGCTCAGGAGGGCTGCTTTTCAAGGATCGCCCGCACTCGTGTTCTCGTCAGGAAATTCTCACGTATATCGGGAGGAGAACCAACGGTCGGCGAGGATTCAATCCACTTACCGATAGCTTTTTCGAGGTAAGGCCCCACGCCCGGCAATTCCGTCAGCGATCGGCCCGCCTGATACAGCGACGATCCCTCTTCTGGCCACAACAAGGCCCTGCGCGAAGCGCGGCGATAAGCTTTGCTCAATGGCGGTTTGGCATCTTCCCCCGCAGTCGCCAACGACGACATCGAATTTCTCGTTACTGAACTTCATAACAGCTTCCTGGCCATTTGAGGCTTCATCGCACACTTTCCAGTGGTCCCGGCCCTCCAGCAAGGTCCGCAGGTTGCGTCGCATCGGCTCACTGTCATCGACTACCAGGATGCGGGTCTCGTGCTGTCGGGCTTCAATGGCTTGCGGCATCATCCTCTGATGCCGTTTTTTGCGGGGAGGGTTACGGATAAGTTAATCCCCGGTCCGACCGTGATTGGACAGCTGAATGACAAGCGAGTCTTTAATGGAGCTTCCGGCGGTAGCTGTTGGCATTATGGAGGGGGGCCAATAGAATCCTAGTGGAGCGCGGTCAATACACGAAACACTGTATAGGCTGCTCTTGGGGGATTCGTGCATTCTTAGGCGGCGGATAAACGTACCGGTACCATTTAGTACTCATGGACATCAACATGCCTCGCATAGATGGCGTGGAGGCGAAATGAATCATTCGGCGTGAGAGTCCTGATTGCAATAGAGTCAGTGTTACGCAGAACGATGCGCCGGTTGCTCGTGAATAAGCCCGCAGCGTCGACGCAAAAGGCTTCGTAACAAAATCTGATTTAATGCGAGATTTGCTTCCAGAGATGGGGAGGGTGGCAATGGAAAACAATAGCAGCCTGGGCGAGACAAAAAGCGCAGCGGCCCACGGTGAGCCCTGGTGCGGTCTCCTAACCGGCGCTGCGCCGCGCGATCATATCGTCCAGCTTTATCAGGATGAGCAGTTTCTCAATCGGGCCGTCTGTCGCTTTGCCGCTGCGGCGATTGCTAACGGAGAAGGGATAATTCTAGTTCCGACGATCGCTCATTGGAACGCTTTTAGGCCCCGCCTGGAAAGCGAAGGCGTGGATGTGAAGGCCGCGGAAAGGCGCGGAC
>JBAWAI010000004.1:0-19091 GCA_049589215.1 Terriglobales bacterium | reverse complement strand
GCGTGAATGAACGGCTGGAGAAACGCATAAAGCCATGGCAAGTGTGCGACCGGCGATGGGTTGAGTTCCGGTTCAGCGATGAAGAGACGCCGAACGAGCGCGGTCCACGAATTCCAGGCGGGATTGTAGGGATCGAGGGTTTCGCCGCGCAGGCCCGCCGGGAGAACCTGGCGGACATAGAGCAGGCAGGCCGATCTTCCGAAGAGGTAAAGCGATGCGGCCATGACTCCGATGAGGCCAACCGCGAGACCGAAGGCGGCGCGCCATTGTCGTTTCCAGGCAAAGTAAATCACAAAGAGCGCGGGGAAGATTTTTAAAGCGGCTGCCATTGCGAGGCTGATGCCGGAGAGGAACTGCGAATCTCGGAAAAAAAGCCACGCCGCTAACGTGAGCAAGAGCAAAACGACGAGGTGCATTTGACCGTAGAGGAATTCGTTGCGAAGCGGAATGAATGCCAGGAATGTCAGCAAGGCGATGCGTTCCCAGCCCAGCTGCGTAACGCGGGTCAGGAGGAAGGCGGTTAGTAGTAAGACCGCCAAATTCAGAACGAGCCATCGTCGCTTTGCCTGGAGTGGCGGAAGAGAGGACCAGGGCGCCACCGCCAGGGCAGAAGGGAGCGTCGAGGGAATGAAACTTACCAGGCGTTGATCAATCCCTTGACGATCCTTCTGGCGTTGCAACCATGTCCAGTCGTAGACGCGTTCCAGCGGATAGCCTGCGCGATACAGGCGCGCGACCAGATAATAGTTGGGGAAATCGGAATTGAGATGGCGCCATGCCGGGACGAATCCCTTAACCGCGAAACCAACGACGAGGACCACGAGTAGGAGATGCTCGATCCATTTCCATAAACGCCGCCGGCCTTGGTTGATTTGAATCGTCTCGGCCGCGTCGAGAGTTTCTGCCAGCGGGCTGCGCGAATCGACGTTCAGGCTTTCGTCGGGCGGCTTTGTTTCGGTGGCGGCGCGCGACGGCGATGTGCGGGACATGGGTTTGCGTGGCTTCGTTTGATAACTTCCGCGGTTAATAAATTCCTGGAATCACGCGGGCTGTGGTTTGCGCGTATGAGTCGTAACGCAGCCCGAATAAATTGCGTAAATGTTTTTCTTCGATGGCGATCTTATTCAGAAGGAGCAGGCCCCAGGCGAATAGCAGGAACCATCCGAAGAGGCTGGCAAAGGTGAGCGCCATCGCCAACTTTCCGGCAATCGCGGCCGCGTAGCGAGGGTGCCGTACATATCGATAGGGTCCATGGCTCATGGGCGCGAGCGGCTGTCCGTTGTGATTGAAGTAGCGCGCCAGATAGGCGTCAGTCCAGATCTGCCAGGCGGCGACGACGAGATAAATTGCGACTCCGACAACCTGCAAAGCAGGGCGCGCGAGCCAGGGACTAAGTTGCCAGTGACCATAGTCGAGGAAGACGACGAGATCGAGAGCCATTAAGAGCATCACCCATTGCGGCCCGGCAGGGTCGGAATTCAGCGCCCACCACTCCTGACGCAGCGAACGGGCACGGAACGCGCCCAGGCTGGAAACCATTGAGTGCAGCGAACCAACCAGCCGCAAACCAAAATAGGTGCCTGCGAGCAGGTCGAGCCGTGCCCAGGGATGGGGCGAGTTCCATTGGACAAGACACGCCATGGCCACTGCCAGGTACGCAAGAGAGAGCGCGAGGGTTTTTCCGAACGTCTTCACGGTCTCGGGCGGCGCTTCATGCGTCGTGTCGGTCGTCATTTCAGCATTTCCTCTATCAAGTTCGCTGCGATTTTTGGATCATCGCCATAGCGGAAATGGTAGATCGGTTTAGCAGCAAGCGCGGTGAGCGCAGTGTCTATCTGGGTTTCAAACCGATCATCTTCGTTGAACAGCATGCAGTCGCGCAGCCGTGAGATTGCCTTATCAGGCGGAAGTAGTTTCAGCTCGGATTCACGGGCTGCGCCGCGATCGAGGAAGAGGGCGCAAACCGGAGTGACGGGCCTGGTGTGGTTCGACTGCCAGGGTCTCTTGTCCAGGTAGTAAAAAGAAAGATCGGCATAGGTCGCGTCGCGCGCCGCGTTTCGCAGTTCGAGCAGGAAGTCTAATGTTTGCGGCCGGAGAACGGCGGGGAAGGGATCACCCCAGGCGCGCAGGAGTTTGCGATTCGTATCGAGGAATACGACCTGATCCGCGTGAAACTCCATACCTCGTTTGGCGGCGAGGTAGCAGGCGGTAGTCTTGCCGGAGTTGGGCGGCCCAAAAACAAGAACGCCGCGATCCTCCACTCCTACGCAGCCTCCGGAGAGGGCAACGAGCCCCAGGCTCGGAGCGGTCATGCAGAACAAGATGTCGAGCGGAGGCCGGTGCCTGAATCTGGTGTCGCCCTCGACGAAGCGATCAGAAAGAAATGCGACCGCTTCGCGAGACTCGAGATCGACTGCCAGAAAACCTCTTTGCCCAATATTGACGTAGCGCAGGCCGGAATCCGAAAACGCGGAGAGTGGCACATCAGTGCTCGAGACCAGCGGATCCGATGCGCAGACGATGCGCCAGAGAAATTGAGGCTGTTCGACGGGCCCGTGCTGATGGCGGTCGAAAAACTCTCGTGCCAGTTCCAGCACATCGTTGTGATTCGTTTCGAGGCGTACTGTTTTTTGCATCAGCTGCAAGTTCGCAGCGTAAGGAGTGGATGTAAAACGACGCAGGGGGTCTGGGCGCTCGGGCGGATTGTGGCCGTGCACGGAGAACGGAGAGACGTCACGCGATGAAGCCGCGTGGGTTCGAGGTAGTGCGGCCTTTACGATGCTACCCATTTTGCTCCAGCGGCTGAGTGCCATTCGCGTCGATTGAGGAAGAATGTTGCGAGCCGACCGGCGATGACTTGCGGCCGGCCTCCATAGCTGAGGAGGTAGCGCGGCAGGGAGAGAAGCTCGTCGAGGCAGGCTAACTGTTTTCGGATTGCATCCGGAGTCTCCGCCATCAGATCTTTCTCGATGCGCGATTTGGCGTCGTCGCGATTGATGGGGATCATCGAAAATCGGGGACTCTCGTGCCTTTCAAGAAAGACCAGAAGTTGGGGGCAACATTTTGCCGCGCCACTTTGTATTGGTTCGAAATGAAAGACGCGTTCTCCGTTCTGAACATCGGTTGGCTCCTTACCGCGAAACTCGTCGAACCATGACGCTGCCTCGCGCCTCAGCTTGAGCGGGCGCGGCAGACCCCAAGCCTGCAGCTGGCCGTGCGCCGAGGAACAAAACGTGCGGTCATCGGAGAGCAATTGGAACCCGGCCTCAGTGAATGCCATGGCAAGCGTGGATTTTCCAGATTGAGAAGGCCCAAGCAGAATCAAACCGAGTTGATCTTTGGCCACACACGAGGCGTGCAATTCAACCAGCCCGACTGATCCGGCAACGATGGAGAGCAGGATCGGGAAAATGATCGACTTCCAATGGCTGGTATCGGCGGCCATCGCGGGTGAAAATCGTCCCAGTATGCGGCGCGTGCGAAGATCGGCAAGCAGGGAGCTGTGCGCATCGAGGCCTGCGAACACCATGTGGTCGAGCCCGCGCACGTAGGGCTTTGGCCATGCCTGCCGCGCCGCGTCTGTGCCATCGACCCACAATCGCATGGAGAAATCAACAGCGGCCGGCGGTGATTCGAGTGGCAGGAAAGTAGTGCGGGCGGCGTTGAGCACCTGCTCACTGTTCGTCGAAAGACTACAGACGACACCAGCCGCTATGTAGTGTTCACAGAGCGCAGTCTCCGCGCCTTTGTGGAGAAAATCCTGGCGGTGCATATCAACCCGCTTTATTCCAGCCATCGAATTCCGAATAAACAGCTTCGGGAAAATCACACCATGGTCATCAAATCGGATGTGAATCTTGTCACGGCCTTGTCAACAGGTTGTAACGTTTACGCCGCGCAGATCGCTTCGCGTTTTGTGACAGTTTTTTTACATCTTCGAGACAAGTTGGACTCGGACCCGGAGTTTAATTTTCTGCGCGCGACAAAAATGCAAATAGGGTTTAGCTCACGTTGCCCTGTAAGTGAGGGGGCGAAGCTACATCCGGGTATTGAAGGCAATCTCCATGAGCGCACTCACCGCAGCGATCACCTCCGCGACAAAGGAAACGGGCAGAGCAGACTGGTATGCGCTTCACACTGCTTCGCGCCACGAAAAGCGGGTCGCCGATCAAATCCATCAGCAGGGGATTGCGTGTTTTCTGCCTCTGTACCGATCTGTGCGGTGCTGGAAGGACCGCCGCAAGGAAGTGGCGATGGTGTTGTTTCCCGGTTATGTGTTTGTGCAGATGGCGTCGCAGAGCCGGCTACGGGTGCTGCAACTGCCGGGCGCCGTGCGAATCGTGACATTCAATGGTCAGCCCGCTGTTTTGCCCGAAGAAGAAATCGAGAATCTGAGAACTCGTCTGTCGAGTTCGGGAACAATTGAACCGCACCCCTATTTGAGCGTGGGACGGCAAGTGCGCGTGCGGAGCGGCCCCCTGCAAGGGCTTGAAGGGATCATCGTGCGCACCAAAGAGCGCTGCCGGGTTGTCTTGTCGATTCATTTGATCATGCGCTCGGTGGCGGTCGAAGTGGACGAAGGCGACGTCGAGTTTATGGCGTGAGCGCTTCGATGTTTTGGATTGAGCTGCGAATCGAGAAAAACGTATGGCGACGAAACCGATCTTTATTCGGACAAACTTTGTCCGAACAAACTGGGTTCGAACAAACTGGATTTTTCTTATGAAGACAATTCCGAGGATGGTCTTGAAGGCTCCGCTCGGCAAAGCCACGAGTTGCGCGGCGCTCCTGATTTTGTGCCAATTGCTGTATGGGCAGGGGAGTGGTGGCGCGCGCCCACGCCAAGATTCATTTTCAGGTGGTGACAGTGGAACGCTCTCAGAACTTGCGCAGGATAATCTGGACCACGTAGCCGCGTCATCGGTGCAGATACGAGAAATACTGGTGAAAGACGCGGGCTTGCTGGTCGAATTGAAACGATGGGTGGCGAAAGAGGCGAGTAGCAACGGGCAGGTGGTGCAAGAGTCAAGCCTGACCGAGCAAGCGATTTTCGACCGGCTCGACCGGGATCTGACATTTCGATCGGTTGCAACCCGGCTGCTGCAACGATACGGATATTTGCTGCCGGGGCCGAATCCAGATTCGAGTTTTGCAAAAGAGCAGGAGTTTGTGTTGAAAGAGCGCGCCCGGCGCCTGGTCGCGATTGAGGCGCAAGAGGATGCTGAATCGCTTCAGCCGGGCCGGAATCAGAGCGAGGCAAATGTTGAACGCACTGGCGCTTGCGACGGAGGAAACGGTCGCGGTTGCGAGGCGCAGCAGGGCCGCAAAACTGGCACGGTGCGCTCGTCTGGAAACAGTTCGCCCGACGCTACGCCGGATGTCGCGCCCGAGACGCCGCAGCAGGAACCGCCGGTGCGCACGCTCCGAGCCAGCGTCGACGGTCAGCCGGAGCAACGTGCCGGGTCGATGGCTGAAATTGAGTTGGCATCCAAGTCCTCGATCGATGATCCCTTTGCCTCTCCGATGGCGGACTTCCCAGCGCCGGATGGCTTGAGTGCTGCGAATCCTCCGTACACCGATGCAGCCAGCATACGAACACACGCTCCTCGCCCCGATATTTCTGAGAGCCAATCGTTTCCGACAAACGAGCGTCCGAACCGGAAGGCTGCGGGCCAAGCCGGAGACGACCTGACGGCGGTGAAGATGGTGCGGCCGGCCAACCCGTATGCGGACGTTCCTTCGCTTTATGACATGTACGTACAGGCATCGGCGACACAGCGACCGGCGGAGCGCTTCGGCCTTGAGGTGTTTCGCAACACGACGAACCAACCCGATGTGATCCCGATGGACCTGCCGGTGGGGCCGGACTATGTGGTCGGAACGGGCGACAGCCTGGCGATCGATTTATGGGGCAGCGTTTCGCAGAGACTGGTGCGGCTGGTCGATCGGGAGGGACGCATTTCTCTGCCGGAAATCGGACCTCTGCTGGTGAGCGGCAAGAACCTGGGCGAGATACAGCAAGCGGTTCAGCATGCGCTGCGAAGCGCGTTCCGGGATGTATCGGCTGACGTTTCGCTATCGCGCGTACGAACGGTGCGCGTCTACGTTGTCGGCGATGTGGCGGAGCCGGGGGCCTATGACATCAGCTCACTCTCAACGCCGCTGAATGCGCTCTTTGCCGCGGGGGGAGTCACGGCGCGCGGATCGTTGCGCACGCTTCGACACTCTCGCGGCAAGCAAGTGGTACAGCAAGTTGATGCGTACGACTTGCTTCTGCACGGTGTGCGCGACAATCTGAAGCGACTGGAAGACGGCGACACGCTGCTCGTTCCGCCTCTCGGACCGCAGGTGACGGTGGAGGGGATGGTGCGCCGGCCGGGGGTTTACGAGCTGCTCGATGAAAACTCGCTGACCGATGTGCTGGCGTTGGCCGGCGGAATTCTTCCCACCGCGGCGTTGCGACACATCGAAGTCCAGCGAGTGGAGGCGCATGAAAAGCGCACGATGCTGACATTGGACCTCGCGTCCAGCCCTGGCCATCAAGTCGACGAGCAGTTGGCGGCCTTCAAGATCCAGGACGGGGATCAGATTCATATTTTTCCGATTGCCGCGTACAACGAGGACGCGATTTACCTGCAAGGGCATGTGCTGCGGCCGGGCCGGTATTCGTTTAAGCCGGGAATGAAGCTGACGGATTTGATCTCTTCGTATTCCGATTTACTTCCGGAGCCGGCTCCTCACTATGCGGAAATTATTCGTTTGAACGCGCCCGATTTTCATCCGAGCGTGGAGAGCTTCGATATTTCAGCGGCGCTCGCCAATCCGGCCTCGTCTCCAACGTTGAATCGGCTGGACACGGTGCGAATTTTCAGCCGCTACGATTTTGAACGGCCACCGGATGTATCCGTCGGCGGCGAAGTTCGCGCGCCGGGAGATTACCGCACGTCGGGCGAGGCTCATCTGCGGGATGCGATCTATCTTGCGGGCGGACTCACTCCGGATGCGGCGCTTGATTCCGCGCAGTTGTTTCGCACGCAGGCCGATGGAAGCTTAAGAATTCTCAGCGTTGATTTGCGCGAGGCGCTCGCCGGAAATCCGATTGACAACATCGTGATCCAGCCGCGGGACCGTCTTCTGATCCATCGAATGCTCGCGAAGGTCGATCCGCCGACGGTGAACATCACGGGAGAAGTTGCCAAGCCCGGCCGCTATCCTCTGACCGGCAACATGCGAGTTGCGGATCTGGTGAGGGCTGCCGGTGGGTTGAAGAGAAGCGCGTATGCGGGCTCCGCCGATCTGACGCGATTCGCCGGCGGTGATGCCGGTAACCAACGTCTGCAAGTGAAATTGACGGCGGCACTGTCGGGAGATATCAACGAGGACATTCCGCTGCGCGGCGGGGATGTCCTGGCCATTCGGCAGATACCGCTTTGGAACGACCAGGGCGCGTCGGTCACGGTGCGAGGAGAGGTGATGAATCCGGCGACTTATGGAATCGAGCCGGGTGAGCGCCTGAGTTCACTGCTCATACGCTGCAACGGCTTTACAGCCGAAGCCTATCCCTATGGAGCGGTGCTGATCCGCAGGGAAGTACGAGACGCGGAAATGCAATCGCACCTGGAACTCGTGAGCCGGATTAAGGCGGAGGAAATTTACCTGAAGTCTCTGCCGGAGGGAGATACCGATCAGAAGAACGTGAAGCTGACCGCGATTGCGCAAACAGAAACAACTCTGCAACAGCTTGAGGCTACCGCACCTATCGGGCGGCTGGTGATTCATATTCCGCCGGATTTGAAGAAGCTGGCGGGGAGTGCGAATGACCCGACGTTACGGGACGGCGACGAGCTGGTTGTCCCTAAGAAAACTAATTACGTGACCGTGAGCGGGCAGGTTTTCAATCCGACGGCGGTCAGCTACCAGCCGGGCCGAAGCGCGAGATGGTACTTGAACCAGTCGGGAGGCTTGACGCAGATTGCGGACAAAGATGCGGTTTTTGTGGTGCGGGCGGATGGGTCGGTGCTGTCGGCGAAGAACAATTCGGGCCTGTGGCTGGGCGACTCGATGAATGCAGTTCTGAAACCGGGAGATTCCATCGTCGTGCCGGAAAAAGCGCCGAAGATCGCGGCCCGAAACTGGGCGCCACTGTTGCAGGCGGCCCAGGTTGCATCGTCGGTTGCGCTTACGGTCGCCTACATCCATCCGTGATTGAGTGCTCAGGGTGAAGGCGACGACGCGATTGTTGTTTCTAGCGATAGGCATGATTGCGTGGTTAGCGCCGTGCGCGCTGCCGCAGGATGAAAGCGACAAGAGTTTAATGACGACACCCGCGAGAGACGTGGCTGAGGTTCCGAAGGAATACACGACGGGGAATCTTGGCGCTAGCAGTCTCGAAGCATCTCGCGAATATGCTGCGCGAGGCGGTCTGTCCGATCATTTTGAAGATTTTTTGCAGGACCAAGGGCATATCTGGAGCAGCCCGGCGCGTGTGCGGTTCTCGGACGCAACATGGCTGACGCCGCTCGCCGGGATCTCGGCTGGGCTTTTTGCGACGGATCGCCAATACAGTGCGTCTGTGTCGCAGAATCCGGCGACGATCCGGCGCTACAAAACGATTTCTGATTTCGGGACCGCCAGCCTGGTCGGCGCTGCCGCTGGGCTTTATCTGTTCAGCTATCCCATGCACAACGAGCATTGGAGGGAAACTGGATTTTTGGCCGGGGAAGCAGCTCTGAACAGCCTGGTGACGGCTGAGGCGCTCAAATATTCATTTCGGCGGGAGCGGCCCGATCAGAACGGCGGCGGTGGGAAGTTCTTTGCCGGCGGAACGTCGTTTCCTTCGGAACATGCGGCGGTGGCGTGGTCGATCGCGGGAGTGATTGCGCACGAGTATTCGGGGACGCTGCCGAAACTGTTCGCCTATGGAATGGCATCGGCGGTCAGCTTCGCGCGTGTGGGCGAGCGCCGGCACTTTCCGTCCGATGTGTTGATCGGGAGCACAATCGGCTATCTGATCGCGCAGAGTGTGTACCGGCGACACCAAGACGCGGAAGTTGGGGGCGGGGCATGGGAGTCGCCGTACGAATTTGTGCGTGAGCCTGCGATGAAGACGCCGTCGAACCTGGGATCGCCGTATGTGCCCCTGGATAGCTGGGTCTATCCCGCGATGGAACGGTTGGCGGCGTTCGGATACGTAAGGACGGCGAGCCTCGGGATTCGCCCTTGGACTCGACTGGAATGTGCCCGACTGGTTGGCGAAGCGGCAGAGCTCGCCCCCGATAGCGACGGGCCGGCCGAAGTGCAAGAACTGTTTGGCTCGCTCGCAGAAGAATTCGCGGCCGAATCTGGCCAGATGAGCGGCGAGGAAAATGTGCAGGCGCACGTGGAATCGGTTTATCAACGAACGCTGGAAATTTCGGGAAAGCCGCTGACCGATGGTTTGCATTTCGGCCAAACCGTTTTGAACGACTATGGCAGACCATTTCAACAAGGATTCAATACGGTAGACGGAGCTTCTGCCTGGGCGACGGCGGGACCGTTCGTAATTTATGTTCGCGGCGAATATCAGCACTCACCTGCGGCACCGGCGCCGTCACAGGCAGTGCGTGACTTCATCAGTACCGCGGATGGTCTGCCTCCGAACGCGCCCGCCATACCGGTCGCGGAGATCAGCAGATTCCGGCCGCTTGATGTTTACGTAGGAATGAATGTTGGCAACTGGCAGCTTACGTTTGGCCGGCAGAGCCTGTGGTGGGGAACGGCTGACAGCAGCGCGATGCTCTACAGCAACAATGCCCAGCCGCTCAATAATATGTTCCGAGTCAACCGGGTGAGCCCTTTTCGCCTGCCCTGGATATTGAGTCACCTCGGCGACGTGCGGCTCGATGTGTTTATCGGGCGGCTCGCCGGGCAGGAATTCATCAACAACGGCGGGCTTGGGGCAGTCGCGCAAGGGCAGTACGGCGTGAATCTGAAACCGCAACCGTTTCTTAGCGGCGGGAAGCTCAGTTTCAAACTCACGCCAAATCTGGAATTTAATTTTTCGAAGACCACGATTTACGGCGGGCCAGGGAATCCTCTTACGCCCAAGACATTTTTCCAGAGCACCTTTGATCTGCACGTAAACACTGAGCCTCTCGGAGACGGACGCAGCGTTGTGGATTTTTCGTACCGGATTCCAAAGCTGCGAAATTGGCTGACGCTGTATGGCGAGGGGTTCAGCGAAGACGAGGTTATTCCCCTCAATACGGCCGAGACGGCCGCGTGGCAAGGCGGGCTCTATTTTTCACGGCTGCCCAAGCTCTCGCGGTTGGATTTGCGGCTGGAGGGCGGATTCACGGTTCCGGTTGATTTCCCAACCTGCAACGGATGCTTTTATCACAACTTTCAATATGTGAACGGATACACGAACGACGGGCAGTTGATCGCCAGCGGGATCGGCCGAGCGGCGCAGGGCGAATCGATCATCAGCAATTATTGGCTGAGTGCGACCAAGAAAATTGGCATTGAACTGAGGCACCGGAAGATCGATCAACAATTCCTTCCGCAAGGAGGGTCGCAAACCGATGTTGCTGTGAATTCTGACTTGCTGACGAGATCGGGATTCCGGCTTTCGGGAACGGTGCAGTACGAACGCTGGCTGATACCTCTGCTTGCGACGAATGCACAATCGAACCTGTCGGCGTCGTTTCAATTCAGCTTCTGGCCAAAGGTAAGAGTGAAATGACTGCGACTAAAGCCATGCCCACGGTGCTCGCCGAACCACCGCAGGTCGGAGGATACGACGAGCCTGACGCTCACGTGGTGTTGAAGCGGCTTCGGCTACTGCTCGACCGGCGTTTTCTTTTGCTCCGCATCACAGCGTCTGGGCTAGTGCTGGCGACTCTGCTCGCGTTTCTCCTTCCGGTGCGTTACGAGGCGCGAACGCAGCTCATGCCGCCGGATAGCGAACTCAGTTCGGGGTTGGCCTCTTTAATGGCGATGTCGACTCGAAGTGGAGAAGGTCTGGGCATGTTGGCCGGTGACTTCCTGGGACTTAAGACTTCGGGCGCGCTGTTTATTGGAATTCTTCGCAGCGAAACGGTGGAAGACCGAATCATCGATAGATTCGATCTGAAATCCGGTTATGGCGTCAAGCGAATGCAGGATGCGAGACGCCGCCTAGAAGAGAACACCGAAATATCGGAGGACCGCAAGAGTGGAATCCTGGCGATCGCGGTCACCGACCACAACCGCGAGCGGGCAGCCGCCATCGCACAGGCGTATGTCGATGAACTCGACCGTCTGGTGGTGGATTTGAACACTTCCGCGGCGCATCGCGAGCGCGTTTTCCTGGAGGACAGGCTCAAGTCGGTTAAGCAGGATCTGGATTCTTCGGCAAAGGAGTTCAGCCAGTTCGCGAGTCAGAACACCGCCATCGACATCAAGGAGCAGGGCCGAGCCATGGTGGAAGCGGCAGCCTCATTGCAAGGGCACCTGATCGCGGCGCAGTCGGAGTTGGAGGGACTGCGGCAAATTTATTCCGACACTAATGTGCGGGTTAAGGCGGTGCGCGCACGGATCGACGAGCTTCAGAAAAAACTTCAGCAAATGGGAGATGGGGATCTATCACCGAGCGGGAGCCCGGAAGGCAACTCGCTCTATCCCTCGATTCGCAAACTGCCTCTGCTCGGCGTCACCTACGCGGAACTCTACAGGAACAACAAGGTACAGGAAACGATCTATGAATTGCTGACGCAGCAATGCGAACTCGCGAAGGTGCAGGAGGCAAAAGAAACACCGAGCGTGAAGGTTCTGGATGGCGCGAAGCTGCCCGAGAAGAAGTCTTTTCCGCCGCGCCTGCCGATCATGTTTCTCGGTACATTTTTTGCAATGATGATCGGAAGCATCTGGATACTTGCAAAGGCAGGCTGGGAAAACATCGATTCCGGGCATCCCGGAAAGGCGCTCGCTCAAGACGTTTTTCTGACGATCAAGGCTGATCTGGGACTTGCTTCTGGAAACGGAACGCGCCTGCACCAAATGCGCGACCGGATTCTCTGGTTCAAACGCAACTCCGATGACCATCACATCTGATTCAAGAAATCACACGCAACCTGTGGCTCCCATCTGTCGATAAACCTTTTGAAGTGATTTGGCCTGTAAGAACGCATGCGCAGGCAACTCTGCAACGTTGAGGAGTGAAAATGAGAATTCTTGTCCTGGGAGGCGATGGCTATTGTGGCTGGCCAACTGCCTTACATCTTTCCCGCCGCAACCATGAAATCGCGATCGCAGATAATTTTTGTCGGCGCTCATGGGATCACGAACTGGGCGCGCAGACTTTGACGCCGATCCGGCCGTTAACTGAGCGACTGCGGGCCTGGGAGCGTCTCACGGGAAAACAGATCGAGAGTTTTGTGGGCGACATTCTCGATTATGAATTCCTGTCGAGCATCATGCAGGAGTTTGCGCCCGACGCGGTCGTCCACTTTGCCGAACAGCGGTCGGCTCCCTACTCGATGATCGACCGCCAGCACGCGATTTTCAGCCAGGTCAACAATGTCGTTGGCACCATGAACGTGTTGTTCGCGATCAAGGAATTCCGGCCCGACTGCCACCTGGTGAAGCTCGGAACGATGGGCGAGTACGGAACGCCGAATATCGACATCGAAGAAGGCTACATTCGCATCCAGCACAATGGGCGCGAAGATGTGTTGCCATTTCCCAAGCAGCCGGGATCGTTTTATCACCTGTCGAAGGTTCATGACAGCCACAATATTCATTTCTGCTGCAAGATCTGGGGCATTCGCGCGACCGATCTGAATCAGGGTGTGGTCTACGGCACGGTGACTGAAGAGACTGCATTGGACGACGCACTGGTGAACCGGTTCGACTACGACGAAGTTTTTGGGACAGCGCTGAACCGTTTTTGCGTGCAGGCTGCGATCGAGCACCCTCTTACTGTGTACGGTAAGGGCGGACAGACGCGCGGATTCCTCGACATCCGCGACACAGTGCGCTGCATTGAGCTGGCATGCCTCAACCCCGCGGCCCGAGGGGAGTTCCGGGTATTCAATCAATTTACGGAACAATTTTCCGTGCTCGAACTTGCCGAGATGGTGCGCACGGCCGCCAAGAGATTTGGGCTCGACGTGCAGGTCGATCATTTGCCGGATCCTCGAGTGGAAGCCGAAGAGCACTACTACAACGCCCGGCACACCAAGTTAACTGAACTTGGCTTGCGGCCGCACTTGCTTTCCGAATCGCTGGTGGATTCGCTGGTCAACATTGCCATGCAGCATCGCGACCGCGTGGATCCAACTCTGTTGCTGCCGCGCGTTAACTGGCGGAACAGCCGCAACGACCGGCGCGCGAAGCCGGCGACCGCTGCGGTGGCGGCGGATTGAGATTTGGCGGGCACAGGACATGCTGAACGCCGCGAACCACGGGCCACGCTCGGCAAAATCCTCCATGAATCGTCTCGCGAACATGCTGCGGTCTGCTTTGGTCTGGGACTCAATCAGTTACTTCGGCAGCAAGGTCGTGCCGGGATTCATGGGCCTAATTTCGGTTCCCGTTTTCATCCGACTGATCGGAATAGACGAGTACGGCCGATTCGCGGTCGCTGTTGCCATCCTGATGGCCGTTGGCGGCGCCGGTTCCGGATGGCTGGCCCAAGGTGTTTTGCGTTTTCACCCTGTGGCGGGCGATTCGCAGAAGCGTGAAGTCACGTTCAACCGGGCGGTGAACGCGGGGACACTGGGGACGGTGCTGTTTACGTCGGTTGTGCTGGCTCTGATTCTTGCTGCATCGCACACCCAGCTTCTTAATTCACTGGCTGCGCTGGCATTTTGTTTTTCTTTTGTCATTTACACGGTCATGCTGGCCAAACTTCAGGCGCGATTGCAACCCGTTATTGTGTTGCGGCGAGAGATCATACGTTCCGTCGGCAGTTTTGTATTTCCGGTTGCGTTGGTGTTGATGACCGGCCGGCGGCAATTTGAATTGATTCTTCTGGGACAAGCGATGGCGTATGCGGCCGCATTTCTGGCCGGGTCTCAGTGGCTGGGTCTTTTCAGGTTTGATCATGCTAAGCCGGATCACGCCATCCTGGATCAGGCCACCGGCCACGGCACCGCTTTTCGACAACCTGAAGCAGATACTCTTTCGACGCGCGAAACTATTCGTCAGTTGTGGGGATTCGGCTGGGCCGTCGGTCTATGGCTTCTCCTCTCTCAAGGGCTTCCGGTGATCGACCGCTGGACGATCCAGAAATTCGCGGGTTACTCGAGCGCCGGAATTTATGCGTCGCTTTACGAGGTTGCGATTCGGTCATTCTCGTTCTTGGTATTTCCGCTCACCCAAGCGGCCCACCCGCGGATCATGCGCGCCTGGAACGAGGGCGAATTCGCTGCTTCGTACAGAATCATCCGCTATTCCGTCCAGACGCAACTCATCATCTTTATGGTGGCGCTCGCAGGTGCCGTTCTGGCGGCTCATCGCGTTACGAGACTCATTCTGGGGTTTGACGATCCGGTGGCCGCGCGCATCTTGCCCGTACTGTTTGTGGGCGGATTTCTTTGGCAGCTTGCGTTGCTGGTTCACAAGCCGCTCGAAATTGAGCAGCGAACCGGGGCCATGCTGGCGGCGATGAGCGTGGTTGTCGCGCTCAACATCGCTGCCTGTTTCCAGTTCATACCGCGCTACGGATACCCGGCGGCCGCTTACATCCTGGCATTGTCGGCGTGCTGCTACATCGCAGCCACGCTGTGCCTGACGCGTTTCGGAGCTTTCCGCAGATTTTCGCCGGCGGCAGAGGCGCAATGATGGGCAGATTTTTGTGATCGAAGCCTTTGGATCTCCGTGGCTGGCATACGCCGCGCTTGTGATTGTGACGGCGGCTGCGCGATTGCTTTGCGAAAGCTGGTTTGCGCCGGCGGCTTTTGTGGGCCTCATATGGTCGTTCTTTATCGGAGTTTCCCTGCTGGTTGTCGAATATCCCATACCCGGCCGAGGACTGTGGATGCTGGTTCTGCTTATTGTCGCGATTCAGCTGGGCGCGCTGCTCGTTCATCTGCTTCAACCGCGAACGCGGGAGTCGAGGTATTCGAGCGCGGCGAGTGAATTTGATTCTCTGATCGTTCCGTGCCGCCGCTACGCTCTGATTTGCACGGCAGTCGCTCTGGGCGGTTGCGTTTACTTCCTGTTCACGAGTCTCCAGGAATTTGGGCTGCCCTTCACGTGGCTTGGCGTGCTCGAAGTGGGAGCGCGCTGGACTCTAATGAGGTATGACGATGTGCTCGAGCCGTGGTCCGTGCGCTTACTCGTAATGTGGCTGCACCCGGCGGCCTTGCTCGGAGGAATTCTTTTCGCGTGCAGTTCGAAACGCGTCGATCGGCTGATCGGGATGGCGACTCTTCTGCCGGCCATCGCAGACGGAATACTGGCTGGCGCCAGAGCCGCTATTCTTCTTGGACTCGTCTGCTGGATCGGTGGGTATGTCTCGACTCGCTGTGTAAGAGATCACGGGCGGCTGCGGCTATTCAGCGTCAGGAATTTCATTTCCATGGTTGGAGCGTGCGTGTGTCTCGTCGGCGTGTTTGCGGGGATTGACGCAGTCAGGGACTCAAAGTGGTATCAGGCGTTTGTGCTCGACTTTCGAGAGCAAAAATTAGTCACGTATGCGTTTGGGTCGCCGGCGGTTTTTGCTGACTGGTATGCGCACGCTGATATCTCGGGTGCAGAATTCGGAGCGAGAACTTTCGCGGGTGAGTTCGATCTTCTGGGCATCAAGACCAGAACGATCGGAACGTATACAACACTGTCCAATGTTGTCGCTGGCGCCGAGGAGTCGAATGTCTGCACTTTTTTCCGCGGATTGATCGAAGACTTTACGCCATTCGGCGCGGCGCTGGTGGGCGCCTGCATTGGTGGATTCGCAAGCTGGCTTTATGCCATGGGTACGAGAAATGTTGGTAGCGCGGTGTTCTGGCTCTCTGCGTTCTACTCATCGATGTTATTCAGCCCCATTATCTCGTTGCTGAGCTTTAATGGCGCGATGTTGGCATGGGTCGTGGCCGGATTTGTCATCTACCATTCGAGTCGCCGGACTCCGAAATTTGCCATCACACGAGCGCAGAACCGCAAGGTCTGGGTTCCGTGAGCAATGGCAAAGCACTCATTATCACTGTCAATTTCCGCCATGCGGAATGCACTCTTCAATTTTTGAAAAGCGCTACCGCAATGGACGGCTTCGGCGACTGTCATCTCGTGATTGTCGATAACAATTCAGGCGACGGCTCGGCGGAAAGCATAGGGCTGGCGATCGGCGAGTTCAGCAATGTCGAACTTATGGCCTCTTCGAGCAATCGCGGATATTTTGGGGCTGCCAAATGGGCTTTGGAGCGCCATCTTGTTCGGCACGGCGCGCCGGATTGGATGATCGTTTGCAATAACGACATTGTTTTTGATAGCCCGGAATTCCTGACCGGACTTATGGCGCACGATCCCGGCGCCGTCGGCGTTCTGGCGCCGGCCATCATCTCCAATCTCACCGGCTTCGACTCGAATCCGATGATCGTGCGCAGGCCTGGAAGAATTCGCAAGCTGCGATATCGCTTTCTGGTCTCTACTTACTTTGTTGCATGGCTGGCGCAGACTTTGGCCCCACTGGTTCGCAAAGGGCGGAGGCGTTTGCGGGGTGCACGACCGAATCGCCCAGACATGAGGATCTATGCGTCCCACGGATCCTTCATCATTTTCAGCCAACGCTTCTTTGAGGCGGGCGGTTTCATCGACGACGGCTGCTTTCTCTACGCGGAGGAGATTAGCGTGGCGGAGACCTGTTGGCGGCTTGGGTTGCCGGTGGTGCATGATCCGCACTTGCAGGTGTCGCACAACGACAGCCAGACCACCGGGAGAATGCTGACTCGCAAAGGCTACCTGCTCCAGAGAGAAGGCCTGCGCTATGCGCTGGGAAAATATTTGGAGCCGGGCCGTGGCGCTTGACGTTTTGATCAGTTGCGCGGGAGTAGTTGTTTACACGTGGATTCTCTATCCGTTACTCCTGTGGATTTTCAATCTGCGGCGTACGTCGGTTGGGGTGAGATCGAGATTCGAGGAGCTGCCTTTTGTCTCCATCATTATTGCGGCGCACAACGAGCAGGAAACGATTGCCGAGAAATTGCAAAATTGCCTGGAGATCGCCTACCAGCCTGACCGATTGGAAATCATCGTTGCATCGGATGGCAGCACGGACCGCACGTCGGAAATTGTGCACTCGTTTGCCGCTCGCGATTCGCGGATCAGCTGGATAGAGAGCGATCGCCGGGTGGGAAAGAGCGGAGTCCAAAACCTGGGAGCCACGCGCGCCCGAGGGCAGGTGTTTCTTTTTACTGATGCGCGCACGGGAATTCCGCCGTGTGTTCTGCAAACCATGATCGACGATCTGGCCGACGCGCGGGTTGGGCTGGTCACAGCAACTGTTTTCTTTGGCCATCCGGAGAACGCGGTTGAAAAAGGGCAAGGATTCTACTGGCGCTATGAACTCTTCCTGCGCACCGCGGAGTCAGACCTGGGCATTCTGGCTACTGGAAGTGGCCAAGCGTTACTGGTTCGGCGAGAACTCTTTCGACCTCTGCCCACTTGTTATGGCGATGACTGCATTATGCCGCTCGACGTTCGACTGCAAGGCTACAGAGTGGTGCAGGACCGGAATGCGATTGTTTACGACACCATGCCGCACAGTATCGAAGGCGAGTTGCGAGCGCGGATTCGCATGACAGCACGAAACTGGACGGGCACGCTTTCGCGCCCTGCGATCTTAAATCCGCTGCGATTTCCGGTGACGGCCATCGGGCTGATGTCGCACAAATTGCTGCGATGGTTGACCCCATTTTTTCTGGCGGCCGTGCTGGCGGCGAGCGCGGTGCTGGCTCTTGAGGAAAAGTCTTCGGTTCTGTGGTGGATGCAGGCCGGATTTTATCTTTCAGCTTTGATTGGCTGGAGGCTGGCCAGAAAGCAAAGGCCAGCCTGGGTATTCAGCTATCCATTTTCGTTCTGTCTGGCTAATGTTGGGTTTTTGCTAGGGATTGTGAAGGCTCTTCGAAAACAGAAAATCGTGGCCTATTGATTCTGGGGTTTCCTTTCACATTGCAACGTTGATCTTGAATTTTCTCTGACAGCTCATGTCTACGAGTCTCCAGCAAACGTCCGCCAGCACCCCCGGTGGTGACGAGGAACGCGAGGAGATCGATCGCCTGCGGAGAATTTATGACCAGCGGAGTCATTCGAAACTTGCGCAACGATATTTGCGAACGAACCCCGGTCACTTGTATGCCCTGCACGAGCGAGAAGTTGCGATGGCAGGCTTGTTGCGCGCGGCCGGCCTCAGATCGCTGGCCGGTCTCAGAATCCTGGATGTTGGTTGCGGCGCGGGAGCGACGCTCCGTCAGTATCTCGAATACGAAGCCGATCCGGACCGGATGTGGGGCATCGATCTGTTGCCGGCGTTTGTTGAGAAGGCCCGCTCCGGTTCGTTCAACTTGCAGGTGATTTGCGGCAGTGCTTCGAAACTTCCATTCGCCGACAGCAGCTTCGATCTGGTTTCGCAATTCATGTTACTCACGTCTGTACTGGACGACAGGATGAGGAACAAGATTGCCCACGAAGTCGATCGCGTGCTGGCGCCGGGAGGAAAGCTCTTGTGGTACGACTTCGCTTTCAATAATCCTTCGAACCCGGATGTGAGGGGAATTCGTCTCCCCGAGGTGCGCCGTCTGTTTCCGGGATTCTGCATGACCAGTCGCCGGATCACGCTGGCGCCTCCGCTGGGTAGGGCGATTGGCCGCATCGGGCCGACGCTCTATTGCCTGGCATCCAAGATGCGGTTCCTTTGCACTCATAATCTCTGTCTGCTCGAAAAGCCGGCGCCATTGGTTGCGTGAACATTTCGAGTAAGGCACCTGAGTTCATTTTCAGGCACAAGTCAGTCACTACGAACCAGGAGTTCATTCCCACATGCGCGATACGTTCCTACCGTTCTCGGCCCCTTTGATTGGAGAAGACGAAATCAGCGAAGTTGTGGACACCCTCCGCTCGGACTGGATAACTAC
>JBAWAI010000003.1:0-11612 GCA_049589215.1 Terriglobales bacterium | reverse complement strand
TTCCAGGAAGTTCTATACCGATCTTGGATTCACCATCAACTGGAGCGACGATCAGATTGCGGAGCTGCAGATCGGTTCTTTCCGGTTTCTGCTCCAGACCTTTTACGTCGAGCAGCACGCAGGCAATTTCATGATGAGCCTTACGGTGGAGGATGCGGACGCCTGGTGGGAACATATTCAGCGGCAGGAGTTGGCGAAGAAGTATCCGGGCATTATGTGCAGGCCGCCGGCGGTGCAGCCGTGGGGACTGCGGGTGCTCTACCTGAGTGATCCTACCGGAGTTCTCTGGCATATCACGGAGATGCGTAAATCGTAGCGGGCCAGCGGAGCAACGATGAAATCGGAACTGCTACGCTTCAACGGTACTGTCGAGCGCGATCCCGCGATCGAGCGGTGGATGAAAGAGCATCCCGGCGAATTGGGAGCGATCGCACAGCAGTGGTTTGAAGTGATGCGCAGAACCGGGGACGAAGTGCGGGAGCTTTTGCACGACGGTTGTCCGGTGGCCTGTTTGGGAGATGCTCCTTTCGGCTACGTCAATGTATTCACTGCGCACGTAAACGTAGGGTTTTTTCATGGGGCGGCGCTGCCGGATCCGGCACGTTTGCTGCAAGGCACTGGCAAGTTCATGCGCCATGTGAAGCTGCGACCAGGAGTGGCAACAAACGCCGCAGCGCTAAGCAGCCTTATCGAGGCGGCTTACTCGAATATAAAGGAGCGGGTTGAACACGGATAGGTGGTAATGCGGCGATAAAGCGAATTTCTTTCGTTAACCGCCATTGAGAGCCTAATTTCCAAGAAAGGGACTGCGCTCTTACAATACTTGCGACCGCACGCAGGAGGAAGTGATTGTCGAGAATCGCCAACTGTTTTCTACTGTTCTTGCTCGTGTGCACGCTTTCTTTTGCGGCGGACGAAACAAGCTTCCATGTGAAGATCCAGCGCAGGGAGAACTCCAAGAGCCGCCTACTTATAGACAAATCGGGCGTCCTGATTTTCAACGACGCCACAAGACGACTTGCGTTTGCGGGTGGGAAGCACGACAGTTTTGACGTGTCTTATGACGACGTGACCGAGGCGCAGTTTGAGGTTACAACTCATATGCGAGATGACACGCTCACCGCCGCCGCAGGATTTCTAGGACTAACGGGCGTTGCCACCCAATCCCTCCTTCAACTCAAACATGTACACGACTTTGGGTTCTATTTGGAGTATAAACATGGCGGGCACAACGAGATGGCTCTGCTGGAAGTCCCCAAAGACTCTTCGGATACCGTCATTGCCAAAGCCAAAAGCCTATTTGGCCCGCGCGTCATCATTCCCGCATTTCAAGAGCATGGCGAACCCGTGGATCCCCAGTCTCTTCCCGCAATTCATTCCAGGCAGTCAATTCGGGTATTGAAGAGCCAGCCCCAGCCTGAGTTAAAGCCCGATAAGGCAACGGTGGTTGTCGTGTGCCCGCGCATTCGGGACTATGACCCGGCGTATGGAAATCAGTTCAAGCTGCATGCTAACGAACGCGTGATCGCGGTCAATCAAGAGGGAACCTACAGCATTGCATACGTTGAGCCCGGCAAATATCACTTAGTGTCCCAATCCGTAAATGCTAACGGCTTCGACATGGAATTGGAAGCCGGCAAGGCTTACTACTTTCTGCAAAATATCTTTGAAGGCGCAGTCAAGAATCACACTATGCTCTCGCGTAACAGCGAGGAACTCGTTATGTACGAGCTCAACGGTTCTTATTTTTCTGACTGGAAGCCAAAGTGATGGTAGAACAGGGCAATCGGAGTCATCTGGTGACTCGGCGCATTTTGCTATAGAGCTTCGGTTTTCGTTCGGCTCGAACCCCCGCCCACGAAGTGAACTATTTCCAGTTGATCTCCGTCATTTAATTTTGTCTGCGGCCACTTGTCGCGGGGAATAATCTGGCGGTTGAGTTCGATTGCTACGCGGTCGGGCTTCATGCGCAGCTCGTCGACCAGCGCGGTCAGATTCTCAGCGGAGGCGGTGCGGGGCTCGCCGTTGATGGTCAGGGTCATGATCGCAGCTTCGAGTTTCGCAGAGGACGCGGGATCAGGCAATCAGTTGCTAGGCCCTCTGGATCTGGAATTTACGCGTGGCTGTGCGGCCCTGGAAGTTTGCCTGCACGAGCACCGATGAATCGGAGAGGGCGTCTTCGTTGACCTGAACGCTCATCTCGGCGTTGCCCTGGGCGTCGCTGAGAACCTGGGCATAATAAGGATCGGAGCCGGGGCGCGCGAGGCGAAAGGTGAGCCGGGCTCCCTGCACAGGTTGGCCGGACTCGGTGACGCGGAGATTCATCATCAGCGTTCCGCCGGTGTGGATCGACCCGGCGTTCGTCCACTGCAAGTCGAGCTCTTTGATAGCGGCGAGGACTTCAGGAGGATCGCGCTTGTCGAGAACAGACTCGAGGCGGCCGTCGCGGATGGCGTCGAGCACCTCGCGATGCAGATCACGCAGAAGTTTTTCCTTGTCCTGGTCTTTACTTTGATTTGGGCTTTGGTTAGGGTCGGCCACCGCGCCAGAATTGGCAGACGGATCACTTTGAGCGGGAGCCGCGGATGCGTTTTGGGCGGCATGGGCTGCAGCCGCGGTCCACGAGATGGCGCGTTTGCCGATGCAGCGGCCGCGCACAAAAACTTGCGTTTGCAGCAACTGCTCTCCCTCGCGCGCCTCGCTCTGCACGTGGTAGACAGTATCGTCGTGGCGAATATCGGTGTTAAAACCGAAGATCATTTTTTAGCCGAGTCGCGGCTTAGGCCGCGCCCTTTCAAAGCCAACGCGGTTGCAAAACTCAGCCGCTTACCAATCTTGCACTCAAACCGCTGCACTCGAATGTAAATCTCGCACTTTGCTTGACACGTTTGTCAGGCAAAAACTAATCTAAAGAGTTCAATATTGTGCTTGGCGCGAATTATATATAGCTCCTCCTATGCCAGACAATCACTTTGCCGGTTACCTGCCCTTGTTGATGCACTTCGCCATTGCTATGGGCCTGGCGACGGCGATTGTCCTGCTCTCCTACTTCATTGGCCAGCATAAGCCTGGTCTGGCCAAAATGTCTCCTTACGAATGTGGGGTGCAGCCCATTGGAGACGCCCGCGGGCGCTTTTCGGTCAAGTTCTACATGGTGGCCATGCTCTTTATTCTCTTCGACGTAGAGGCCGTTTTCCTTTACCCATGGGCAGTCATCTTGCGGGAACTAAAGATGTTTGGCTTCTGGGAGATGATGGTCTACATCGCCGTTGTTCTGATCGGCCTCTTCTACGTTTGGAAAAAGGGCGTGCTGGACTGGGGTCTGGACGCCTCGCGGCGGGGAGACTTCTAGTGGCTCTTGCTCCCCCGATCACTGATATCGAGCAGCTGAAGTCGCATCCGGCGCTGGGGCGGCTGATGGAGTCGATTGCACCCGCGGTACAGGCGGCGAAATTCGACCGCGACGAGCTGACCGTTTGGATCGAGAAAGGGTCGATCCGCGAGGCTTGCGCGATTTTGCGGGACGACGCCGGTTGTCCATTCAATTACCTGGCCGATCTTACCTGCGTGGACTGGTATCCGTCGGAGCCGCGGTTTGAAGTTGTCTACCATCTACTGTCGATTCCGACGAAAGAGCGGGTGCGGCTGAAGGCGCGGCTGGATGGGTCGAGCGCATCGATTGAGTCGGTCACGTCGGTGTGGCCGGCGGCAAATTTCTACGAGCGCGAAGTTTTCGATCTGTTCGGCGTACGCTTTACCGGACACCCCGACCTCAAACGCATCATGATGCCCGATGACTGGGAAGGCCATCCGCTGCGCAAGGACTACCCGGTGGAGGGATACCGCTAGCCATGCCGCAAATGCCAGCCAGTCTCGCCGAACCCGGACAGGACAGTACGCTCGTTCTGAATATGGGGCCGCAGCATCCGTCGACCCATGGGGTGCTGCGACTGGTGCTGGAGATTGACGGCGAGACGATCGTGCGGCTGAAGCCGGAGATTGGATATCTGCATACCGGAATAGAGAAGACCTGCGAAGCGAAGTTTTATCAGCAGGTCGTGCCTTTGACGGACCGCATCGATTATCTCTGCCCGCTGACGAACAATCTGACTTATTGCCTGGCAGTCGAAAAGCTGCTGGGACTGGAAATTCCTCCCAAGGCGCAATGGATGCGGGTTTTGATGAATGAGCTGACACGCATCAATTCGCACCTGGTGTGGCTGGGCACGCACGCCATGGACCTCGGAGCGATGACTGTTTTTCTTTATTGCTTCCGCGAGCGCGAAGACATTTTGCGTTTCTTCGAGATGGTCAGCGGGCAGCGGATGATGACTTCGTACTTCCGCATTGGCGGGCTGGCGCTGGAGCCGCCGCTGGGATTCTTTGAGAAGGTCAAGAAGTTTGCCGATCGCTTTCCGGGCAACGTGGATGAGTATGAAGGGCTGCTGACCGGGAATCCGATTTTCCAGATGCGGACCAAGGGCGTGGCGAAACTGAGCGCCGAGGACGCGATTGCGATGGGAGCATGCGGTCCCACCCTTCGCGCGAGCGGAGTGGATATTGATTTGCGCCGCGACGCTCCTTATACCGGGTACGAGAATTTCAAGTTCAAAGTGCCGCTCAGCGACGGCTGCGATGTCTGGGCTCGATACGTTTGCCGCGTGCAGGAACTGCGCGAATCGATTGGCATTGTGCAGCAGGCGCTGGCGGGGATGCCGGAGGGCCCGGTGAAAGCCGATGCACCAAAAGTGGTGCTGCCCGACCGCGAGAAGATGAAGACGCAGATGGAGGCGCTCATCTATCACTTCAAGATCATTACCGAGGGATTTTCGGTTCCGGAGGGCGAAGTTTATCAGGCGGTGGAGTCGCCGCGCGGCGAGATGGGCTATTACATTGTGAGCGACGGGACGGCGAAGCCCTATCGTGTCCACATGCGCGGGCCGTCGTATGCGAATTTGCAATCGCTCGCGAAAATGTGCGAGGGATACTTGATTGCCGACGTGGTGGCGGCGATTGGCAGCATTGACGTGGTGCTGGGAGACATTGACCGTTGAAGTTTTCTGACGAATTCGAATCGCGCTTCGGCGAGATGCTGACGCATTATCCGACCAAAAGATCGGCCCTCGTGCCTACGCTACTTTATGCGCAGGATGAAGTTGGTTATCTGAGCGACGAGGTGATCGCCGAACTGGCGACGCGGCTGGATTTAACCGAGCTCGAAGTGCACAACGTGATCAGCTACTACTCCATGCTGACCACCAAGCCACGCGGGAAATATAACGTGCAGGTGTGCACGAATATCGCGTGCATGCTGGTCGGTGGCGAGGAGTTGCTCGACCACTGCAAGAAGAAACTCGGCGTCGGACACAAGGGCACCACGGCAGACGGGCTTTTTTCGCTCGAAGAAGTGGAGTGCATTGGTGGCTGCAGCTGGGCTCCGGCAGTCCAGGTGAATTACGATTTTCACGAGAACCTGACGGCCGAGAAGATGGATAAGGTTCTGGACGAATATAAGAACACGGGAACGCCGTAAGAAAATTGACTCAATGGCTTTTCTTGTTTCACATCCCGACGAGGTAAAGGTTGTCTCGAAGCGCTTTGGCAAAGGCGCAACGAGCATCGATCGCTACCTTGAACTGGACGGCTACAAGGCCGTGCAGAAGGCACTTGCCATGGGGCCGGAGGCGATCATTACTGAGGTGAAGAATTCGGGCTTGCGCGGTCGTGGCGGCGCGGGATTCTCTACCGGCATGAAGTGGTCGTTCGTGCCCAAGCAGTCGGCGAAGCCGAAATATGTTTTGTGCAACGGCGACGAGAGCGAGCCCGGCACGTGCAAAGACCGCCTGATTTTTGAGCATGATCCGCACGCGGTGATTGAAGGCGTGATGATCGCGGCCATCGCGGTCGGCTCGCATACGGGATACATCTACATTCGCGGCGAGTATCGCTACCTGTCGGTGATTATGCAGAAGGCGCTGAAAGAAGCCTATGCGAAGGGCTTCCTTGGCAAAAATATTTTTGGCAGCGGATACGATCTCGACGTGTACTGGCATGGCGGCGCCGGCGCGTATGAAGTGGGAGAAGAGTCGGCGCTGATGGAATCGCTCGAAGGCAAACGCGGTATTCCGCGCATCCGGCCGCCGTTTCCGGCGGTGGTTGGGCTGTGGGGCGGCCCGACGGTTATTAATAATGCAGAAACTTTGGCGAGCGTGCCTCCGATTATTCTGGGGGGCGCGGAGCCTTACGCAAAGATAGGAACTCCGAAAAATGGTGGCACGCGCCTGTTTTGCCTGGCCGGACATTTAAACAAGCCCGGCGTTTATGAACTCCCCATGGGCTACAACCTGAAGAAGATGATTTATGACGTAGGCGGCGGGATTGCGAACGGACGCGAGTTGAAAGCAGTCGTGCCCGGCGGATCGTCGACGCCTGTGCTGTTGCCGGAAGAGATCGATGTGGCAATGGATTTCGATTCAGTGGCGAAGACGGGATCGATGCTCGGCTCGGGCGGCGTGGTGGTACTGGACGAGACTACCTGCATCGTGAAGTTCGCACTGCGTACCATGAAGTTCTACCAGCACGAAAGCTGCGGCTGGTGCATTCCGTGCCGCGAAGGCACCGACTGGCTGAAGAAGACGCTGACGCGCTTTCACAATGGCGGCGGCGTGATGAAAGATATCGACAACATTTATTACCTGTCGGAGAACATGCTGGGCAAGACGTTCTGTCCGCTGGGGGACGCGGCGGCTATGCCGACCATGGCGTTCGTGAAAAAGTTCAGAAAAGAGTTTGAAGATCATTTGGATGGGAAGCCTTGCCCGTTTGAGAAGGCGCTCGAACCAGCACTCGCGTAGACAAAATTACCCGATTACGAAATTACAAATGCCCGATGTAAATCTCACTGTCGACGGTAAGAAGGTCACGGCTCCTGCCGGGACTTTGCTGATTGAAGCCTGCAAATCCGCGGGTATTGAAGTGCCTTCTTTCTGCTACTACCCCAACCTGTCGCTGCAGGGCGCATGCCGTATGTGCGTGGTCAAAATCGAGAAGATGCCCAAGCTGCAAACAGCCTGCACCACCGTGATCACCGAGGGCATGGTCGTCGCAACCGACAGCGATGAGGTCCGCCAGGCCCGCAAGGCGATGGTCGAATTGCTGCTCGGAAATCATCCGCTGGATTGCCCAGTGTGCGATGCGGGCGGCGAATGCGAATTGCAGGATATGGCTTTTTCGTATGGCGCACCAGAGTCGAAGTACACCGAGGCAAAGAATCATCGCGAAGAGCAGCAGTGGTCTCCCGTCGTTTACTTCGACCGGCCGCGCTGCATCTTGTGCTATCGCTGCGTGCGGGTGTGCGGCGAGGGTATGGATGTTTGGGCGCTGGGCGTGCAGAACCGCGGCGTCAGCTCCATTATTGCGCCCAATCAGAACGACCACCTCGACTGCGAAGAGTGCGGCATGTGCATCGACATCTGCCCTGTGGGCGCGTTGACCTCGGGGGCCTATCGCTACAAGACGCGGCCATGGGAGATGAACCACGTCGCGACCGTCTGTACGCATTGCGGCGACGGCTGCAAAACGACTTTGGGTGTGCGCCGCTCCGACACGGGCATGGAGATTGTGCGCGGCGACAATCGCGACAAAAGCGGGATCAATGGCGATTTTTTGTGCATCAAGGGGCGCTACGCGTTTGACTTTGCGCACAACGAAGAACGCCTTACGACGCCGCTCATTCGCCGCGACGGCAAGCTTACACCGGCGACGTGGGAAGAGGCGTTTGAGCTGATCGGATGGCACTTCCGCGAAGTTCGCGACCGCGACGGCGGCCGGGCAATTGGTGTCGTCGGATCGACGCGCACGACCAACGAAGAAAATTATCTGCTCTCGAAATTTGCGCGCGTGGTGCTGAAGACCAACAACATCGACCATCACCGCACGGCCGACTTCCCTGCACTGGCGGCGGCGCTGCACGGCAAGGCGGGCAAGACGGCGAGCATGCGCGATGTGCTGAACGCGCCGGCGATTCTGCTGATTGGGAACGACCCGACGCATCAGCATCCGCTGCTCGCTTGGCAGATTCGCACCAATGTGCGGCTGCGCGGGGCGAAGCTTTACGTCATTAATTCCGTGGAGATCAAGCTGAGGAAGCAAGCAGTCGGATTTGGATTACTGCCGGCGGCCTCTGAAGCCGAAGCTGTGGCATTTCTCGCCGGAGACGACTCTGTGCTTGATTCCCTCGCTGCGGGCGGCACGAGCCGCGAGGTTTGGACTACGCTGCGCGAGCAGATCCACGCTGAGAAGGATCTTGTCATCGCCTTCGGCTCTGAGCTGCGCGGCGCGGACATCGAGAAACTCGCGGCCTTCGCCTCGTCGCTTGCTGGTGCGAAGCTGATCTGCCTCGCCGACTACGCGAATTCGCGGGGCGCGAGCGATATGGGTCTTTATCCCGATCTGCTTCCCGGATATGAGCCGGTGGCGACGGCGGGCAAGTTCCACGTGGAATGGGGCGCGCCTCCTGCGGAAAAAGGACTGACGTTGCTCGAGATGATGGACTCGGCCAAAGCCGGCAAGCTGTCGGCGCTTTACGTGGTGGGTTCAAATCCGATAGGGCGTCTGGGAGTCGATCCTTTTGAGCTGGCGAAGACGTTCGTGGTTGTACAGGACATGTTCCTGACCGAGACGGCGAACATTGCGGATGTGGTTTTGCCGGCCGCGAATGCGTATGAAAAATCTGGGACGTGCACGAACACGTGCGGCGATCTGCAACTCGTGAAAAAAGCCGGCGAGGTGAGCGACTGCAAGTCCGACTTCGAAATGGTCGTCCGGATCGCCGACGCGATGGGCTTCGACGTTCACGGACTCGTTCCCTTCGGCGGCGGCACACATGCGGACATGGGCCAGAGTCGAGGCGCGCAATCGGGCGAGGCCGACCGGCATGCCGTATGGCTCGACGCGCATAATCTTGAGCCGAAGATGACGCCGCTCGATCCAATGGCGATTCTGGATGAGATTCAGCGGGTGGTGGCGGGCTATGACGTCTCACGCATTAATTTGCTTGCTGGGAATGACCAGCACGTTGAGATTGCGGAAAGCGGCGCAAGTGCAGTGCACGCGCCGGAGTCAATTGCTCCGGCGAACGACGGGTTATTCAGCTCGGGAACTTTGGGACGGTATTCGAAGACTTTGAATTCGGTGATGGAAAATCGGGCCGCGAATTTGGAGGTTGCGGCGGATTAGAACTGGCGGCTAGAAGCGAGTTCAAGAGCCGCGGGCGAGGTGGCCCGCGCCACACTTTAGATGAGCATAACGGCATTCGTAATCATTTCGATTATCAAGTCACTCGCCGTCATCGGCGTGCTGCTGACGGCTGTGGCTTACAGCGTCTGGCTGGAGCGCAAGGTATCGGCGCACATCCAGAACCGCTGGGGACCCACGCGGGTGGGGCCATTTGGGTTGCTGCAGCCGCTTGCCGACGGCGTGAAATTTATTTTCAAAGAAGACCTTACCCAGCCGCACGTCTACAAGCCGCTATATATTGCTGCGCCGATGATCGCGATGGTGTTTGCGATTACTTCCATTTCCGTCATCCCGTTCGGAAACTATGTCGACCTCGGGCCGTGGGGTACTTACCTCCAGATTACCGATCTGAACATTGGGCTGCTCGTCGTGCTGGGCATCACCTCGATGGGTGTGTACGGCGTGGCGCTGGCGGGCTGGGCTTCGAATAACAAATATTCGCTGCTGGGCGGGCTGCGGGCGAGCGCCCAGATGATCAGCTATGAAGTTTCGCTCGGGCTGTCGCTGGTAGGTGTGCTGATTATCGCGGGCAGCTTGAGCCTGCGCGATATTGTGGAGGCGCAACGCCACTTGCATTGGAACATTTTTGTTCAGCCCGTGGCATTTTTCATTTACCTCATTTCTGCTTATGCGGAAACGAACCGCACGCCCTTCGATTTGCCGGAAGCAGAGTCAGAGCTGGTTGCCGGGTATCACACGGAATACAGCGCCATGAAGTTCGCCATGTTTTTCATGGCGGAGTACGCCAACATGGTGACGGTGGCTTGCCTGGCTACGCTGTTGTTTTTCGGCGGATGGCTGGGCCCGGTCTTCGGCCCGCCGCTCATTGCAGCTGTTCTTCCGGTGATCTGGTTTTGCCTGAAGGTTTTCGTTTTCATGTTCCTGTACGTATGGGTGCGATGGACGCTGCCGCGCTTTCGCTATGACCAGCTAATGTCGTTTGGATGGAAGGTGCTGCTGCCGCTGGCGATGGCGAATATTGTGGTGACTGCGCTGATTGTGGCGTGGAGGGCGTAAAACAGTCGCCAGTTGCAAGTTCCCCGGCTTGTTTTTGGGGTTTGCTGAGAACTGACAACTGAGAGCTGAGAACTTATCTAAATGTTTCACCTGATTCTATTTCTCTTCTTCGCCGCTATCTGCATGGCAGGAGCCATCAACCTGCTGGTGCAGAGCCATCCCATTAACAGCGCTCTCTCGCTGATTGTGGTGATGGCCGCGCTGGCTGGGGAATATCTTCTGCTTGGCGCGGAGTTCGTAGCGGCCGTGCAGGTGATCGTCTATGCGGGCGCCATCATGGTGCTGTTTGTGATCACCATCATGCTTTTGAATGCCGGCGAGGAAGAGCACACCAAAGGCAGCGGGGTGGCGATTCTGATCGGCGTGCCGGGAGTCCTGATTGCGGCCGTGCTGGTGACCTGGACGCTGGTGGCTCGCGGGCAGACCGGGTCGGTTGGGATTGGCTCCCTGCCGGGCAGCCCGCAGGATATTGCGCGTCTTCTGTTTCACGATTTTCTGCTGCCCTTCGAAGTCACTTCGGTGCTGATTCTGATTGCGATCATGGGCGCGGTCGTGCTGGCCAGCCGTCCCGAGGCGGTGGCGCACCGCGCCACGAAGGCAGAGCACGCTGACCAGTCGCCGTCTAAGAAAAACGACGCACCGCAACTGGTAGCTTCAGGCTCGAGATCAGGGAAGGAGCGCTAAAAAGATGGTGCCAATTGCTTACTATCTCGTTCTAAGCGGGCTACTTTTTACCTGCGGCGTGCTCGGCTTTTTGATCAAGCGCAACATCATCACCATCTTCATGTCGATCGAGTTGATGCTCAATGGCGTGAATCTTTCCTTCGTGGCGTTTGCCGCGCAGTGGCACGCGCTCAGCGGGCAGATTTTTGTTTTCTTCGTCATGGTCGTCGCCGCGGCGGAAGCGACCGTCGGACTCGCTATCATCATCGCCGTCTATCGTACGCGCGAAACTTTGAACGTCGACCAGGTGAACCTGCTCAAGCTATGACGCCGACCTCTCAAGATGCTTCGACACTCGGCTCGCTCCTCTGGCTGATTCCAATTCTGCCGCTGGCAGGAGCGGCCATCAATGGTTGCTTCGGGCGGCATTCGTCGAAGAAAGCGATTACGACTATCGCGCTCAGCTTCTGCGGCACAGCATTTGCACTGGCGCTGTTCATCGCACTTCGGTTTTCGTCGGCATCGGCCCCTTATGCTTTTCACCTGGCGCATTGGCTGCGGTCGGGAAGCTTTACGGTCGATTTTGATTTTTACCTCGACCAACTCTCGCTCGTTATGTTGCTGGTGGTTACGGG
>JBAWAI010000002.1:0-3231 GCA_049589215.1 Terriglobales bacterium | reverse complement strand
TTTTTTTTTACTTGCAACTTTCTTGCGGTCGGCCCGCGCCACTGCATCCGCCAGCCACTCGGCTTTGAGCTTCCCGCGCGTTACGGGACGGCTGCTCGTCCACTCGGCCGAATCCTCGTCCCCGCCGATCTGCGCCATCGTGCGTTTGGTCAGCACCGACGTGTCGTACTTGTCGATGTCGAACCCGGGAACAACGTCATTGTCTTTCTTTTTGATCATCAACCATTCGTTCCCTTTACTCCCCGGCCGCCGAGCTTTGATGTGCACCAGCGCGAAATCGCCCTTCAGTCGCTGGCCATTCAATCGGAATTTGAGATCGCCGTTCGCCAGCATCGACGCCGCTTCCTTGTCCGTCCCGGGAACGTATTCTCCATTCACCGGAACCGGCGAAAGCGGCTCCCACGTGCCCACATCCCACACCATCACCGTGCCGGCGCCGTAATTGCCCTCGGGAATCGTGCCTTCAAAATCGAAATACGAAACGGGATGATCCTCCACCTGCATGGCTAGCCGTTTGTCATTCGGATCGAGCGACGGGCCCTTGGGAACGGCCCACGATTTCAGCACGCCCTCCATCTCCAGGCGAAAGTCGTAGTGCAGCCGCGTCGCGCGATGGCGTTGCACCACAAATCGGTGCTTCGACTTCTTCTCTACTTTTGGAGGAGGCTCGGGCGTCTCCTCAAATCGCCGTTTTCGTTTGTATTCCTCAAGAGACATGGCGGATATTGTAATGCGAACTGCCATCCGCAGGTTGCCGGGCGTCCGACGGAATCGTCCCCGAATCGATTCGGAAGTTATACTGAGTCGTTTCTTAGGAGCCTGCATGAATTGGCGTTCACGGACTGCGAAATCACTCGCAATTGGTTTCTGTCTTTTCTCGTATTCGTTTTTTCTAGGCGCCCAGGACATGCCCGCCGCGCTGCGCGATCAGGTCGACGCTTTAGCGCGCAAAACGCTTTCAGAGTCGGGCGTTCCGAGCGCATCAATCGCCATCGTGCAGGCGGGAGCCATTACCTACGCGCACGCCTATGGCGATGCCCGCGTTGAGCCGCGCACGCCGGCGGTTCCCTCCATGCGCTACAGCATCGGTTCCATCAGCAAGCAGTTCACCGCAACCGCGGTTCTGCTCCTCGCCGAAGACGGCAAGCTGTCGCTCGACGACTCCGTGTCGCGCTACGTCCCCAACCTCACCCGCGGCAACGAAGTCACCATCCGCGAACTGCTCTCGCACACTTCGGGGTATCAGGATTACTGGCCGCAGGATTACGTCATGCCGTCGATGCTGCTGCCGGTCACCGCCGATAAGATTCTGGATCTCTGGGCGCGCAAGCCCCTCGATTTCGATCCCGGCACCGAGTGGCAATACAGCAACACCAACTTCGTCATCGCCGGCCTGATCGTCGAAAAGGCCAGCGGCAAGCCGCTTCTGCAATTTCTGAGTGAGCGCGTCTTTAGCCGCCTCGGCATGAAGAGCGTCATAAATATCGATCAGCAGCGCCTCACCGAAACCGATGCCACCGGCTACATGCGCTATGCGATCGGCCCTCTGCGCCCGTCGCCGAAAGAAGGTAAAGGCTGGCTCTTTGCCGCGGGAGAACTCGCCATGCCCGCCGAGGATCTAGCCAGGTGGGACATCAGCATCATCAATCAAACCGTTCTCAAGCCCGCATCTTATGCGGCGATGGAGCGCGAGACCCTCTTGAAAAATGGTCTTGGCACTCACTACGGCCTCGGGGTTGCGGTGCGCAACGAAATGGGTCAGCGCGCCATTGAACACGGAGGCGAGGTCTCCGGCTTCACGGCCACCAACATGGTTTTTCCGGACAAAAAGATTGCCGTGGTGGTGCTCACAAATGAGGACGCGGTGCCGGCCTCCGCAGACCTGGCAAAGAAGATCGCGGCGTTGCTTTTTCGCGATGCCGATGCCGCGAAGCAGGAAGAACAGTCGCAGGCAATCTTTGCCGGGCTGCAGCAGGGAAAGATCGATCGCTCTCTCTTCACCGACAATTGCAACAGTTATTTCACCGACCAAGCGCTAAAAGATTTCGGCGACAGCCTCGGCCCGCTTGGGACGCCAACCGAATTTACGCAAGAATCCAGGTCAGATCGCGGCGGGATGACGTCCCGTCGGTTCGATGTGAGCTTTCCACACAAGACGCTCGTAGTGTTTGAATTCATTTTGCCCGACGGCAAGATCGAGCAGTATCAGGTGGCGACAAAGTAAATTGGAAAAGTAAGTTGGAAAAGTAATTCGGAAAAGCAAATTGGCAAAGTAAGCTAGCGAAGGAATGCGACGACGCAAATCGATATGAACCGCGAATATCCCGCAACCCCATTCGTCGGCGTCGGCGCCGTGATCGTTCAGGATAGTCGCGTCCTTCTCATCCGCCGCGGCCAGCCGCCGCTGCTCGGCGAATGGTCGTTGCCCGGCGGCGTGCTCGAATGCGGCGAGACTCTGCACGATGCGGCGATCCGCGAAGCCCGCGAGGAAACTGGTCTCGTCATCGAAGTGGGCGAGATGCTGGGAGTATATGAGCGCATCATCCGAAGCGAGCAAGAAAGTGACGCCCGAAGCGACGCCACGCGCGTGCGCTATCACTATGTGCTGATCGATTTCCTCTGCCGTCCGGTCAGCGGCGAGCTGAAAGCTGCAAGTGACGCGGCTGACGCCGGTTGGTTCAGCCAGGAAGAACTGCCGGCGCTGAAACTCGCATACGATGCGAGCGACGTCGTACGCAAGGGCCTGGCCCTCTCGATGCCCCGCAACTAGGCCCTCGACCTATCCCACAAATCGCTCCGCCCGAAAATCTAGTCCGACATCTTCGCAATATGCACATTAAAGCCCGTCTTCGGCAGCAGCGACATCAGTTCGAAAACTTTAAAGCCGTCGCCGCTGATCTCCGTTTGCCGGTACACGCCCGGTTCAGTATCCGAGGTTTCGTGACGAGCTTCCAGAGTATCGAGAAACCTCTGCGCGTCTTTAGTAGAAACCTGAGCGGCCTTGGCGCGGGTAATTACCGCTTCGGTGGCATACGAACGAACCAGTTTTGGCCAATATTTTTGCAGTAACTGAGTGCTGGCGAAGATATCCGCCCAAACAATTCCTCCATTCACTGCGACCACCACGCCCACCGCGTTCTTGTCGCGCAGTTGATGAATAACACTCTCATAATCGCGCTGCATAGGCGCGGCCACGGAATCGACCTGCTTCTGCACGTCTTTATTCTCCAT
>JBAWAI010000001.1:0-2514 GCA_049589215.1 Terriglobales bacterium | reverse complement strand
GACCCCGAGCGAGCGCAAAGTTTGGCCACCGAACGTCGCCGGCTGGCGGAGCAACTCGTCGCCCCCGTTACTCACAAGACGGTTACGTTGGCGGCGTGACTGAGACTACGAGGATCTTAGGGAAATCGGAACTTAAAATGTCGGTGTTCGCTATTCAGTGGCCAACTTCCGTTTGGCCTGAGCACGCGTTCTCGCGTCTATTAGTTGGTAGACTTCTCGCATGGCCAAAAGACGCTCGAAGCCACGATGCATTATCGTTGCAGGCCCTAACGGAGCCGGGAAGACAACCTTTGCTCGCGATTACCTGCCTGAGATTGCTAGGCTAGTTCACTTTGTGAATGCTGATCTAATTGCTGGCGGCATTTCGCCATTGCGCCCTGAGCTCGCAGCCCTGGCGGCCGGCCGCCTAATGCTCCGCGAACTCAACCGTTTGGTTGAGGCGAAGGCCGAGTTTGCTTTTGAAAGCACATTGAGCGGCCTGCACTATGCGAAGCGGATCCAATATTGGAAGGCCAAGGGCTACTTGATTGAGATCATTTATATTCGACTTGCTTCGCCGCAGCTCGCGCTTAGTCGGATTGCTAACCGCGTAAAGCAGGGCGGCCATGACATCCCTCGCGCTGATGTCATAAGACGATTCAAACGAGGTTGGAGCAATTTCCTTGCTGTGTATCAGCCATTGGCAGATCATTGGGCCATATATGAGAATTCCGAATCGAAACCAAAGTTGCTGGAGCGCGGGCCATGACCACACGTCGTAAATCACCAAAGAGGCAAGAAAGCTTTGCCGCCGGTGTCGGCCGTGGTATGCGTCGCGCTGCGCGGACTGCTCGGGAAGTGGCGCGCAGGTACGGGACGCCGATTTACGTATGGGAAAACGGCAAGGTCGTTGCCAAGGATCCGAACGACGATACGAAATAGGACATTAAAATCAGGCGGAAATTTAGCCATGTGTCCCGGGTTCAGTAGCCGTTTTCCGCAAAATTAGCTGTGGGTAACAGCGCGGGTAACACGGTTTTCAGTCGTTCAAAAAGCCGTAATTAGTAGGCTTTCCGCGATTCGTTAAATTCCCTCCCTGGCCACCATTACACACTGGGTCTGTTCCGGGCACATCGGTAACAGATTATTCCGCCGAAAGGACACATCACCTATCGGTTGAGCTATCGAGACCTGGTCGCCGTAATGGCGAGGGTGGACTTCTTCAGAGAAGTCAAACGTGAGATTCGGATCGATATGGGTCACCAAGTCACGAACACCACCTGCACGGCCTCGCTTGGATTCTTCGCATCGAGGCGCTAGCATGAGCCACCACCGCTTCCGTCCATTTTAGCGTCTACTTACTTGACCATGCGGCCGCCATCGATGACCAAGATATCTCCGGTCTGGAACGACGACGCGTCAGAAGCGAGATAGGCAGCGGGTCCTTCGATGTCGCTGATGTAGCCCACTCGGCCGAGTGGCGTGATCGCTGTGAACTGTTTGATGACAGCCTCTGCCTGCTCTTTCGAGGCGTTCTCCATGAAGCCGCTCACGAAAAAGCCAGGCGCGATCATATTCGCACGCACGCCATATTGACCCATCTCCACCGCCAGTCCCTTTATCATGGCCGATAGCGCCCCTTTTGCAGCTCCATAGTGCTCCATCCCTTGAATACCGCGGAAGATGGACAAGCTGCCGCATGCGACGATTGAGCCTCCTGGGTCGCCGGCCTGAGCACGCTTGCGCATGTGCTGCGCAGCGGCGCGCATGGTGTAGAAAGCACCGTGAAGATTGGTATTCAGCAACTCATTGTACATTCCGGTCGTCAAGTCCGGAAATGACGGCGCGCGACTCGTGAAGCCCGCGTTCGCAAAGACGCAATCGATGCGTCCCATTTTCTCAACCGCCGTTTCGAACGCCGCGATAACCATTTCTTCGTTCGCCACATCGACTTCCTGAGCTAAGGCGCGCGGTGCGCCTAATGCCTTCAGCGTATCCACCGCCTCGGCATTTTTCGCGGCGCGGCGTCCCCAGATCACGACGTCCGCGCCCTGCTTTGCACAGCCCTGCAAGAAACCAAGGCCGATACCGCTATTCGCCCCTGTCGCGAGCACCACCTTACCGGTCAGATCAAAAAGACCCTTCGCCATCTTCAAACCTCCTTAGCCGTTGCAACGGGATGCACCTTGAGATAATCCGAAAAATAAGGAATGAGATCCCGTTTACTGAATCCCCATTGCTCGAGCGAATACTGATGCTGCCCAAAACGGCCCTGCGGATTTTCGCTTAACCACCCTTTCATGCCTTCTTCTGTCGAGACCGTCCACTCGTCGCCCAGCCAGCGATAAATCTTACGCATTTGTGCAATTGGATCTGCGACCATGTCATCGTAGTACACATTGAAAATATCGTTCGGTCGCTCGTGGCTTACCTCCAGCGGACGGGATAGGTGCATCGCGAGCTGCAAGGGAAACTTGTCGCGCATGTAATCGAGGCCGGAGTCCTTATTGAAAATCGTCCGGGACTTTCCACGCA